>NZ_JBDPNU010000040.1:0-73437 GCF_050468105.1 Fictibacillus sp. NRS-1165
AATTTGGGGTGCAGTTCAATTTAATACCCTGCTTTTTTCCGTATTAAGTCATCTTTCTCAATTCATTCACAGTTTTGATGAGCTCGTTATACCGTTCTTCAAGCACCTCTTTTTGGTCGCCTTTCCGCGGTATGGACAAGCGCCCGACAAAATCAGCAAGCTCCAGTTCTAGAGCCAATAGTTCACCTTGGTTGATCGATGGAGCTTTATCCGGCTTTAGAACCCGCTGCTGAAAAGCATCATAATTCCCTTCCGAAAATAACGCACTCTGATGATCCTGAAAGACAAGGACATGATCTGCCAATGCATTCATAAGGTGGCGGTCATGTGTCGAGAACAAGATGGTGCCCGGATAAGCCTTTAAAACCGTTTCCAGCGCCTCTCTGGTAAAAACGTCCAGATAGTTCGTCGGCTCATCGAGCAGCAGAAGATTATAATCTCCAAGAAAAACCTTCGTCAATGCTGTTTTTACCCGTTCCCCCCCGCTCAGCACACTTACCTTTTTGTGAACATCTTCTCTTTTAAATAACAGCCGTGCGAGTAAAGTCCGAATGAATTCCTCGGAATACGGGCTATTTTCAAAAACGTTCTCCAGAATAGAAAGATCTTCATTCAGGATGTTGAGCTGCTGATTAAAATATCCAATCTTCAAGGCCTTTGACAAAGATACTGACGGGTGTGCAGATTGGATCATCCCGATCAGGGTGGACTTTCCGCAGCCGTTCGGACCAATAAGGGCTGTTCTGCTCCCGGTCTTTACAATAAATGAAATGCCAGCAAACAATAACTGGTCTCCAAAAGATCTTGAAGCGTCTTTTACCTGGATCGCCTGTTTAGCATGCACTGGCGTAAATTGCTGGATATCAAACTGAACGGCTTCCGTTTCTCTCGGCTTTTCCTTTTTCTCCAGCTGTTCTACCCGTTTTTCCATCGCTTTGACGTTCTTCATCATCGCCGCTTGCTTGCTTTTAACCCTTCCCCTGCCGAGATTGGCTTCTTTATAGCTCATCCGGCTCGGCTTTTTCTTCATGCTCTTTACTTTTTGTGTCTTTTCCCGTGCAGCTTCAAGCAGTCTTTGCTTTTCTTTCGTATACTCCTCATACTCAAAACATTGTCGGGTTCGCTCATGTTCTTTTTGTTTACGGTATGCTGAGTAGTTTCCTGAATAGAAGGTTGGAACTGTATTTTCGATCTCCAGGATCTTCGTGCAGATTTCATCAAGAAACGCCCGGTCATGCGAAATCAGCACAACGCCCCCAGGAAAGCTCTTCAATTCATTCTCCAGCTGCTGAATTCCCTGCAGATCCAGATGGCTTGTCGGTTCATCCAGAAATAAAAGGTCAGGGTTCTGCTGCAGGGCAGAGGCAATTTTCAACCGTGTTTTCTCGCCTCCACTCATGGTCAGCCATTCCTTGTCCTGAATTCCCCAGATTCTTTGCAAAGCTTCCGAAGGGTTCTCTTCCAGCTCATCTCCAAATTGCAAAACTGAAGAAATTCTTCCAAAGACATGAACACTGCCTGTATCTGCAGCTTCTTCCTTTGCTAAAATGTTCATCAGTGTGGACTTTCCGGCTCCGTTTAATCCAACGATGCCAATCCGGTCTCCTCTGTTGATTTTCAGAGGTTCTGAGAGTTTTATAATCAAGCGGTCACTGTATGACTTCTCAATATTTGCGGCTTCTAATAAAAGCATAAAAAAACCTCCCTGTTTTGATCAGAGAGGAAAAATTCGCACAAAAATAACGATACCTGTCCCGTAAAACCGGGTATCACGTAAAAAAACAGGCATGAAAAATGGGCAAACTAATCCTATCCGAAGTTTAGATTCAAAAATGAATATAAAGTTCAATTAAAATAGGAGTTAGTTACGCATTGGACGATACACCTGTTCCTTTCTAGTTTTATAACCAACAGTTTAGTTGAATTTCCCAAAAATGTCAATCGGTCAATCATCAAATCTTCGGATGTCTACTTTTTTTGGTTTTTGACGATCAGCGGGCAGCCGATAAAGCTTAATGTACAAGAATCCTTTCTTATACGTCGCATGAATGGCATCACTGCGGACACGATACGGCAGTTCCACTTCTCTGCTAAAGGCTCCTGAACCGAACTCTTCCTTGGCTATTCTGTATTTTCCTCCGATCAAGTTGGTTTTCCCTTTGATATGAACGCTCCTGTCATCCACATACACATCCACATCTTCCGCTTTCTCAAGGCCGGGAATGGCAGCAATGCATAAGAGCTCATTCTCAGATTCATAAATATTAACAGCCGGAAATCCCCGCTCTTCTTGCGGCTGGGACTGCTGTTGCTCCCTCTGTGTGTCTTCCTGCTGCTGGTAAGGAGAAAAGAAATTTTGGCCAAGGTACTGATCAGCAAACTTCTTCCACTCCATCATCTGTTTCCATGAATCCAACGGTATCCCTCCTTTCTTTGTTTATTAGCGGTAAACATTTATGAAGGTGCAGGGAGTTCGACAGCTGGGACCGCGGCAAGCGGAGGAGCTTCCCCGGTGAAGCCTCCTGTATTGTACAAGTTAGAAACGGGCCGGATCATGCCCGCACTGCCGATCTGCATGACGGATGAATTCTGAATCCCCTGTACCTTTAACTGATAGATGGTAATGGTCTGGTTAACAAACAGATTCAAGGTCATCCCTCCCTTATTTGTCTTGGTCTAGCATGCTTCTGCCTACTGGTGGAACCGAAACAATATCAAGGTTTTTCGGATCAGGATTCGTTCGATAATTCCTTATGTGCTTAACCCTCGATTCGAGGTCGATGTGGTGAATACCGCCAATATGGAGAATGCCAGCTGCTGATATACCCAAAATATCAACAGTCCCTACACGTATATAGGCAGGATCATTAAAAGACTGCATCGTGACTTCTTTTGGCGGCGCAGGCCTGGGGCGCGGTATAGTAAACGCCTGGTAGTTCGGAAAATTAATGAGTCCGCTTAACGCCGAATCAAAAGTCGGCTCATACTTCTGGATGGCCAGTGCCTGTGAAAAGGCAGCAAGCCGGCCTGTATCTCCAACATTTACAACCGATGAAAACAAAATGGAACGAACGTGGATATGATTGACCTCCGATGTTCTCGGTATCATATTATAGTGCTAGAGGAACGAGTGAGGTTCCGACCACCAGGGCTTCCGGTGGTGTATCAAATATGGAAGCCAGACTAATATGCCCGGCATCGCCAACCAAAACGAGCGAAGAGATGCTCACCCCTACAATTTTAAGAGAGCCCACAGACAGTTCATGATTGATCACCTGGAATCTCATGGATCTCACCCCCGATGTTATTGTTCTTTAAGCTTGAGATGAAATGCTCAATTCCTTTGTACACATCACCTTTCACTTTATTCTCAACGAGCAATATGCCCTCTTGGTTATGGGGAGGATATTTTTGAAGGTAATGCTCCAGCCTGCCCGGAAGCTGTGTCCGGATATCATTCAAAATCAGTTCACGATAGGATTCATCGAGTTTATGTTCTTGTTCCTCTTCTATTTTTGTAATGTCTTCCGGCGCCTCAATGTTCATGTATTCCTCCAGGTTTGCCATGATTTCTGTATATTCCCTGCTTGAACTCATAGCGCTCTGTGGCGGCTTGCTTCCGCCAACAGCGATCGATTCACCGCCGACAGTAAAGTCCTCTACCATGTTTTTGCCGTCGCTTTCTGAACTCAGTCCAATATTCAGCGTCCCATCAAGCCTCTCGATCTTCAACTGATCAAAGGAGTATTGGATTTGTGTGGTCGGCTGGTCTTTTACTTTCTTCATATCCTTGGTCAGTTCTTCAATCTGCTTCTCCAGTTCACATACCTTGTCTTGCAGGCACTGAAGCTGCCCCTGCATCTGCTGGATATAATAGTATTGATTATAGCTATCCGACATAACATCATCTCCTTACTAAGTTTTATGCCGGATCGGCAGTAAATTTGCTTTTTAAATGAGGGCTTCTAATTATTTCCCATATTCACATTATCGGACCCATCCATATCATACGTATTTGTAAGGTTGTAGCCTGTGTTCGTCCTTATATTATCGCCCGTGTTAAACGAGCCTGCGCCTGCAAAGGTCTTCGCATTGCTGATAGGATTGATGGCCTGAACATCCCCGATATGGACTATCGAGCTGCTCGAAACTGAGGCAATATTAATACTCCCTACGATTCCAGGCACTTCAAACCACCCCCCTGCCAACAGTCTCCTCATATCATATGTCACGATTCACTAGGTGTTCACCCTCATACCTTCTCACCTTTTGAGGCATCTGCACATACACTAATAAGAGCATCAAGCAATCTAAACGGTACTTTTAAAGGGAGGTTCGTTCTCTTGCCATCACTGATCGTGGGGCCTGTAACTATTTCCTCTGTGCAAGCCGATGGAATCGTAAACTTTGGTGACACCCTTGTGATTAATCCTAAAAGCACAAGCAAAGGTTATAGCGGCTCTGGAGGCGGAAATACAGGCAATTTCCTGCAAACCGTTACATTTATCAGTTCGACCAACACATTAGATACGGATGCTGCTGATTCGAACGTAGCCGGCAACGCATAGTTTATATACTAAGGAGGGATTAATCATGCCGGAAAATGGCGGACCTATCATGCCATTCTTTAATGAAAAGTCTATAGGATCTTGGGTAAAATCATTAGAACAATTCATCGATAAGAGCTTTGAGCATTATCAGACCATGGTTGACCATCTATCGTTCCCATTGGACGTACAGGAAACCAAAAATGAATTTATCGCACACGCCAACCTCGAAAACTATGATCAGAGCCAAATTCAGATCGAGGTGCTGGATCGAGCGCTTAAGATTATCGCCTACGCGTCTGAATCCAATCGCTTTACTGATGATAAAACCAACATTTCTCAATTCAAACAGGCCAATAAACGGGTTGAACGGCTGGTCCCGCTCCCTTTTGCCATAAAACAAGAAGACGTTCGGGCCACGTTTGGGAACGGCCTCTTAAAAATCCGGGTAAAGAAAAGCAGGCCCTCAGCAAACTATATTGATATTAAGCCAGAAGCAGAAGAATAATTGGGCCGCCGGCTGAAAAGCAAAGGGATCGTCGAGCTAACGCTTTTGCCCCTGTCTTTTCAGCCATTTTTGCTTTCTCGGGAAGCAAATCCGAGAGAGATCTTTTCGCACAGTAGCGAAGATCATTGAGCCAAACACATCTTGAATTGAGCGAAACTCGATATATTCGTGCCTTATGCCCAGCGTACTCATGAAAACATAAATTAATTCACGTCTTACTAGGTTGAATATCTTGTACACTATTAACCGCCCTGCATATGCTGTAACTACAGAAATAAAATCTAAATAGATTGGAACGATTTCATGCGCCAGATGAATCCTTACGGGTACGGCCAGTATCCACAGTACGGCATGCAGCCTGGAATGGGCTATGGACAGCAGGGCTTCCCTGGTTATCCGGGCCAAGCTTACGGCCAGGGCGGATATCCGGGAGCAGGTTACCCTGGGACAGCCCCTGGCTATGGACAGGGTGTTTACGGGGGCTACCCTATTCAAAATCCAGCATACCCTCAGCAATACACAAAACCGCCTCAACAAGGCGGAGGAGGATGCGGCTGCGGAGGCAGATAAAAAACACTTCTCTTCCTCCTTTTCATACGATAGATAGACACCACCTAACGGAAAGGAGGGACTGGGATGAGTATGCCGTATGATGGAAATCAGCCATATCCAACACCGTCCGTAGAACAGTTCAACACGTGTGGTCCTCAACCCTATTGTGCGGGTCTTGGCGATATTGCTCCCCCATTTACTGCACCATCCATTCAAAACGGAGAGATCAAGGATGTTCGCCTCGAGGATTATCGCGGCAAATGGGTTATTTTGTTCTTTTACGGCAGTGATTTCACCTTTGTCTGACCGACAGAACTAGCGGCGGTCGCCGCTTTATACGGTGAGCTCAGGAAGCTGAACACCGAAGTGCTCGGCATCAGCACAGACAGCGTTTTTTCCCATAAAGTATTTAAAGAAGTCTCACCTCTGGCTGGTAAAGTGCAATACCCGCTGGTGAGCGACCGTAACCACCTCATCAGCCGCGCCTATAGAGTATTGGACGTCCACAGCGGTGCTGCGGTCAGGGCAACGATCATCATCGGCCCAGACGGGTATATTTCCAGCAAACTCATCTATCCTTCCGAAGTCGGACGGAATGCCTACGAAATTCTGAGGCTTATTCAAGCCCTCCAATACGGAGAACAATCTCAAACCGGCATCCCGGCAAACTGGGTTCCCGGCATGCCCGGCCTTACCATGAACACTGAAGACATTGGGAGGTTTTAACAGAAAGACCTTCAGCAGGCTTAGCCTGCTGAAGGTCTTATGCTTCCCAAGATTATTTCAAACGGTCTACACGGGCTTCATATGGTTTTAGCGCAATGGATTGAATGGTCTCCTGCGCATCCACATCATAGTTGCTGATCACTAATTCATGAGCTGAAAAATCCACATGCTCCGGCATCTCAAACACCGGGCAATCTCCAGAGAAGTTCAGGATGACAACAAGCTTCTCTTCTTCAAGTGTCCTTGTATACGCATAGATTTGAGGATGGTCTTCTAAGATGAGATCATAGCTTCCGTACACGATAATCTCGTTTTCTTTACGCAGCTGGATCAGCTTTTTATAATAGTGGAATATTGAATCAGGATTCTCCACTGCCCGTTTTGCGTTGATCTCTTTATAGTTCGGATTCACCTTCAGCCAAGGAGTTCCTTCAGTGAAACCCGCGTTCTTACTGTCATCCCATTGTATGGGGGTCCGGGCGTTGTCCCGTCCTTTCACATAGATGGATTTCATGACCTGTGCTGCATCCGCACCGCCTTCTGTTACTTTTTCATGGTACATATTCAGCGTCTCAATATCCTGATACTCATCAATCGTATCGAATCGAACGTTGTTCATACCGATCTCTTCCCATTGATACACGTATGGCGTTCCCTGCATCATGTGAAGGAAAGTCGCAAGCATTTTTGCTGATTCTTCACGGTATTCTTTGTCGTTGCCAAAACGGGACACCATACGCGGCTGGTCATGGTTATTCAGGTATAAACTGTTCCAGCCTTTGCCTTGAAGTCCCTTTTGCCATTTTGTAAACGTAGCTTTCAAGTCTCTCAGTTCAAGAGGTTTCAGATCCCACTTTCCGCCAGGGCCAGAATCCAAGTCTAGATGAATGGTTAACAACAAGATCCATAATGAGCTTCAGGCCGTGTTTGTGCATTTCATCAAGCAGCCGATCCCAGTCCGCCATCGTACCGAATTCATCCATGATGTCTTTGTAATCACTGATGTCGTAGCCGTTATCATCGTTCGGGCTTTTATAGACCGGCGACAGCCAGATGACGTTCACGCCAGTCGAGTTTTTCAATGATTCCATTGATATCACCAATTCCATCGCCGTTGGAATCGTTAAAGCTCCTTGGATAAATCTGATATACTGTACTTTCTTTCCACCAAGTCCTTTTCATGAGAATCCACTCCATCTATCTATCTTTTACTTTACAGCTCCGCGGGTGACACCGCTGATGATCCATTTTTGTGCAAAAAGGTAAACGATGATCATAGGAGACAGCGCCATTAAATAGGAGGCAAACGCCAGGTTATAGTTCGTTGTAAACTGAGATTGGAATACATATTGCACTAGCGGCAGCGTCATCGCATCCCTGTTGTTCAAAATGACAAGCGGCAGCAGAAAATCATTCCATGCCCAGAGACAAGTCAGGATGCCGACGGTCGCATTGATCGGGGCAAGGAGCGGAAAGATGACTTTCCAAAACACCTTCCATGTGCCTGCACCATCCACATAAGCGGCTTCTTCAAGGGAATAGGGGATCGACCGGATATAGCCGACATATATAAAGATGTTAAAGGCAAGGCCGTACACGATGTATAAAAAGATCAGTCCCGCCATGTTGTTCAAGCCTAGTAAACTCATTTCTTTTACTACAGGCAGCATAATGATAGGAAAAGGCACAAACATCGCACTGACAAAATAGTAATACAGCGTTTTAAAAAACTTGCGGTGCATATTCCTCGCGATGGCATAGGCCACCATGGAGTTGGTCAAAAGCGTAAACGCTACTGTAAATACCGTAACAAGCGCACTGTTGCGAAACGCGTGGAAGAAATTGGTCAGCCTGGCCGCTTCCTTAAAGTTTTGCCAATGAAAACGATCAGGAAGCGCGAGCAGAGACTGTCCCATTTCCTCTGGTGTTTTAAAGGCGGTCACAACCGTCAGGTACAGCGGAAACAAAATAAACAGTGAGCAGATGATCAACAAAATCGTCAGCGGCCAATTTACTTTACGGCTCATTACATGTTCACCTCTCTTTTCTGAAGAACCTTAATTTGAAAAAAAGAAACGACCACAATGATTGCAAAATAAATGACAGAGTTCGCCGATTGATAAGCAAACTCTCCTCCCTGGAACCCTCCTTTATAGATCAGGATCGAAATCGCTTCCGTCGCCTGGCCGGGTCCACCGCCGGTAAGCGCGATAATATGGTCGAACACCATTAAAAAGTTTTTCATTGCAAGCACCATGTTGATCGTAAAAAAGGATGCGATGAGCGGGAATGTGATATGGCGGAAGGAATGCCATTTTCCAGCCCCATCAAGGCTTGCTGCTTCGTATAGATCTGCCGGAATCGTCTGAAGGCCAGCAAGGTATAAAATCGTGTTGAATGCGACAGCCTGCCAGACTGCAACGATGACGATGCCGATCCATGCAAGATCCGGATTTCCGAGTATGTTCTCAGTTAACGAGTTAACCCCCGCCTTTTCCGCGATTTGTGGCACAAAGAAAGCAAAGATATAGTTAAAAATATAGCCGACAATCAAGATGCTCAAGATATTGGGAATGAAGAATATCCCTCTCAATGTATTCCTGAACTTAATCTTGGCGTTTAAACCCATCGCGATCATCAAGCTGATGACGTTGACTAGAATGGTAGCAATAATCGCAAATTTAAACGTAAACCCATAAGAAGCAAATACACGGTCATCCTGAAACAGGTTTACGTAGTTTTTTAACCCGACAAACTCATAATCTCCATAGCCCTTATAGTTCGTAAAGCTGTAGATGATCCCTTGGATGACCGGGATCGTATGGAAGATAAAAAACAAACAGACTGCTGGCAGAGCCATCCAGTAAAACACTTTGCTACTTTTCCTCATCAATTTCTCCTCCTTCTTACACCCTTTCTATTGCCGGGCCTTTACTTTATCCCACTCACGATCGAGTTTTTTCAGGAATGGCTTTTCCTTCTTTTTGATCAGAAAGCCCTGCAAAAGGTTGGCAATTGGAATACCCGCCGGGAAGAAATGTTCGGGAAAACCCGTAATCTGCTGCTTTTTGAAATACGGGTTCAAGTTCGCAAGAGCAGAGTCATCCTGGTACACCCCTTTAACCGCAGAAAAGCTGTTCTGCTCTTTCATGTACATTCTGGTGTTTTCCGCTTTAAGAAGAAAATGAATGAACATGAGTGATTCTTTTTTATGAGGATTGTCCTTGGACATGGTTAATACGGTATCGACTCCGGAAACCAATTTGTTTTTTTCGGGATCGTTGACTGCAGGAAGCGGGAACGATCCAATGTCAATGTTCTTGTTGATGGCTTTAATCGATGAAATGGCCCAGTTCCCCTGCAGGTACATGAATGATTCCCCATTGGCGAAGGCCTTGTTCCCTGAGTTGTAGTCCCTGCCAAAATTATCTTTGTGCCCATATTCCAGGAGAGTCAGCATCTTTTCTGAAGCTTCTCCGTACCGTTTTTGAAACGTTGCCTGATCCGTTTCTCTTTCCTCAAAAAAGTTCTCTCCCTGTGTGTTGGCTACCAGGGAGTTGAAAGGCACCATGCCTGTCCACGCATCTTTTAGAGTAAGATAAAAAGGAATTTTCCCAGCCTTTTTAATCTTTTGCGCCGTGCTGATCAGCTCGTCCCAGGTCTCTGGAACCTGAAGACCCATTTCTTTGAACCTCGCTTTGTTATACAGCACCATGTTGGCGTTTGTTGCGAACGGAATTCCATTTACTTCTTTTTTCCTGCCGGCCAGCTGATTCAGCGCCTGTACGTAGTTTGGAATGACCTTGTCCACTGCAGGATCTTTTGTAAAATCATAAAAGACATCTGCTTCAGCGATATCTCCATAGGTTGCATTTCCACCGATTCCGAGAATGTCCGGTACATCTTCTTTTACCAGCCTTGTTCTCAGCACGGTTTCAGAATCCGGGACATTATTCTGCTCAATATCAATGTTGGGGTGCTCTTTTTCGAACTTAGCAATCAACTTATCAAAGGTTCCCACAGATTCAGGTTTGTTTTGAAAAAATTCAAGATGAATTTTTCCGTCGTCAGATTCTTTGCTGGAGCATCCGGAAAGGAGTGAGACTGAAAGAGAAATAACACACACCAACACCATTAATTTCTTCATTGATTCCACCTCATCTTATTTGAGTAAACGTTTACGTAAAACGGTTAAAATAAAGAGTAAACCCCCGTTTACTCTCCTGTTGATTGATCGATAGATTTAACACTTTCTCTTTCTGCAATTTTATGTGGCATAAACATGCTTTTCGGTTGGCCATCTTCCCTTTCAAGGAGCATGCGAACAGAGTTTTTCCCCATTTCATAGAGCGGCTGGCCTACTGTTGTCAGAGGCGGGATGGCCATCTCGGCCACTTTTGTATTGTCATAACCGACCAATGATATCTCGTCGGGAACCCGTATTGACATACGGTAAAGGTAAGATAAAGCACCAGCAGCCATCTCATCACTGGAACAGAAAATAGCTGTTACATCCTTGTTGTGATATAAGAGCTCTTCTGCCGCCTCAATTCCGCTCTCAAAACCAAAATCGCCGTAGACCACTTTTTTCGTTTCAAATGCAATACCTTGCTTGTTGAGTGCTTTTTTATAGCCCTCAATCCTCGGTATGGTAGCGATCGTATCGCCTTTTGTCCCAGCGATCATGCCGATGGACCGGTGCCCCCTCTCGAGAAGATACGTAACGCCATCAAAGACCGCCTTCTCATCATCCACTTTGATAAATGGAATGTCATATGCAGACTTGGTGGAGACGAGGACGATCGGGAGTTTCATAGCTGTAATAGCGTTATAGTATTCTTCTTTAAAGAACTCACTGATAAAGATGATTCCATCCACTTGTTTTTCGCGGAGCGCCTGTAAATATTTCATCGTTCGGATACCGTCTTTAGCCGTATTGCAGACCATCACGCTGTAATCCAGATCATGAGCCATGTCTTCAATGCCGCTGAGCACGACAGAAGCGAAGGTGTCAGAAACAGCCGGCAGAAGCACGCCAAGCGTCTTCGTCTTTTTATTAATCAGCCCCCGTGCGATAGCATTCGGCTGATATCCCATTTCCGTAATGACCTGAAGCACCTTCTCCTTCGTTTTTTCTGAATATCCCGGAAGGTTGTTCAGGATTCTGGAAACCGTCGCAACTGACACGTTGGCCTTCTTTGCCACATCTTTAATCGTATAAGACATTTCCAGCCTTCTTTCTACGTAAACGTTTTCGTAATGTTGTTACGTTTACTTTACCATTGCATGAAAGCACTTTCAATACTGGAATTGGAATAGAGGAGTGATTATAAAAACAAAAAAACAACCTTTATGAAAGGCTGTTTTTAAGAAGCAGTTGTACCCTGCTCCATTCTTTATATAAGCAGAGGGCCTGAGATTCAATTGCTCTGATTTTCCCAGACGTTTTTAACTCCTGAAGATCATAGAGTCCTTTGGTGAATGTGGCGATCCGCTTTTCATAGGCTTTGATGATCTCTCTGATCCGGAATTCCCCGCAATCGTCCGCAGCTGTTTGGACGTCCTTTTTCAGTTGGGAGCACCAGATCAACAGAGCATAGACATAATCGTCGTACGTCAGCATCAGTTCTGCTGTTCCTGCTCTGGCTGATACTGAATGGGAGCATAGGTCTTCTCGTAGGAGGTTTTGGTCTTCCACTTTTCTTTGACCTCAATATTAGGAGGCAGCATGTATTCTGCTGTTTCTTTCTGTTCGCCAAACATGAGCTGATAATAATATTTACACATCTCAGCATGGTATTGATAGTGCTGGTAATAGTGCTCCAATTCATTCTGGTGGTGATAACCATGGCTCATTTTCTCCCGACAGCTCCTTTCCATAAGATTAAACGAACGTTTAAATCGTTGTTCCTTGGAGTTTTCCTCTGTATTGTATGTCCAAACCGATGCAGCTGGCTTATGCCAACGCCTACTGAACCATTATTCTTTTATGTGCATAAACCAGGCGCAGCAAAAACAGAGCCAGGCCGCTCCGGCTAACAGGCCGCCAAAAATATCTGCCGGATAGTGGGCGCCAAGATAAATCATACTGAACCCAACGAGCAGAACGAGTGCGATGGTTAACGAAAGGAGCTTTATGGCCGAATGAGTCCCTTTCCCCCGTAATCTTGTCCACATTAAAAAGCTCATGCTGCCGTAAAGAGCCATGGCCAGCATCGTGTGTCTGCTCGGATAGCCGAACCCATTTTCTAAAATAAGAGTTTGAGCAGAAGGCCGAGGCCGATGAAAATAGGATTTCAGCCACCCGTCCAAAATAAAGGCCCCTGCCGCCGTTGAGAAGAGAAACAAGCTTTCATGGAACTTTTTAAACAAAGCAAGATACAGGCCGATGATTGTGATCATTGGAAAGATGACCATCTTATTTCCCATCTGCTGAACAAACATAAAGACAGATGTCCATTTGGGTGTCCGTATCGATATAACAGCAGCCATCGTCCACCGGTCAAGCTCTTTTATGAATGGTGTATTAACAATGGCTGAAAACACAAGAAAAGCTCCGCAAAAAAACAGCGCGAAAAGGAGTACTTTAAAAGGATTAGATAAGCCTCTTGCAATCGTTTGCCTTCTCACCCCAACCTCCCCTTTGCCATTTCATGAAACAGCTGAAATGATGACTCCAGTATATCTGGACGGAATTGTGTAAACAGACTTTCCTTTGTCTGATCGTGAACAAGGATGCCGAGCAGCTTAAAATACGTCGATTCTGAAGGTGTTAGGCTCCCGAAATGGCGATGGCACCAGCTTTCAATCCTTCTCGGAAACGCGAGAAAGGAGAATAAAAACTTCCATTCATTAAATGAGAGAGACTGTTTGGAATGTTCCTGATAACCTTTAATAAATCGGTAGATGACCGCAGGATTCCAATTGAAGGACGGTGCATAATAGTGGATGAACGATGCGAGATCATAAGAGCGTTCTGCAAATACCAAAGACTCCACATCAATGAAATAAATCTTGTCATCCGCGTCCAGCAGAATGTTTCTTTGGTGCAGACTGCCGTGGCATAGGACTCCTTTCACTTCGCCATGCTCTTCTTCCATCCGTTGGATATAGGAATAAGCCAGCCTGCATCGCTTTTCAAGCACTTCCAGCATCCACGGCTCGAAGTTCCATTCCGGAACAGGCTTATATTCTGCCTTCCATTTTTGAATATTCTGGTAAAGGCCGTTCAATTTATGGGTTCGGCTGCCGTACTCCATCCGGGAGCTGTCCGGAGGAGGTACAGCCCCTTCAGATGCGTGATGAAAATGAGCGAGTGCAGCTCCTATCCTTTCACACAATGAAAGGTCTGCAAACAGGATATCCCCGCCCTTCGCCCACTCTTCCATATAGTACAGTTCATTCTTATATTCAAAATATACCTGTCCATTATGACATGGCAGGACGCTTGGGATACAGGCAAAGTGGTTTTGTTTCACCCATTCAATACAATGGGCGACAAACGGCAGATCCTTCAGTTCGTTCGCATTCTTAAAACCAAAGATCCCTTGATCTGTATGCACCTTTGGAATAGCGAGTACACGCTCAATGGAATGGACCGTTAATCCATAGTGAGTGTAGATCAGGGATGTCAGGTCAGCATCAGATAAAAAGACTTTTTGGCCCCGAACGTGTTTCATCACTCACGCCTCCCTCTTCCTTTAGTTCTGTCTATACACTTAATCATTTCATCATATGAACTAAATGAAGCCTGCATTCACACAAATAAAAAAAGCATCAGGAGGGGATCCTGATGCACCATTATTTTATGAAGCTTTAGTTAGTGCTTCTGCATGAGCTTTTGTCTTGGCCAATCCAATTCCTGTGTACCCGTAAAACAAGGTGAACAGCGGTGACAAATACAGTAAAAAAGCATACGGGATATAATCAAGAGCTGATACCCCTAGGGTAGCTGCGAAAAAGGCGCCGCTCACACTCCACGGAACGAGAGGATTGATCAGGGTACCCGCATCCTCCATCGTTCTGGTAAGATTTATTAACGGGACATCGTTTTTTTCAAAGTGCTTTTTAAAGGCTTGCCCCGGAAGAATAATAGAAAGATACATCTCACCTGTCAGAAGGTTTACTCCAAGCCCTGATGCAGCAGCTGCTGCAATGAGATGGCCGGTTGTCTTAAGCGAGTTCTCAAATGAACGAATCATGATATCAATCATTCCAAGCTCCTGAAGAAGCCCGCCAAGCGACAGTGCAATGATGATCAGTGATACCGACCACATCATCGGGATAAGACCGCCCTTGTTTACAATCGCATCCACCGCTTCGTTCCCTGTCTTCATATTCAATCCATTTTCCAGCGCATTGATCATATGAGAGATCGTAAAGTCCGGATTCAGGATGAGTGTCGTGAGGACAGCGGTAAATACTCCTGTAAGCAGCGTTGGAATGATCGGCAACTTTCGGAACGCCATTACCATTACGATTAACGGTGAAATAAGTGTGAACGGTGTAATGGTAAAGTGTTCACCCAACGTTTTTTTCATTTCAGCCAGCTGTACAATCGATGTTCCCGGGGGCTGATGGCCAGCAAAGAAAAAGATGACTGCGGTAATGATCAGAGCGGGGACAGTGGTCCACATCATATGGCGGATGTGTTCAAATAAATTGACACCTACCGTGCCCGAAGCAAGATTAGTGGAATCAGACAGCGGTGACATCTTGTCTCCAAAACACGCCCCACAAACGATGGCTCCTGCTGCTAAGCCAGGATCCATGTTCATCACATGAGCAATTCCCATGAGAGCTACCCCCACCGTACTGGCGGTCGTAAAACTGCTGCCAGTAAACGTTGAAACCAATATGGTAATGAATAAAGCGCTTAGAGCAAACCATTCGGGCCTAATATAGTCCATCCCATAAAATAAAAGGGTTGGAACCGCTCCGCTCATCATCCAGCTTGCGATGACAAAACTGATCATAATCAAAAGAAGCAATGGCTGAATGCCGCTTATGACTCCTGATATGAGCCCTTTCTCTATGACTTTCCAGTCCGCTCCCCAAAGCACGGCAAAAATACCAGTTAGTATGACACAAAAGAACAACGGAATATGGGGTTCTACCTTTAGAACAACAAGGCTTGTAAACATTGTTGCTACAATTAATAAGAATAACAGGATGACTCCTGGCAATTTGATTTTACTGTTCATGATGACCTCTCCCAGATGCAATGCTCTTTCTTCACTTAAATACTTAAACGCTTTTATGCGTTGAAGTACTGTTGTACAATATCCAATAGTAATAGAGTTGCTGCATCCTGTCAACCAAAAAACAATAATTGGAAATTAGGAACAAAAAAACAGCACCCCTTAATCGAGATGCTGTTATTGCTTATATCGCTTTACGCTGCAGAGCGCCTGTTTTCTCTCTTTTCTTAATGACCAGGTAATAATAAAGATAGCAGCCGATAAAGAAGGGAACACCCAGATAAAGGGCAAGGCGCTGTTCAGGATCAAAGGCCATACTGATCAATACACCAAGGTTCAGCGTAGTAGCGAAAAGCGGAAGAATAGGAAACAATGGCACTTTAAACTTCAAATCCTCAACCTTTCCTCCGTCACGAATGAACTTTCTTCTAAACGCGAACTGTGACGCGGTAATGGCAATCCAGCCCACTTGTGCACCGAGGCCTGCCAATGACAGAAGCCATTCAAACACCGTTTTTTCGGCCTTAAATGCGGACAATAAAGAAAGCAAGGCGACGCCTATCGTGATATACAACGCGTTCATCGGAATCCCGCGTTTGTTCACCCTTCCAAGAGCCGGACTTGCCATTCCTTCTTTCGAAAGTGAGTACAGCATACGAGTTGCCGCATACAAACCAGAGTTAGCAACTGATAACAGCGCTGTTAAGATAACAAAGTTCATGATATCCGCAGCATACGGGATCCCGATGCTGTCAAAGACGACGACAAACGGGCTTTCCACTTTTCCTGCTTTAGCCATCGGCATTAAAGCCGCAAGCACACCGATCGCAAGAACGAAAAAGAAAAGTGTTCTCCAAACCGTTTGACGAATGGAGCGTGGAATGGTTTTTTCAGGATTTTCACTTTCTCCAGATGCAATACCAATCAGCTCTGTTCCCTGGAAAGAGAAGTTAACCGCAATCATGGTGACAAACAGCGCGCTGAATCCATTCGGAAACCAGCCGGCTGAAACAAAATTTGTGAAGCCTGGAGCTGAGCTGGCGCCTTTTATATCGATCAGGCCAAAAATCGCCGCTCCGCCAACAATAATAAATAAAATAATGGCGAGAACCTTAACACTCGCAAACCAAAATTCTGCTTCTCCGAATGCTTTTGCAGAGAGTGCGTTCAATGCAAATAAGACTCCTGCAAAAATTAAGCTCCACATCCAAAGTTCTGAATGGGGAAACCATCTCTGCATCAAAGCGGAAGCTGAGAAAAATTCAAGAGCTACGGTAACTGCCCAGCCGAGCCAATAGAGCCAGCCAATAGCAAATCCTGTTCCCGGCCCGATAAATTTAGTCGTGTACGTTTGGAAAGAACCCGATACAGGCATGGCAACCGAAAGTTCCCCAAGACAGAGCATCGTCAGGTACATGATAAAGCCCCCGACGAGATAAGAAATCACTGCGCCTATCGGACCAGCATCATGAATGGTCATCCCCGAACCGAGAAAGAATCCGGTTCCGATGACACCGCCCAAGGAGATCATAAATAGATGCCTTGCTTTCATGCCTCGCTTGAGCCCTTGATCATTTTGATTTGTAATCATCTTTTCACCTCTGATGTAATATGTATGCGTTTTCATTAAGTATTCATAATTTTATCATTTTTTGTCGAAGAAGCCAAAAACAATTTTTTCTAATTCTTTTGATAACTCAGCATATAGTCATTCACCGCCTTCCCAATAAGCGACAGAGCTTGTCTCCCCTCCGCTTCGTCAGGAAGGTTATTGGTAAGCACTGCTGCATATATCTTCGTTTCTTTTAAAGTGAAGATGCCAGCATCGTGCTCAACTCCTTCCAGTTCTCCCGTCTTGTTCGCTATCATGATCGTTTCTTCATCCATGTAAGCAGGCAGCTTATACCGAAACTGCTGATTTTGAAGGATCTGCAGAATGGCTTTCCTGCTCTCTTCCTTAAGCATCCTTCCGCGTCCGATCTCCTTCAGCAGAAGAATGACATCTCTTGCGGAAGTAAAGTTGTTCTTTCCTTGCTTTACCGCTTCAAAATCCATGAGCCTGCGACCGAGCACTGTCTTGCTGCAGCCCATTTCAGCCAGCAGCGCATTAATTCTGTCCATACCCGTTCTTTCAATCATGATGTTGGCTGCCATATTGTCAGAAACCGTAATCATCAACATGAGAACGTCTGCCAAAGTGACGGTTGCCTCACGGGATAAGAGATGCAGAACCCCGGCTCCTCCAGCTTTTCCTTCTTGATGTAATGAAATTTTGGAAGAGAGATCAATGAGCTTTTGTTCTGCCAGGCGGGAAGACTCCATTAAGATCGGTATCTTAATGAGGCTTGCCGCAGGAAAAATATCATCATCCCTATACTCAATATGCCCCTCTTTCGTTTCGATCCTGTAGGCATAATCTCCATTGTGAGCTTCTATAATACCATTTACCCTGCTATTCAGTTCATTTAACTTCATTCCGTGCTCCTTTCTTTCCGGGCATTATATATTTGTATTTTGCAGAGATTGGCGCGTATTCTGTTCGAACCTCCCACTACTAGCCTTCTTTTTCCGGGCAAAAAACTCCTTCCCGGACAGCAAGAAAAAGGAGCGCACCTACTTAGCGCTCCTTCTTTATTTCTTCTGATCGTCCTGTTCTTCGCTTTGGCTCATATCATTCTCGTCGTTATCTTCATTGATATTGATCATATACGCACAGGCATCTGAGCAGTCACCGAACGCCACAACCGCTCCAACCGATTTGGTGTTGGCTGTATGGCTGTTCTGGATGGTTGTTCCGATATCGAGGTTACCGTTTTGAGTCATACCGTTTATGATGATCTTTCCGATTTTAAAAGAATAACGCAATTCTGTTCCATCCTTTTCGCTCTTTACCTACAGTGTATGGCTTGAACAAAAAGGTGATTGGACAGACCAACTCGTTTACCTAAAAACAGGCGGACATGATTTACGGCTGGGCAACGACTGGAGCTGACGGGTTCGCTACCTGGCCCTGATCGCTGATATCCGGATCGAGGTTGCTGTTCACCATGAATCCGGTGGAAGGAGAAAAATCTCCAAGAGAAACCGTAGAACCAACTGACTTTGTGTTGGCTGTATGGCTGTTATGGACGGTAGGGCCGATATCTATGTTACCGTTCATGGTCACACCGTTTGTTTTAATATTAAATATATTGAACAGATAGGGCATGCAGAGACCTCCCTTCTTTTTCTCAACTTTATCCCGGCTGATTGTTGAATGCTGTATCCGCATTTCCGTATTCGTTTTGATCATTGATGTCAGGATCGTATACCATGTTCTTCATCATGGCTTCAGCCGGTGAATGATCCCCTACTGAACTGTTGTCCCCATTGGATTTTGTGTTGGCTGTGTGGCTGTTATGAAAGGTTGATCCCAGATTCAGTGAACTGTTGCTCGCCAGACTGTTTATCTTTAAATAATAAATATTAACCATGCACGGCATTGTGATCCCCACCTTTAAAAGTGTTGGTGTAGTGTATGATAAATGTCCCTTAAAGGTGAAAAAGGGATGTTCCCGGTCAACATCTCCATATTACGATTTGAAAAAGCTATTGAAATCTTCCAACAATTATTGTAAGGTATAGAGAACTAATTTTATAGTAATTTGGTTTCTTATCCAGAGAGGTTAAGGGAATGGCCCGTTGACACCTCAGCAACCTTCAGCTCAAAAGCTGAAAAGGTGCTAAGTCCAACAAGTTCGATATGAACTTGAAAGATAAGAAGAATGACCTCGAAATTTTCAAAGTCTTCTTCTTTAAGAAGGCTTTTTTTATTTTTATTGGGCCGCTGGAAGATACCGAACCAACAGGAGGACCGTGTTATGGGATTATTAAAAGATCTGGAAGACAAAATATTAATTGCTGATGGAGCCATGGGAACGCTTCTATACTCATATGGGACGGACTGCTGTTTCGAACAGCTGAACCTGACCCATCCTGAACAGATTCAGTCCATCCATCAGGCCTACATTCAGGCTGGTGCACATGTGATACAGACCAATACTTACAGCGCCAACTATATTAAACTGCAAAGATATGGTTTGGAGGAGCAAGTGAAAGATCTGAACAGTGCCGCTGTGAAACTTGCAAAAAAAGCAGCTGCGAATGGAGAGTATGTTCTGGGGACAATCGGAGGAATCCGTGGAACCGGTCCAAGCTCGCTTTCAATTGAAGAAATTAAGAGAAGCTTCCGGGAACAGCTCTACTGTCTGCTGTTGGAAGGTGTAGACGGCCTGCTATTGGAGACCTTTTACGATCTGGAGGAACTCGAAACCGTACTCGAAATTACACGAAGCCAGACCAGTGTCCCGATCATCTCACAGATTTCCCTGCAGGAAGTCGGAGTGTTAAACGACAGGACGCCTATCAACACTGCGATTAGACGCCTTGAAGACTTAGGAGCAGATGTCGTTGGGCTCAACTGCCGCCTTGGCCCTTTTCATATGATCAAGACGCTCGAAGAAGTGGAGATTCCGAAGCACGCCTTCCTTTCCGCATATCCAAATGCCAGTCTTCCTTCTTATGTCGATGGAAAGTTTCAGTATGAAGGAGACGCCGAGTATTTTAAAAACAGTGCTTTACTGTTCAGAGAACAGGGTATCCGCCTGCTCGGAGGCTGCTGTGGTACGACGCCAGCTCATATTGAAGCATTCTCCAAAGAACTGCATGGACTGCAGCCGATTACTGAAAAAGTAGTTAAAAAGAGGCCGGAGCCAGTTGCCGTTCGTGAGGCAGGACAAAAGCCTGAGATTTCCCTGCCTGGCATTTTAAAGGAGAGGCGATCAGTGATCGTGGAGCTCGACCCTCCCCGAAAGCTCGATACTTCCCTTTTCTTTGAAGGCGCGAAGGCATTAAAAGAAGCCGGTGCAGATGCGATTACACTTGCAGACAACTCTTTGGCATCTCCAAGGATCTGCAATACTTCCCTTTCTTCATTGGCGAAAGCTCAGACAGGCGTCCAGCCCATCGTCCATCTCGCTTGCCGGGACCGGAATATCATCGGCCTTCAATCCCATTTAATGGGGCTTCATACACTCGGTCTGCACGATATCCTGGCGATTACGGGTGATCCGGCAAAGGTCGGCGATTTCCCTGGAGCCTCCAGTGTCTATGACGTTACTTCCATCGAACTGATTAAAATGATCAAACAGTTCAACGAAGGTGTCTCTCTTTCCGGAAAAGATTTGGGGCAGAAAACACAATTCACAGTTGGGGCTGCCTTTAACCCGAATGTAAAGTCACTTGAACGTGCGGTTCAGCGGGCTGAGAAGAAAATAGAAAGCGGGGCGGATTACTTTATCAGCCAGCCGGTCTACTCTGAAGAGAAACTGCTGGAGTTCCACGATGCCGTCAAAGGTTTGCCGGTTCCGTTCTACGTTGGCATCATGCCTCTCACGTCCAGCCGCAATGCCGACTTTCTGCATTATGAGGTGCCGGGCATCAAACTGACGGATCAGATACGTGAACGCATGGCAACGTTTAAAGATGATCCGGTATCTGCAGCAAGGGAAGGGCTTCAGATCTCAAAATCACTGATTGATGCAGCTTCTGAGCTGTTTAACGGCATTTATTTGATCACCCCTTTTATGAGATTCGAACTGACAGCTGAACTGACACAATATGCCTACGAAATTGACCGCCAACAAACAAGGAGGATTCAGAATGTCTAATCATACCCTTCAACAGCAGCTTAAGAAAAAAATACTGATCATGGACGGGGCGATGGGCACCATTCTCCAGCAGGCTAATCTGACTGCCGAAGATTTTGGCGGCGAAGACCTGGAAGGCTGCAACGAGAACCTTAACTTTACCCGTCCGGATGTAATCCTCGATGTTCATCTTCAATATTTACACGCAGGTGCCGACATCATAGAGACAAATACATTCGGCGCCACTGATCTTGTACTCGACGAATACGGAATCGGCTATAAAGCGTATGAAACGAATAAAAAGGCAGCTGAAATTGCACGGGAAGCTGTTAACCAAGTATCAACGCCAGACTGGCCGAGGTTTGTAGCCGGGGCAATGGGACCGACTACGAAAACCTTGAGTGTAACAGGCGGAGCTACGTTTGAAGGGCTGACCGCTTCGTATGAAGAACAGGCAAAGGGACTCCTTGACGGAGGTGCCGACCTTCTTCTTCTTGAAACGAGCCAGGATATGCTCAACGTCAAAGCCGGTTTTATCGGTATCAAACGAGCGTTTAAATCCGCCGGAAAAGAAGTCCCACTTATGGTGTCAGGCACCATCGAGCCGATGGGAACGACGCTGGCGGGCCAGTCCATTGAAGCTTTCTATATCTCCCTGGAGCACATGAAGCCTTTGGCAGTTGGCTTAAACTGTGCGACCGGGCCGGAATTCATGACCGACCATATCCGCTCGCTCTCCGCCCTCTCCCTTTCCGCGGTCAGCTGTTATCCGAACGCCGGCCTTCCGGATGAAGACGGTAACTACCATGAGACACCGGAGACCCTTGCAAAGAAAATCAGTGCTTTTGCCGCTGAAGGCTGGCTGAACATCGCAGGCGGTTGCTGTGGTACAACCCCTGATCATATCAGGGCCATCTCCGAAGCGTTAAAGCCACTGAAGCCGAGGACTGTCCCTGAAAGCCATTCCCATACCGTATCAGGGATTGAACCGCTGATCTATGATGATCCTTCCATGCGCCCGTTGATGGTCGGTGAGCGCACCAACGTGATCGGTTCACGTAAATTTAAGCGGCTCATTGCAGAAGGAAAGTTTGAAGAAGCAGCTGAGATCGCCCGCGCTCAAGTAAAAAAAGGTGCTCACGTTATCGATATCTGCCTTGCCGACCCAGACCGCGAAGAGCTGGAGGACATGGAAAACTTTATTAAAGAAGCGGTAAAAAAGGTAAAAGTTCCTCTTGTGATCGATTCTACGGATGATGAAGTACTGGAGAAAGCGCTGAAATACTCTCAAGGAAAAGCCATCATCAACTCGATTAATCTGGAGGACGGTGAGGAGCGGTTTGAAAAAGTCGCCCCCATCATCTCCCGTTACGGAGCCGCGGTAGTTGTGGGAACGATCGATGAAAAAGGCATGGGGGTAACAACCGGCCGTAAGCTTGAAATTGCCAAACGATCCTATGATCTTCTTGTCAATAAGTACGGCATCACTCCGAGCGATATTATTTTTGACCCTCTCGTCTTCCCTGTCGGTACAGGAGACGAACAGTATATCGGTTCCGCTAACGCGACGGTGGAAAGCTTGAGAAAGCTGAAAGAAACGTTCCCTGAATGCCAAACGATTCTTGGCATCAGCAACGTTTCGTTCGGTCTCCCTCCTGTCGGGCGGGAAGTTTTAAATGCTGTGTACCTGTATTCCTGTACGCAGGCGGGTCTGGATTACGCGATCGTAAATACGGAAAAGCTGGAGCGCTACGCTTCTATTCCTGAAGAAGAAGTAGAAATGGCAAAAGCCTTGCTGTTTGAGACGACTGATGAAAATTTGGCTGCATTTACGGAATTCTACCGCGGCAAGAAAAAAGAGGCAAAAACGCCTGTCGTGGAACTTCCTCTTGACGAACGCCTCGCTTTTTATGTTGTCGAAGGGACGAAGGAAGGGCTCATTCCTGATCTGGATCTTGCACTGTCTCAGTATGATGCGCCATTAGAGATTATAAACGGGCCGCTTATGGCAGGAATGGAGGAAGTCGGACGGCTCTTTAACGATAATCAGCTCATTGTAGCTGAGGTTCTGCAGAGCGCCGAAGTCATGAAAACCGCCGTCGCCCACCTTGAGCCCCATATGGAGAGCAGCGGAGCGGTCAGCACAAAGGGCAAGGTGTTACTTGCCACAGTGAAAGGGGATGTCCATGATATCGGCAAAAACCTCGTCGATATCATCCTCGGCAACAATGGCTATGAAGTCGTCGATCTTGGGATCAAAGTAACTTCGCAGGAGTTGATTCAAGCCATACAGAAGGAGAATCCGGATGTAGTTGGCCTTTCGGGACTGCTTGTAAAATCTGCCCAGCAGATGGTGCTTACCGCCACCGATTTACGGGAGTCCGGCATATCCGTGCCCATCCTTGTGGGCGGGGCTGCCTTGACCCGTAAGTTTACAGAAAACCGGATCGCCAATGAATACGAGGGTACAGTGCTGTACGCCAAAGATGCCATGGATGGGTTGAGCCTTGCGAATAAGCTTCAAAAAGGAGTGGTGTTTGAAAAGCCCGCTGTGAAGGCAACTCCAGCGGAAGACAAGGAACTTATAGCCTCTCGATCAGGCACTGCGGTTGCAGTACCTGCTAAGGTTCGCCCTTCTGTTGATCAAAGTCTTAAGGTCTTTGTGCCGAAAGATACGGAACGGCATGTGTTTAAGTCGTACCCTTTATCTTCTGTAGTTCCTTATATTAATTTGCAGATGCTCCTCGGTCACCATTTAGGGGTGAAGGGAAAGGTCTCACGCCTGCTTGCGGAGAAAGATGAACGGGCACTGGAGATAAAAGGAATAGTCGATGAGCTGCTTCGGGAGAGCCAGGATAAAAAATTAATCGCTCCTGCTGCACTTTATCAATTCTTCCCTGCACAGTCGGATGGAGAGAGGCTCTATATCTATGATCCTAACGATACTTCCCGTATCATTGAGACATTCGAGTTTCCACGGCAGACGAGAGAACCAAACCTCTGCCTCGCAGACTACGCCAAGCCGGTCGACAGCGGCGAGATGGATTATGTCGGATTCTTTGCAGTAACCGCAGGAAGCGGCATCCGTGAGCGTGCGCAGCAGCTTAAAGCCGAAGGCCGTTTTTTGGAAAGCTTCGCGCTCCAATCTCTTGCGCTTGAAACGGCGGAAGGACTGGCAGAACTCATTCACCGCCAGATGAGGGATAAGTGGGGGTTCCCTGACCCTGTTACTCTTTCGATGCAGGATCGCTTTTCAGCGAGATACCAAGGCCAGCGTTTCTCATTTGGTTACCCAGCCTGCCCGGATCTTGAAGATCAAGCAAAGCTGTTTAAACTCCTTCAGCCCGAAGAGATCGGCATTCAGCTGACAGAGGGATTCATGATGGAACCTGAAGCATCGGTAACAGCCCTTGTATTCTCTCACCCTGAAGCCCGCTATTTTAATGTGCTAGTATAAAAAACAGGAAAGAAGATTCTCTCTTCTTTCCTGTTTTTTATTTAATATCCGTGATTTGCATAATCTTTGTCGTGCCGGCTTGGGCATGTTCACTGCTGAACTTTTCAATGGCGCCAGCTTTATCGCCATTCGTAATGATGACAGGAGTAACCGTACTTTTCGCTTTTTCCTTCACAAGATCTACATTAAAGGAAATGAGCGGCTGACCGGTTCTTACACGATCGCCTTCTTTTACAAGAGATGTGAAGCCCTCCCCTTTCATCATGACCGTTTCAAGGCCGATGTGAATGAGAACCTCCATGCCCAATTGTGTTTTAATGCCAACAGCATGTTTGGTCGGGAATACTTGAAGGATTTCACCATCGACAGGAGACATTAGCTCACCGTCTTCAGGCATAATCGCTATGCCATCGCCCATCATTTTTTCTGAGAAAACAGGATCTGGCACATCTTCAAGGGGAATGACCTCACCGTTCAATGGTGAAACAATAATTTCTTCGGCTGGTGCTTTATTTTCTTTTTTACCAAATAATTTTTTCAGCATACGATTCATCCTTTCATGTTGTTTGTTATTTAGTAAAACATAAGTTGGACAAATGAAGCAAAGAAATCCCTTTCTGCTTTTACTTTTCACTGTTTTTAAGCAGTGTAAACGAACATCCAGTAAATTTCATGCAGAATAGAAGATTTTGTCTCTATAGCAAACATTGATATAATAGGACCTATAAAAAAATTAAAGACAGTCATTAAAGGAGATTGGATAATGAGTAAGTTTAAAGCATTAACCATTGCCGGTTCCGATACAAGCGGCGGAGCTGGTATCCAGGCAGATTTAAAAACTTTCCAGGAGCTCGGAGTATATGGCATGACAGCCATCAATGTAGTGGTGGCCCAGGATCCTCATAGGGACTGGTATCATGAAGTATTCTTGCTTCCACTCGATCTTTTTAAAGCACAGCTTGAAACCGTTCTTGCCGGTATCGGCGTTGATGCAGTAAAAACGGGGATGCTGGCTTCAGTGGATGTTATTCATGCGACAGCAGAAGCCATTGATAAATATGACATTAAAAATGTAGTGGTCGATCCTGTTATGGTATGTAAAGGGGCCGAACCGCTGCAGCCGGAATTGGCCGAAACACTTCAAAACGTTCTCGTTCCTAAAGCAACCGTCGTCACACCGAATTTATTTGAAGCCGCCCACCTAAGCGGGATGGCACCAATTACGACGATCGAACAAATGAAGGAAGCAGCGCAAAAGATTCAGGCTGGCGGCGCCAAGTATGTCATCGTTAAAGGCGGCGGAAAACTAGTTCATGAAAAAGCAGTCGATGTGCTTTTTGATGGCGATAACTTTGACATCCTGGAATCCGACCGTATTGATACGACCTACACGCATGGTGCCGGCTGTACGTATTCTTCTGCAGTCGCTGCCGAGTTAGCGAAAGGAAGGTCTGTAAAAGAAGCGATCGCTGTTGCAAAAGATTTTATTACAGAAGCGATCCGCCATTCATTCCCGCTGAACCAGTACGTTGGGCCCACTGACCACAGTGCGTACCGCAATTCAAAAAATCGCTGAACCAGAGAATGAGCAGTGAATAAAAAAAGCCTTTCCTAGGGATTATACTCACATACGATTTTAAGAAAAAGGTGGGTTAACCATGGGCAGAGGCAACAGCCATAAACAGCCGGCACGCGATAAAAACAAAGCCACGCTTCCTCAAGTTCCAAAGAATGAAATTGTACATGACAGTAAGGAAGTGGAACTTGCTATAGAACTGACTTCTCATTATGAACTGAAATCGCGGCCGGGTTTTGATCCAACGGAAGCTGTTCGCAAGGATGATGAAGATCAAAAATAGAAAGACCTAAGAGGGATTAAATATTTTTAATGCCTCTTTTTTTATGTAAGCAGTTTATTTAACGCTTTGTCATCCTTAAAGTATAATGATTGAAATGAAGCTTTTTGAGGAGGGAAACCCTTGCAGCCGATTACACCAGAAACGGTTCAGAATGAGATCGACAAATTCTTGAACCAGGATGTTTATTTACATTTGGAAACAACGAACGGAGCATACGCCTCTCACTTTAATCAGTCCTTTTTTTCAGTGGGCGCCTATATACGAAACGCCAAAATAAATTTCGAGCGCGGGGTGATCACAGGAGAAAAATCACCTTACCGTGCTGGATTAAAAATTAACATTGGATGGGTTTACGCTGAAGGCTTGACGCATTGGGAAGTCAACGAAGACGGCCAGCTTCTCCTTGCTGGCCATGATGCGGAAGGCAAATTAGCGGTCGCGCTTCAGCTGAGCCCTCATCCGTTTGAATAGGAGGTAAACGTATGTCACATGAACATGTTTTAGTCGTTTTCCCACATCCTGATGATGAAGCGTTTGGGGTATCAGGGACCATTGCGATGAATACAAAAAAAGGAGTACCTGTCACCTATGTTTGCCTAACGCTGGGTGAGATGGGGCGCAATATGGGGAATCCGCCGTTTGCCACCAGAGAATCGTTGCCGAAAATCAGAAAAAAAGAACTGGAAACGGCTGCCGGTGTCTTAAACATCAGCGATTTACGATGCTGGGGTCTACGGGATAAAACCGTTGAGTTCGAAGACCCCAAAACATTGGCTGCGCGAATCGGAAACGTCATTGATGAACTGAAACCTTCACTCATCATTACATTTTATCCTGGCTATAGCGTCCACCCTGACCATGAAGCCACGGGAGCCGCAGTCATCAGAGCGGTTGAGCAGCTTCCTGCAGATGAGCGTCCTGCCGTTCATTGTGTCGCTTTTTCCAATGACTGCTACGAAATGCTCGGTGAACCCGATGTGATCAACGATGTGAGTTCCGTCTCCGATCAAAAACTTGAAGCCATTAAAGCCCACCGCTCCCAAACGGAGTGGATCATCGCGGCAATGGCTGAAGAAAACAAAGACAAAGTGCCAGAAGTGTTAAAACGAATGAACAGAGAACAATTTTGGACCTATAAATTTTAAATGAAAAAGGCTGATGCCTGAAGGACACATGAAGTGTCATCAGGATCAGTCTTTTTTAATGTGATGCTGCTATTCCTTTTTGCAGCTGTTGCCATAAAAAAATTCCATATCCCGAGGCATTTAAAACTTTTTATAAATTTTATCTTTATAGGCACCGAATGCGGGTGATGTTGTGATGCTTCGCTTTTCCATCAAACGGTTGAAACGGAGCGATTTTTCATTCCATTTTTTCTTTAACTTTTCCTTTTCGCCCGGATCCATACAGCAGCCGATCATGTCCTGAAGCGTCATCATCTCTTTTTTCAGCTGAAGTTCTTCAGGCAGGATGTTTGCATTTTTCAAGATTTTATAACCGATTCTTAATTCAGGAGGAACAGCAGAAAGGTCTTCCAGCTCCAGCGGCTTCCCTTTTCCCGGCAAATGATCGAAGTCTCCGTTATCAATCGCATCCTTAATGCGCTGCTCTGCCATCAAAAACGCAAAATCCATAGATTGATGCCTCCTTTAAACGAGTGTTTAACCTCCTTTTATTATACTACACAGTACTATCTCCTGCTTACTCGCCATAGGATGTAATAAGGAAATTAGAGGGGGATTAAAACTGTGAAAACAAAAAGTGGACAAGTTACCGAAGAGATGGTTTCCCGCTTTCACGAACTGAACCAGCAAGCCAAAGCAATCGATGCCGAGTTGTCAGAGCTGAAAAAGAAGTTTAATGCTCATTTTGATTTTACTTGTGGCGAGAGTGAAAAAGGCGAGGTTCAGTACGGCAGCTATAAACTTCAGCGCCAGATCCGAAAATCAGAAAGCTTTCATACAGAAAAAACAGTTCAAAAACTGGAGGAACTCAATCTCCAGGACTGTATCATCACAACAAAGCTGCCAGACAAGCAAAAGATTGAAGCAGCCATGACTCTGGGCCTTATCCCTTTAGGTGAACTGGATGATTGTTTACTGCGCAAAACAACACCGGTCATTGTTGTAAAAGAAATGCCAAGCGTTAAATAAGAGCCGGCTCATATCCGGCTCTTTTCACATTAACTGATAAGCCTGTGCAACAGCCCACCCCCCGCCCAATCTATTGTTTGATGAGACTGCTCCATCCCAGTTCTTCCGTTGCCTCGCGCTGCAAGCATTCAGCATGTGACTCCTCACCCTCTGTCCCTCCAGGCAAGAAGAAGCCCTTCTGGGTCTTCATTACGGCTATTTTTTCTCTCCGATCGTCAAAAATAATAGCATACACGCCTGTTCTGCGTATGTATTGCAATCCAGCTTCTTTTTTCCCGAAAGAGGGTATTTGCTGATTCATCATGAATAGATTCATAGTTTTTTGGAAATGATAGTTTTAAATAAGCTTAAGGGGATGAGCGGATGAACATTTACGAATATACCGTAATGAACGTTGTAATGGCCTTTGAGGAAAAGGATTTAAATATCATAGATGAGCATTTAATGAAAATTGCTTATAAAGTAGCGGAGGATTTTACGAATGACCAGATCTCTGTCTCACTTATCACTTCCATTACAATGGATATCATGCCGGGGATCATACATATCGAAGCCGGCCCTCATGACTGGCAGTTCGATCTTGACGGCCAATATATCGGCAATGGATTATTTAACGACGTTTCGGTTGAACTGGTCGGTATGGTTTAAAACATCGCCAATCAGAACATAATCTTTACGTAACGACTATTCCATAAAACGAAAGGAAGATCCATTTGTCCCGAGGAAAAGAGTTTGAACACAAGAAAAAAGGGCATCCCGGTAATTTCCCGGAAGGCAGCATCACTCCTAAACAGGGAAAAGAAAAGGCGGAAGTCGATCCCTACATTGTGACGAACGAAGCATTCAAGAACCGAAAAGAAGAAGAGTAAAAGAAATGCTGCCGCTGGTACAAACCGGCGGCCTCTTTTATTGCTTAAAAAAATCTGTTAGTTTTTGCTGAAGCTCCTCTTTTCTTTCTTTAAGCTGCCTGTGGCGATGGCCATTGGCACCTGAAGGATGCGGAAAACCAAGCAAACATCGTGACTCATCCATTTCCCCTTCGTCAATAAATAGAAGAAGAACATCTTCTACCGCTCTGCCCAAAGGAATGATCAGTGGATTCTGCAATGGCTGAATATCTGTTTTAAGTGTGTCCCGCGCATATTTCATGAGAACAGGACTGCTCTTTATTGACGGCTGGTGTCCTGTATAATTTTTATTTCCGGCGAATACAGGGTATTTCAGCAAAGAAACGGTGTGCAGCAGCTTCCTGTTTCCTTTAAATAATGAGGCCGCCTCTGAAAGGCTTAAAAAGGCAGGCAGTTCGAGCTCATCCAGCATTTGGACCAGGTGCTTTCTCATGCTTCCGGAAAACTGGGCAGATTCTTTGGCTGCTTCTAACATTTCCATCTTTTCTCTTCCTTCATCCATCAGCATTCTCACTGTGCGGAACGCGTTCTCCATCTGAATCCAGCCTGGTGTAATTCCTACAATGACTACTTTTCCTTGGTCATTCACAATTTCATTATGAGGAGAATAATAAATGTCAAGCGTTCCGTTTTGTTCGATGCGAAACTGAGGCAGCAGCAAGTCCTCTTTTGTGTAGCGGCTTTTGATCGGGAGAGACTGGATGTCCTTCAGATAATGCTCAAAGTAATTCATACGTAAATCCTCCTTTCGTTAGTTTGAACGATAATCTCTTTGGATTCCATTTTCCCCAAAAAATTTTTTCTTTTTAGACGATCATCAAAAAAAGCTTTCATTTTGGTTACATTGAACTGCCTGCCTATTTACAACCCCTTCTTTTCTGTGTAATATTTAGATAAACATCTAAATACTTTTTCTTCCAAATGGAGTGGATTTTATTGAATGAAGTATTTAAGGCATTAGCGGACCCCACCCGCCGTAAGATCCTTGATCTGTTAAAAAACCAGGACTTGAGCGCGGGCGAAATTGCGGATCATTTTGAAATGACCAAACCTACCATCTCCCATCATTTAAACACCTTAAAGAAAACCGGACTTATACAAGATGTGAAGCTAGGCCAGTTCGTCATCTACTCTCTGAATACAACCGTTTTTCATGATGTAATGAACTGGTTCATGGGTGTCATGCAATCCGATTATAAGGTTAAAGGAGAGAACGAAAAATGAAATTATTGCTCATTCTTGCTGCAGCTGCTCTTTGGCTCGTGTTTTACTCCAAACTCCCGGCTGAACTGCCCATCCACTGGAACATGAAGGGGGAAATTGACGGATACTCTACCAAACTCGGCGCCATGCTGACGAATCTTGGCATCATGATTCTTTTGTATTTACTATTCCGCTTCTTGCCAAAGATCGACCCTAAAAAAGAAAATTACAAAAGTTTCTCGCGCAGCTATTCTATAATTAACTCTTCCCTGTTCGTCTTTTTTTTCCTGATCAATCTGATGGTTATTCTGACCGGACTTGGTTATGACCTATCGATGAACTCTTTGATGCCTGTCATTCTTGGAGGATTGTTTATCGTTCTTGGAAACTATATGCAGCAGGTAAAACCAAACTATTTTGTTGGAATCAAGACTCCGTGGACACTGGCTGATGAGAACGTCTGGCGTCAGACCCACCGCTTCAGTTCCAAGTTGTTTGTCGCTGCTGGCATTATTGTTCTGCTTGCTTTATTTGCACCTTCCGAGTGGAGAGATTTTATTATTCTGCCCTCCATACTCGGTGCTGCACTCGTTTCTGTCGGCTCATCCTACTATTTTTTCAAAAAGAAAAAGGACTTCACGAGTAAAATGTAGCCATGCTGTTTAAAAAAAAGAGACCGGCTGATAAAATTTCAGCCGGTTGCTCATTTTTTAATGTTATTTTTTAGAGGTCGCTGGTAATAGCGTTTCTCCAAGTTTGTCCAATAGTATTTTTGTTCCATGTTCCCTTTGAGACACGTTATCGAGTCCATCCAGAAAAGACCCCTGCTCCGTTAATAGAAGCTGGGTACCGCTTCCCTTCGCTTTAAATTCGATGCTTGCAACAGAGACTGAGATTCTTGTTTTACCGAGATCCATCGCGTATGAATAGATGATCCGCTCGCTTGGAACGATTTCTTGATAAATAGCATCATAGGTATATTGATGTCCATCAGGCGCTATCCCTTGGCTATATTCTCTTCCGCCAACCCGAAAATCGAATTCTTCCCCAATGGGAAACCACAAGGCTTTCTCATCTGGATCGGCCCAGGCCGTATATACTCTTGAAGGCGTTACATCGTAGTAGCGGTCAATAATAAACGTGTCATGTGAAACAGATCGTCCACTCATCATTTATCCTCCTTTATCTAATTCTTAAGCCTTTTCTGTGAGAAAATCACCTAGACGGTCCAAGCTGCGCTCGATACTTCCCTTCCGTTCAGTTAAAAATTCTTCATGATGCTTATTCATCATTGACAGCAGCATCGAGAAGTCTTTTACCGATACCTTCTCTTCCTTTTCCATATGGACTGCTACATTTAATAACGCTTTTAAAAGCTTTTGCTGGGCGTTGATATTTTTCTTAATCCGGGTAATTTGAAGCCATACGAAATCTAATGGATTGTATTGGTTATCATTTAAAATCGATTTTATCTCCTCTAAAGATACCTCCAACTCCTTTAAGGCAAGTATTTGCTGCAGGCGAAAAAAATCATTCTTATCATATAGCCTGTGCCCTGAGCCGGAATGCGCTGATGGTGATAATAAATCAATTTGATCATAATATCGCAGCGTACGAACGGTCAGCCCTGCTACTGCGGCCAGTTCACCAATCTTATATTTTCCCTCCATAATCAGCTCCTTCCTTTTTCGCAAGCTTTCTGCCGGCAACTCTACTGTACAACATGCCGTTGCGTAAGGTTCAAGCATTTAATGAAATTTTCTGAAAATATTTTTTTCGAATGGCTGACAGCAGCTTATAACATCAGCTTTTTGATGCCCCTTTTTTCGGGTACATTGATTATAGAATCCAAAGGGTGGGAGTGTACCATATGAGTTTCAGGCAAAATATCTTCGAACAATTTGAAAAACCCGAGGGTCTGCTCGGTAAGCTGGCGGGTAAAATCATGTCCAGCGAAAACAAGGAACTGAATGAATGGACCATTTCTGCACTGCAGCCGGGAGCGGGTGACCGTCTCCTGGAAGTGGGTTATGGGCCGGGTGTAGGCATTGAATTTGTGTGCAGCAGCTATCCCTCCTGCCACATCGTCGGCTATGATGTTTCACATGTCATGAAGAAACAAGCAGAATCACGGAACGATTCGTTCATAAAAGAAGGACGCGTGGAGCTGTTTGAAGGTCCCATCACTTCAGCCGATAAGCACACACCGAAATTTGATGGCGTGTATACCGTAAATTCCATCTTCATCTGGAACGATCCGATTGGGGATCTTAAAAAGATTAAGAGTCTGATGAAGGAACAGGCCCGTATAGCTGTTACCCTTCAGCCACACGAAAAAGGAGCAGATGATGATACTACAAAAGAAATCGGAAGGATTATCTCCCTTTATTTAAAGGAGGCAGGTTTTTCTCATATTTCCGCAAGCGTGAAGAACATGAGACCTGTGGATGCCGTGATCGTAACAGCTGCCAAGCCAGTGTAAAAATTATAAAATTTTATTGTAAATGAAGTTTTATTTCTTTCAGACGGGGTAAACAAACCATGCAACACTATGTCACCCATATGGAGGGAATTGAGATGAGAAAGAACAATCGTTCCGTAACATCCAATGAGCCAAGAGATGGACCGAATAGTGAATGCAACACAGAAATAGGAATAAAAGATTAGCGTGGTTCATATTTTTGTAAAGCAAGACTAAGCAAGACGTTTAGGCAGTAAAAGGTACGATGTGTGAACAGATCAGCTCTATGTTTGAGGCAAGATGCAACACTATACCGCCATATACAGGAGGTTTGCAAATGGTTAAGGACGTCTACAGTTCCGAAACTTGCAATGATCCGAGAGATGGACCAGATAGTGAATGCACGTGTGAAAGAGCGATTTAAAGCAGAGTTTGAATTGTATTTGTGATTAAATGAGTGAAAACACTATTCAGAGCCAAACGGAGGGGATCTCTCATGAATCGGAACAGTTTTTGTTCCGAAACTTGCGAAGAACCAAGAGCTGGACCTAATAGTGGGAACGCGAAGCAGAATAAAGCAGTGAGTATTTTGTAGTACGAATCAATAAGTAAAAAAGCATCAAACCACGTAGGTTGAACAACGCAACACATTGAAGGAGTCTTGGACCCAAGGCTCCTTTTTTCATGCTTTTTAACGTTCTGCGTTAAAATCGCTTCTCTTCTGCTCCTCTAAGCTCAGTATCCTAAACAAGCAGCCTGCTGGGTTTATCTTCCTCTGCTAATTTTTTGCAAGTGCAATAGCTTCTGACCGGCTTGAGTAAGTGCCGCTCGGTGCTGTATTTTGAATTTTGACGACCAAGCCGTTTTCCCCCTGATTGGGAACCACACTGTAATCATGCATCATGCCGTCCCCCTTTCCCATCATTTCAAGAAAACTTTTCCATTTCACTTCAGCTTGAAACATTCTTAGTAAATTCCCCCATAAAGATTGAGTTCTCCCTGCAATTAATACTATAATCAAATGGTGATCTTAACAAACAAGAAAAGGTGCATATAGATGAGTGTTTTAACCGTAAAAAACTTAAGCCACGGCTTTGGTGACCGTGCGATTTTTAATGATGTCTCCTTCCGTCTCCTAAAAGGAGAACACATCGGATTGATCGGAGCAAATGGTGAAGGAAAATCCACCTTCATGAACATTATCACCGGCAAGCTGCAGCCAGACGAAGGTAAAGTAGAATGGGCAAAAAAAGTGCGTGTTGGCTACCTTGATCAGCACACAGTCCTTCAGCAGGGAATGACCATTCGCGATGTGCTGAAAAGTGCGTTTCAATACCTTTTTGATGTTGAAAACGAAATGAACGGCATGTACGAAAAAATGGGGGAAGCGACACCTGAAGAGCTAGAAAAACTTTTGGAGGATGTTGGTGTTCTTCAAGACACGTTAACAAATAACGATTTTTATGTAATTGACGCAAAGGTAGAAGAGATCGCTCGCGGACTCGGTCTAGAAGATATCGGCCTTGACCGTGACGTACATGACCTGTCAGGCGGGCAGCGTACAAAGGTTCTTTTGGCAAAGCTGTTGCTTGAAAAGCCTGAGATCCTTTTGCTGGATGAGCCGACGAACTACTTGGATGAACAGCATATCGAGTGGCTGAAGCGCTACCTTCAGGAATATGAAAATGCATTTGTTTTAATTTCGCATGATATTCCGTTCTTGAACAGTGTGATCAACTTGATCTATCACATGGAAAATCAAGAGCTTAACCGCTATGTAGGAGACTACAATAACTTCCAGCACATTCACGAAGCGAAAAAACAGCAGCTGGAAGCAGCTTTCAAACGCCAGCAGCAGGAAATTTCCGAGCTGAAGGATTTTGTTGCGAGAAATAAAGCTCGTGTTTCCACTCGAAACATGGCGATGTCCCGCCAAAAAAAGCTGGATAAAATGGAGGTCATCGAGCTGGCCAAGGAAAAACCAAAGCCTGAATTCAATTTCAAGGAAGCCCGTACCTCAGGAAAAATGATCTTTGAAACAAAAAATCTCGTAATTGGATATGACGAACCGTTATCCCGCCCGCTTGATCTAAGAATGGAACGGGGCCAAAAGATTGCGCTTGTCGGAGCGAATGGTATCGGAAAAACAACATTGCTTCGCAGTATTCTGGGTGAAATCAAGCCGATCTCCGGTTCTGTAGAACGAGGCGAATATCTGCATATTGGATACTTTGAGCAGGAGATCAAAAGCAATAACAATAATACGTGTATTGACGAGGTTTGGAGCGAGTTTCCTTCTTTCAACATGCATGAGGTCCGTGCCGCTCTCGCAAAATGCGGCCTGACCACCAAGCATATTGAAAGCAAAGTACAGGTACTCAGCGGAGGAGAAAAAGCAAAAGTCCGTCTCTGCAAGCTGATCAATAACGAAACGAACCTCCTTGTTCTGGATGAGCCGACCAACCATTTGGATGTCGATGCTAAGGACGAACTGAAACGGGCGTTAAAGGCCTACAAAGGAAGTATGCTGCTGATCTCCCACGAACCGGAATTTTACCGTGAGGTCGTTACTGAAGTGTGGAACTGCGAAGACTGGACGACAAAAGTGTTTTAATGCTTTTAAAAAGCCTGCTGTACAGGACAGCAGGCTTTTTTGGTTTCACCATTGAAGCGAATGGCTACCTCCAGTCACAGGGAGAATCAGCTCGCTCTTTTGCGGCTCCACAGTAATTTTAGTCCCTGACTTGGGACGAAGGGTATAGTTGTAATCACTGGACAGCAGGACCAATCCTAATTTGTGGCCCGCCTGTACCACATAGTCATCCGGCTGAAGGCTCCACTCCAATGCGTACGATTTTCCAGGAGTGAGAGCCTGTGACCGGGACTCTGAACGGAGATTTTGTGGATCCAGCCATCCACGTGTTACTATCTCGGTCTTTTCAGGCCCGTAATCAACGAGTAATGCTGTCAGGTTCGCAACGGGACGGTCGATGCTTGCACGGATGCTCACTTTCGGTGTTCCGCTAATACGGACATTCTTTTCTAACTGTGGTGTTACATATGCGAGTCGGTTAGCCGAATCTGTTTCCGGATTCAATACAAGGTCTTCTGCTTTTTGCTGCGCATCATCAAAGATGGTTTGCCGCTCTTTTTGTTTATGACGGCCAGGCTTTTTGCTGAGCGTTTTCGGCTGAAGATACAGCTCCACCTGTTTCGTACTCCTAGCCGGCCAGCTGCTCTCAGTATCCCAATGTTTGTCTTCACGCTGAATGTCTACTGCTGGCTCTTCCATGACGTCATTTTTTACGTTGTACAGCCAGTAATCAAACCATTTGTTTAACGTCGGCAGCCATACATCTCTTCTGAAACTGTAGGGGTTGGCATGTCCCCCTTGATGAAGCCAAAGCTTGCGGGGTACATGGTTTTGTCCGAGCGCTTCCCACCATTGTGCGAATTGCTTTGTCTTCACATTCCAGTCGTTCAACCCGTGAACGACAAAGACGCTAGCCTTGACTTGATCGGCATTTTTCACATAATCTCTGTGTGACCAGTATTTATTGTAATCCCCTGTCTTTCGATCCTGTCCTACTGTCAGTTCTTTCATCACATCTCTGCAGGCTTCCGGATTTTCCCGAGTCAAAATCGCTTCAGCCATGTTGTCTGTATCCTCGCCAGGGTATCCGCCAGGAGCGATGACAGCACCATTTCCTCTGTAATAATCGTACCAGCTGCTGATGGCCGCAATCGGTACGATGGTTTTCAGACCTTTCACACCGGTTCCCGCTACAGCGTTTGGAAGGGTTCCATTGTACGATACACCGGTCATTCCGACGTTGCCTGTACTCCAATCTGCCTTTACTTCTTTTCCGTCGGAGGTATATGCCTTCGCTCTCCCGTTCAGCCAGTCAATGACTGCTTTCGTTCCTTCAATCTCCCGTTCGTCCCCTGTTGTCGGACAGCCGCCGGACAACCCGGTACCAATGCTTTCCGCAAGCACGACCCCATATCCTCTTGGGACGAAATAATCATCATAGTAACCCGGGAGGTTTCCGGCACTGCCTACGGCAAAAGGTTTCCCCTTATGATTTCCTTGACCGCTCTTCTTCGGTACTGCATAGAGCTCCGTATTCACATCATAAACAGGTACATCTTCCAGCCCTGCACGGTATGGGCTCATTTCATAAATAGCCGGAACCTTAAGCCCCTCTTCTGTTTCCTTTGGACGGATGATATCCGCATGGACCCGGTCACGCTTCCCATCTCTGTCACTATCAAACTTCGTTTCTATAAATACCTTTTCAGTAACAGCCTCGTCCAGCGAATAGACGGGCTGCGTCATCCCATCTTTGATGACGGGATTCTGCACAACCTTTGTCTTGTTATGTAGGTTGTTGTCTGGCACACCTGCCCCCATCATGATTGGGAGCAATAATGCAGAACATAATGTGAGAGAAAGCGGCCTTTTCAGCAATGGATCTCCTCCTTTTTAATAAAAGATATAAATTTTCATGCTGTTATCTAATGATAACTGAAAATTTTGTTAAATTTTGCAAATATATAACAAACACAGATAAAACAGTAAATTATTACTAACCTATACTTCTCCGACTCTGCAACTAACGTCCTATTACATAAAAAAAGCCGGTTCACCGAGGTGAACCAGCTTTTTTGTGAAAGCAGATTATTGCCAGATAGCTGCCGCATATTCCGGATGATCGATAAAAGGGTTGCGGTTGTGCTGATAATTATTGTAGATCACATCGTTGCGGCGGCGCTCAAAGCTGTCAACTGGATCTTGCTGATTCCACTGAAAAAGCACTGACATTTTTCCGATATAAGGTGCTGATCCGTTGCTCACACTGTTGTTCATCTCCAGATCAGGTTCGCCGCTGTCTCCTTCGTAACGGACGGCCATATAGAAGATCATTCGGGCAACATCTCCTTTAACCGCATCGCGCGGTTCCCATGAATCACTGTCCGAGTAGTTGCCTCTTGCTTCTGCATTTTCTGTACCGCCATTATCAAAATCAAGATTTCCACGGTCACTGTTTACGGAAACATCCGCGGGACGTAAATGATGAAGGTCTGTTCCAGGCCCCATGCCTGTTCCAAAATCCCCATGCGATTTTGCCCAAACATGCTCCCTGTTCCAATCGTTCACACCTGAACCGTTTGCTGTTTTACTTTGTGAACGGCCAGTATACAGCAAAATAACGTTACTGGTGTTGTTCGGGTCTTCATCCGTATGGCGGAGGGCATTCCAGACTGCATCGTAGGAAAGCTCCGTGTGATCATTAATAATATTATGAAGCGCACTTTTTAAAGCCGCACCGGTTTTCCCCTGGGCATTGTCATAATAAGATCCCGTATCAGAAGCCGGCGGTTCTGATGGTGTGCCTTCGCCTCCAGTTGTCATATTGGTTACATTTTTAATGCCGGCATGAGAGAAGTAAGACGTTAAATTTCCAGTTACTTTTATCTGGGTTCCTTTTAGGGCTGGATGCGACTGAAGCCCAAATTGCGAACGGTAAGAAGAAGGAATCTGCACATAAACCATTTTGGAAGTGTTCGTTTCTCCTGCCGTATCAGCTAAAGCAAGTGCATAATCGTTAGGATAATTGCTTGTAACTACGGTCGATGCAGCAGTCGGCTGGCCTGTTATATAGCCCTGAACCGTTTTCAAATTGTTGTTTTGATTAGAGATAGCCTGTGAAACAGTGTACGGAGATGAAGCCGATCCGTCTCCTGCTGCATTTAGTAAAGGAAGAAAGGCGAAACTTCCAATCACCATTGTTGAGACAAGTGAAAACAGAAAGGCGAGCCTGAAGCTTCTCACCGGCTTTGTTCTCATAGTAAAACCCTCCCCTGCTCATTTTTTATCCATGAAGCACAATGAGTATCGTATAGTTTGATCTTAACCGGCATGGTTAATTACATCTTACAGAAATGTAAAACATTCACATAGATACTAAAGGAGGGTTTATTTCGAGATCATCTCTGTCTCTCTTGCGTGTTTATTAGGTTTTGTCCGTCCCATCGCCATGTTCCCCGCTCGTTGTAAACACCGCCAAGCCACCAATCAGCTGATGTATAATCAAAACGGTCTTCCCTTTCCATTAACACTTCAATTCCTTCATATGTCAGCTCGATCACAGCATCCTCAGGTTCGATATTGTACCGCGGCAGTGTTCCTTCTGTCCGTTTAATAAGCGGTTTCGGACCTTTTTTCACCTGGTCGAGCAAAGCGGCGAAATGAAGGTCGCTCAATCCGTCATCCAGACGCTGGCCACTGACCTTATGAAACAGCTCATGAAACGAAGTGATGCCATCATACATGTACTGAAAAGCCTGCTCTTCCACCTGGTTCAGACCGTTTTTTAAAGAAGGATAATAGTCCAAGTGACGCTTCATGGCCCTTTTTGCAAAAGGCAGCTGGCAATTGGTTTGATGAAGCCATCCTGTAAGATCAAGCGGATTTGATGAGGAATAGGCGTCCCATCCCCCCGCTCCCTCTTTAACCTGCTCTGTGGTGATGGGTACCCGGTGCTCTTCCAGGCTGGCAAGCTGCACTTCTGAAAGCTGGCCAAGCCCAAAGAACGGTTCAATTCCCGGATAGGAATCGGTTGTTACCATGTATAATGTGTGAAGTCCGAGTGAATCGAGTAACTTCAGCAAGTACATCAGCATGGTTTGGTCGTATCGGTCATGCTCAAACCAGAGAGTAATCTCCGTTTCCTTTGGGAGTTTACCCAACCGGCTTTCCTGCCAACGGCAGTTCTGAAGAAAAATCTCCGCGGGGACTCCCATTTTGCGTTCAAAGAATTCTGCTCGGTTCTTAACCTTTTTCCCATCCATATCGGCTGATACAGGGCCCAGGTCATACATCTCCCTCCAGACGATCACTTCTCCATCAAGAGGTTTGAGCTTGTTGCCCGTTATATCTCCGTTTGCAATATGAACCTTCATGAAATCCCCCTTATCGTAAAGCGGTTTCGTTTTTAGTCCAGTTTTGTTGCGGTAAAGCTTCCTAATACGTTCACTTCGTGGCCATACGTCTGCAGGACGGCAATGGCTTTTTGGATGGATGGATGAACAGAGCTAAGCCCCGCCTCCAGGAAAAATTGATAGGTTCCCAATTTCTTTTTTGTCGGCCGTGATTCGATCCATGTCAAATTGATATTGAGTGCAGAAAAGACATTGAGGATCGCAGACAGGACCCCTGTATACTCATCGCTTGGTGTAACCTGAAGCATCGTTTTTGCCGCGTTTTCCAACGGGGTTTTGTCTTTTGATACAATAACGAACCGGGTCTGGTTCTCAAAGCTTTCCTCTATATTGCGCTTAATCGGCTGCAGACCAAAAAGATCACCCGCATACTCAGACGCTACAGCAGCAACATCGCGGCGGTCCGTATTCCTGATGGCCTGTGCTGCAGAAGCCGTACTGTCAAAATGGCGGCTCTTTACTTTTAATTCCCTGAGGTACTCCCTGCACTGAGCGAGAGCAGGGGGAATCGACCATACTTCTTTAATGTCCTCCAGCCGTGTATCCGCAGCTGCGAGCAGATGGAGGGATACAGGAAGAATAGCTTCTCCCTCGATATAAAGGTCGTGGACAAGAAGGCTGTCCACCGTCATTGTAATGGTCCCTTCAATCGCATTTTCAATCGGGGCAATTCCTTTATCAGCCAGCCCCTCACCCACCGCGTCAAGCACTTCAGGAACCGAATAACACATCTGCCATTCGATGTCATGTCCTTTAAAATACCGGTGAGCTGCTTCCTCGGAAAATGTGCCATGAGGTCCTAAATATGCCACTTTCATGTTCAAAAACTCCTCTTTTGCCGTTTCTCTAACTGAAACTTTTCTGAGGATTATACCATGTGGTGCCAGGCACCGCAATTACACAAGTATGTAAAAGCGGTGCCTGGCACCATATGTCATAGGTCCAATCGCTCAGCTTTGCGACATTTCCTCCTACGGTGTTGGTAGTTATCTCCTGTTTTCCCCTTGAGCAGTACGAATCGTTTACACTCCTGCTTTTATGTATGTTATTTATTGAATAATCAAAAAATTATTTTCAGGAGGTTATTATGAAAAATGTCTTCCGTTCTGCTTCTTTTGTAATGGCAATGACACTTGCCGCAGGTATCTTCTGTTCACCTGCCCCGCTCAAAGCGGCCGCTGCGGATGAAACGGAGAGTTTCACGCCTTACTACGGTTACGGTCCCAGCTATGTTCAGCCCAGCAGCATCTCCTATCTCTTCCCGAAGCCAGCTGAACAATTCTCCACACCTGCCTTTGAAAAGGGACGACTCCCCTTTACTTCCCAGGAAGAAATGCTCTCCTTTATTAAGAAGCTCGACAACAAAAATAAGTATGTGACACTAAAAAGCATCGGCAAGTCCATGGAGGGCCGTGATCTGCCTATTCTGTTCTTCAGCAAAGATAATCCTGACAAAATTAAGAACAACAAAAAGAAGCCCCTGATCTGGATTCAGGGACAAATTCACGGAAACGAACCCGCTGCCGGTGAATCGGTTCTTGTCACCGCTCAGAAGCTGGCCCAGGGCAAGATGGGTAATGTTCTGGACAAAGTAAACGTCGCCATTGTGCCCCGTGTTAACCCAGATGGCTCCTACTACTTCAAACGGCAGATTGCGACCAACCTTGACGCAAACCGCGACTACATGAAAGTCGAATATCCAGAGGTACAAGCAGTACATAGAGCGGTCAATGAATATAAGCCTGATGTGGTCCTGGATGCCCATGAGTATACTGTAAATTCTCCCCTCTTCAAAAAGTTTGGAGAGCAGGGCTCTGTTTCATCTTATGATCTGTTGATCTCTTCAGCAAAAAACTTGAATATTCCAGAGCAGCTGAGGAAAACATCGGACAATCTGGTTCTTAACAAGGTCAATCAGGCCCTCGATCAAAAGAAATTATCACATCACGATTATTACACACTGGATACGGATGATGACGGCCAGCTTGTCGCAACGGAAGGAAGCACAGAAACCCGCATCGGAAGAAACGCACTAGGGTTAAAGAACACGCTCACCTATTTGATCGAGACCAGGGGCATCAATATCGGCCGGGCTGATTTTAACCGTCGAGTCTACGCACAGGCCACCGCACAGGAAAACTTTATTAAAACGACCGCAGCCTACTCCAGTAAAATAAAAACACTGGTCACAAATGCAACACGGGATGTCGTGGATAAAGGCAATAAAGCCAACGATAAAGATTCGATCGTCGTAAAAAGCGAGAACAAACGGGTTCCTGGCCAGCAGCTTGAAGTGGTGGATCTTGCTCAAGCAAAAAAAGTAAACATCCCGATCGTTTGGGAAGACTCTACCGAGGCCTACCCAACACTGGAAAGAGAGCGTCCGACAGCCTACATCATGCCGCCGGCTTACCACAGCATTGCCCGGAAACTCGAATTGCTCGGGGTTCACGTGCAGAAGCTGCAAAAGCCAGCTTCCAAATCGGTTGAGCGTTACAAAGTAACCGGCAAAAAAGTGTCCACCACTCTCGAGAATGGGCACTATACGAATGAAGTAACGACAGATGTGAAGGAAACCGTCCGCTCCTTCCCTGCTGGCAGCTACGTGTTCAGCATGGCGCAGCCGAACGCCAACTTTATTGCGCTTGCCCTTGAACCTGAATCCATCGACAGCTATGTCACCTTTAACTTTATTCCAACGGATGCTGGCGAAGAGCTGCCGATTTACCGCTATATGAGCGATCAGAAACTGAATGCGAGATAACATGAAAAGCACAAGCGCCCTGCTAAGGTCCGACAAGCGCTAGAGCTGTTATCCAACAACACGTTTTTTGTGTTGAGGGATAACAGCGAAGCGACCTCGAGGACCTGGGCGCTGAAGCTGGATACACGAAAAGCTTCAGCACGGCGGAATATCCGCTATGCTGAAGCTTTTATCTTTTGATCTATTTTCGTTTCGTGACCGGAATGCGGGCCACTCCTCACCCGTAGACGAGCAAGCGTCCTCCTCCATTATGTTCAGTTCTTCTTGGCCCGCTAATCTGGCTTCAGGATCGTATAGTCCTGCCATTCATACGGAAGGAGCGCCTGATATTGGCGGGTTAGAAAGCGGTCATCGACAAGAACGATTGTCCCGCGGTCTGATTCGGATCGGATCAGCCTTCCACCAGCCTGCAGCACTTTATTGATTCCTGGATATACATAGGAATAATTATAGCCGTTCTTTCCAAGCGATGAAAAATAATCCTTGATGATATTTCGTTCCAGACCAAGCTGGGGGAGTCCTACCCCCACCACAATGACACCGTTAAGCCGGTCCCCGACAAGGTCCACTCCTTCTGAAAAAATGCCGCCCATCACTGCAAAACCAATAAGAGGTTCCTCCGCATCCGCCTGGAACAATTGTAAAAATTGTTCCCGTTCCTCTTCTGACATGCCAGACGATTGAACTATTGATTTTAAGGGGAATTTTTCATTCAAAAACTGTTCATACACATCAAACATGTATTGATAGGAAGGGAAAAATACAAGAAAGTTGCCTTTATTTTCTCTTACCACCTGATGAATCATTTGTGCGATCGGCTCTCTTGTTCTTTCCCTGTCACGGTATCGTGTGGACAATGGCTGGATGCAGATCTGAAACTGGTCACGTCTGAAGGGAGACGGGATAGCCAGAGCATAATCTTCATCCCGAAAGCCGATCATGTCCTTGTAGTAATCAATCGGCGTAAAAGTAGCCGAAAAGAAGATGCTCGAAAGATAACCTTTGCCCATTTGCTGAAGGAGAACAGAAGGATCCAGGCAGAACATTTTGATCTTCACTTCGCTTCTTTCGTATTCTGCGTATGTGACATACCGGTCATCGTATAGTTTCGAGATGCGGATGAAGCTTTGAGCCGCGAAGTAGGTATCGAGCAGAAGCTGTTGTCCTTCTCCTTGATTCAACAATTCTCTTTCAGCAAGAGCAATAAAGACTTCCAAAAGCTCAATCAGTTGATCGGGTTTGTCTTCCATCACAAGACTTCTCGCTTCCCCGCACCTTTTTTTCACAGAAAGCCCGAAGTCATTGACGGCTTTGGCGGCCTTCTGAAGCTCTGCATTACTCCCTTTATATTCACGTGAAACGTTCAAGAAGGCTGATTTGTGGATTTCTGCAGAAAACATTTCACGGCCCCGGTCGACAAGATTATGGGCTTCATCTACAAGCAAGGCAGTTTTCTTTTTCTGCTCTTCAAAGAAACGCTTTAATGACACTCTCGGATCAAATATATAATTATAATCACAGATTACCACATCTGCCCCATAGGCCAAATCCATGGAAAACTCAAATGGGCAAAGCTGGTGCCTCAGAGCATACTCCTGGATCGTTCTGCGGTTGATCACCGTTTCGTTTTCCAATATATCCAGCACGGCTCCGTTTACACGATCATAATATCCATCTGCAAATTCACAGTAATCTTTTTGGCAGATCGTCTTATCCTTCATACACATTTTATCCTTGGCGGTCAACGTGACAGTATGCAGGCGAAGGCCTTTGTCCTGCATTAGCAAAACAGCTTCTTCAGCTGCCTCTCTCGTGATTGTTTTCGCCGTCAAGTAAAAGAAGCGCTGGAGCAGACCTTCGCCGATTGCTTTAACTGCCGGGAATGTAGTCGACATCGTTTTGCCGATACCCGTCGGCGCCTGGGCAAACAGATTTTTACCTTCTGCGATGGCCGTATAGACTGCCCCTGCCAGTTTCCTTTGTCCTTCACGGTATCGGTCAAACGGAAAGGGCAGTTCTTTAATACTGTAATCCCTTTCCTTCCTATGTCTCACCTGCAGCAGGGCATAAGGGGCGTAAGCCTTTACCGCTTCCTCCAGAAACAGTATGAGCTCATCACGGGAAAATTCTTTTTTAAACCGCTTCTGCTCCTGTGTATCCACCTGTACATAAGTAAGCTGAACCTGGATGTTATCAAGCCCGTGGTCTGAGGCATAGATACAGGCATATACCTTTGCCTGTGCCCAATGGACGGGGTATGTATCTTCCTCAATAGAACTCAGGTCATGTGAAGTGGATTTGATTTCATCGATCGTTACCCGTTCATCAGAAAAAAGCAGGCCGTCACATCGGCCTTCAATGAGAAAAGAAAGGTTGTCCACGACCATCTCTGTATGAACAAATACTTCTTTCTGATCGCATTTTCCATATGACTGCTGTATTTTTTGGTGGGCTTTCGTACCTTCGGCCAGTGTAGTGGCCGTGCGAAAACGCGAATCGATGCTGCCGCTTCGGTAGACGTATTCGACAAGTCCCCTTACAGAAACTTTTACTATGTCCAGCATGTTATCACCATTTCATAAGGTCTCTTAAGAGAAGTGTAACAGAAACAAGAGCATTAGGCCGATTTAATCGTTTTGCACGGTTGGCAGGTGCAAAGTGACTTCAGTCCCCTTGCCAAGCTCGCTTTTAAAGGAAACCCTGCCTTGCATGGATTCTATGATTCTAACAGAAACCGTCGTCCCGAGCCCTGTCCCCTTGTCTTTTGTCGTATAAAAGAGTGTGCCAATTCTTGAAAGCTGCTCTTCTGTCATCCCTTTGCCCGTGTCTGCTACCGTAACGACTGCCTGATCTCCTGACACTGACAGGCTGACCGTAACCGTTCCCCCTGAAGGGGTTGCTTCAATGGCGTTTTTTATAATATTGACGAAAGCCTGCTTCAACTGATTCCGGTCCGTAAACAAAAAAGGTTCAGATTTCAAATCGCTCACTAATTCCACGCCTTGCTTCACAGCCAGCGCATTGAGGAGCAGCATAACATCAGACAGGATTTGTGATATAGAGAAACGCTCGAGTTTTTTAAATTCTGGTTTAGCAAAATTTAAATAGTCGCTGATGATCACTTCGGCACGGCCCAATTCGCTTAACACAAGAGGAATATAAGGATGGTTGTCTGCTTTATCGTCCCGTTGCATGAGCTGAAGGAATCCCTTTACTACGGTAAGAGGATTTCTTACTTCATGGGCAATCGAAGCAGCAAGCTCCCCCAGCGTGTTCAGCTTTTCGGCCCTCTCAATCTCATTCTTCATCAATGACCGTTCAATGACCAGTTCATACAGCTTGGCTGCTGTTCCGACAGCTAATACTTGAATGATTCCAAAGATAAGCACATGGGAAAGCGATTGTGCAAACTCCTCGTTCGTTTCGCCGTAATAATAGAACGTGTAAGAAAACAGGATCATGATTTGAACAAAAGACGGCCACACTCCCATCAGCATGGCGTTCTTTACCCTTTTTGCAGGAGAGAGCTCTATAAATTTACTGCAATAGAAATAAAGAACTGCTGCGGCCAGAACGATACCGCTCAGTGCAAAAACAAGCGCGTCACCTCCCACAACCGTTCTTGCCACAAAGATGAACCCGAAAACCATTCCTCCTGCCGATCTTCCACCGTATAAAAAGGCAATGACCAATGGGACATAGCGAAGATCCCAATACAGGCTGCCTTCATAGAAGGCGAAAACTACACACAATATCGCAGATAAAGAATGAAGCATGCCTGTGAAATAAGGAGATTGTCCGATCGGACGCTTTTCAAAAAAAAAGCTTAACAGCAAAATCGGAGCCAGAACAATCAACACATGTAAAAGGAGTTTTTCCGTCAGCATCAGTTTATCTCCCAACGAGTTTGTTATCCTATAATTACGACAGGAAGTTACTTTCCCCTGCCAAATAGTGAGAAAATCGTCCTATATCGCAGCAAAAAAGGCCGCCTATTGGAAAAGGGGGGCGGCCTTTATCATCAGGATGCTTTTTTCTTAACGCTCTTCTTTCCTTTTACCACTTCAAAGATCTGAATCGATCCTCCTTTTGAATCGATCGTTAGATCATCTTTCTTTCCAGGCCCGATCACGTCCTTTTTATCCCAAACATTCCTTAATACAAGGTCATGCCCATGATCAAATGACTTTTTCAATGTTACTTTTTCTTCATTTCCATTATTTAGAACGACAAGGAAGCGGTCATGTTTATTGCTTCTTTCAAATACGATGACTTGATCGTCTGAGTACCACTCCTTGTACTTGCCGGTACGGAGGGCGGGCTCATCGTTTCTCAGCTTGATCAATTTTTTGTAGTACTGCTTTAAAGAAGTGTTTTGATGCGCTTTATCCCATGGCATCATCTCCCGGAAGTAGCGGTCCTTATAATCATCAACCGTGCTATGGTCCTTGCTTTGCGATAAACCAACCTCTGTCCCATAGTAGATGATAGGTGCTCCCGGAAGTGTAAATTGTGCCGCAGCTGCCTGCTTCAGTTTATTCACATCCCCGCCTGACTCGAATAGAAAGCGAGGCATATCATGGTTGTCGAGGAACGTGCCCATCACATATTCACGGTTGTATGTCTGTTCGTTTAAGCGGACCGCCTCACTAAGTTCATGCATGGATTGTCCTTTGGCAAACACATCAAGCAATGCTCCCTGCATCGGGAAGTCCAGAGCACCGTCCAGCTTGCCGGAGTATGTGTTGATCTTTTCACGGCTGTCCCATACTTCTCCATAGATAAAAGCATTCGGCTTCAGATTTTTAACCGCATGCCTGAAATCCACCCAGAAGCTGTAGCTTGGCCCTTTTGCATAATCCAGGCGGAAGCCGTCAAAGCCAAGCTCATTCAGCCAGAAAGGAACGACTTTATCCATCATGTAGCTGCGGGTCGCCGGATTGTCGTTATTTAACTCCGGCAGTTCGGTTACACCGTAAAACGTTTTGTATTCCGTTGGCCATTTCGTAAACGTGTACCAGTTGTAATATGGGCTTGTTGTTCCATTGTTCAAAGCGTCCTGGAAGAACGGATGCTGAATGGACGTATGGTTCGGCACCAGATCGTAGACGACTTTCATGCCCTTTTTGTGCGCCTCTTTAATAATGTCCTTCATGAGCTTGTTCGTTCCAAAACGCGGATCGATTTTTAAATAGTCTGCCGGATGATAACCATGGGAGTAAGGCCCATTGAAAACCGGAGAAATCCAGATCGTATTGACTCCTAAATCCTTGATATAGCTGATCTTATCTTTAACGCCCTGAAGGTCGCCGCCCATCCATCCCTTTAAACGCTCGTCATAGGAAAGATCAGGATCCACCGGTTCATTGTTCTTCGGATTTCCATCCATAAAACGATCAACAAAAACATGATAGATAGAAGCATTTTTCGCCCATTCAGGAGACTGATAGTCATCTATATAATAAGCAAATTCTGTTGCGTCCTCAGGTTGGATGCTGTTCGTGTCAGCAAACTGTGAACCATCTCCCGCCGTGCTCCATACATCCATTTTATATTTTACTCTCGTGTTGTCTTTTTGTTTTGGGATGACTCCTGTTAGAACGGATTTATACAATCCGCCCCCGAGGCTCGTTTTGGAAACAGCATACATCGGCACAAACATTCCGTGCGTTGCCAATCCTCTTTTTCCTGATGGAGCCGACCCATCCGTAGTATAGTAGATTCCGCCTTTATTGACCGGTCCATAATGTTCTACTGTCGTTTTGACCGTTACGTTATCCTTATGGTCCGGAATAAACGGCTGATAATTGAAATCGTGCGTGACATTCTTGGCAACCGGCACTGCGGTCCATTTTTCTACTTCATCGTTCACCGGCTGGCCGGCTTCTGTGAAGACAGCGGTACGGGGCTCGCTTCTTACCTCTTTAAACTTTGCATCACCAAGCGCATAATAATAACTGAACGACTGGCCGGGTTCCCCAGTCAGCTCGATGCTGTACTTCTGTTCCCCTGCTTTTTTGAGGCTGGATACAGAATAGTTATAACTGTTCAGGCTTGTTCCTGCCGTTATGTTTGCCCAGTCTGGGGTAGATTTCGGAACCGTCAGATTAAGGGTTACTTTGCCTTTCCCTTCCAAGAGATTAATATCCACCTTTCTCTCTTCATCCGGATGAAAAACGAAAACATAGCTGCCCGTCTGTGGCGGAGTGAATTCAAGATTGCCCCCATCCATCCACTGTCCATCTCTTACGTACTTAAATTCAAGCTTGCTCCCTCCAGTAAGCGGAATAGGGTTGCTTTTCCATGTCCCGTCCTGCTGCAGAGCCAGCGGATTGTTGTCTGAACCCCAATCCAAAGGAGGCAAACTTCCCCTTATCACCACTTTTTGATAGCTGCTTGCAGCAGCGGATGCAGGAAGCTGAACCCATATGATCCCTAAAAGCAGCACCAGTGACATTAATATGCCTAATCCCTTTTTCAACTAGACTCCTCCTTTTGAGCAGTTTGTGTAACTTATGCAAACGCTTTCATAAATCTTTAATAAAAGTGTATCCGGGATGACAGAATTATGCAATAACTATCTCAAAAAAAAAGACTGGCCCGCACGCCTGCGTGATGTGCATGTATCGCCAAATCTCCATAAAAAGGGCGGTACTCAATGGTAATTAAACAGTTGTTTAAGACAAAATCAGATAGAGTATTTGGAACAGAACAGGCTTATCGTACTAGCAAAAACAATAAAAAGCAGCACACCTTAGACAGGTGTGCTGCACGTCGGTTATCCGATCTGCTCCAATAATTCATACGCTTCATCCACAGTTTGAACATTCAATAATTGGTTTCTGAAAGCTTCGTCCATAAGCTTGATAGAAAGCATCTGCAGAATCTTCAAATGTTCATTTCCTGCACTTTCTTCAGGTACAGCAATCATAAAGACCAACTGGGCGTTATCTCCATCCACACTGTTCCAGCCTACACCAGCCCGGCTAAGCCCGAATGCGACTCTCGGAGCAGTAACAGCTTTTGATTTCCCATGAGGGATCGCAACCTTAAAACCAATGCCTGTGCTTCCTTCCTTCTCGCGCTTCTCAATCGCTTTTTTAAACTTACGCTTGGATTTCAAAGCATCCGACTGATCCAGCTTTTCGATCATATGGTCGATCACTTCATTTTTTGTTGAAGCTTTCAAGTCGATATCTACAAGATCTTTACTCATTAATTCGGTAAGTTTCATGCTTTCCACTCCTTGTTAGGCTACGTTTTTCTTTACAGAATTGACTAAGAGAGCTGTTACGAAAACACCCGCTACTATGCCGATAAAGTACATGAGTGGATGGCTGATGGCGCCAAGCACCGCAACAATCGGCCCACCATGAGGGACATTGTTTCCGACATGGCCGAGCATGGCAATCGTAGAAGCGACCATCGATCCAGCCATAATACTTGGAATAACTCGCAGCGGATCTTTAGCCGCAAACGGGATGGCTCCTTCTGTGATTCCAACGAGCCCCATCGCCAATGCTGCTTTCCCGGCTTCCTGTTCGGCTTTTTCATATTTTTTCTTGTTAAGCAATGTCGCGAGTCCCATTCCAAGCGGCGGAACACAAATCGCTGCCGCAATCGCGCCCATGATATGAACATTGCCCTGTCCGATCATACTTGCTCCAAAAAGGAACGCTACTTTATTCACCGGGCCGCCCATATCAAAGGAGATCATGGCGCCGAGGATCAGTGCAAGAATGATGCTTGAAGCGCCCTGCATGCCATTCAGGAAAGCGGTAAGCCAATCCATCAGGCTGGCGATTGGTGCTCCGACTACAAAAATAAACAAACTGGCAACAACGATGGATGCAAGTAAAGGGATAACCAGGATTGGCATAATGGGCTGGATGACTCTTGGAACGCTCCAGGATTTGATCCACTTGGCGATATAACCAGCGACAAAGCCAGCAAGGATACCCCCGAGGAACCCTGCACCTGCTTCACTTCCATAGAAGCTTCCATTGGCTGCGATATACCCGCCGATCATCCCTGGAGCAAGCCCCGGACGGTCAGCAATACTCATGGCAATGAAACCAGCCAGAATCGGAACCATGAACGTAAAACCTGCTGAACCTACATCCATGATCTGCTTCCAAACCGAATCTTTCGGAATTTGGAGCCCGCTGTCCGTCGGGTGTCCCCCGATGGCCAAGGACAAAGCAATGAGCAGCCCTCCAACCGCAACAAATGGGATCATATAGGAAACACCATTCATCAAGTGGCGGTAAAAGGGATTCTGCTTATCTTTTCGTTCCTGTTTTACTTCATTGATGGATTTCATGTCACCCTTATACTCCGGCACATCACCGGTTTCAAAACGCCGGATGAGCTCCTGTGCTTTATGAATTCCATCCTGCACACCAGTGACGAGCACCTTTTTGCCAACAAAACGGCTTTTCTCGACCGCTTTATCTGCAGCTATAATAATGCCGTCGGCTTCCCGGATCTCGTCGGCGGTGAATTCATTTTCCACCCCGATGGATCCTTGTGTTTCGACCTTTATTTCAACTCCTAATTCCTCGGCCCCCTTACGCAGGCTCTCAGCAGCCATATACGTATGAGCGATTCCATTAGGACACGAAGTAATTCCTAATAACTTCATTTTCCTAACCTCCGCTTTTCATTTATCTGTCTTGTCCATGAACTAATTGTAGCTTAGTAAATACGGTAAATAGATTTAATATTTACCGTAAGTTCCGGCAAAAACAAATTATATAAAAGCGGTTCCAATGCAAGTTGATGCAGGATTTTGATTGGCAAAGCCGAATGTAAGGAATCGGTAATTAACTTTACATGTTGAAAAGGACTGAAATCATGGGATATATTATGGACCTGAGAAAACTGATCGGAAGCCGGCCGATTATCATGACCGGTGCTTGTGTACTGTTATTTAATCCTGAGGGTGAGCTTCTGCTTCAGCATCGAACAGATAACGGCTTATGGGGGGTTCCCGGCGGCTCACTCGAACTTGGTGAAACTCTCGAGGAAGCAGCGAAACGAGAGCTCTTTGAAGAAACGGGATATATCTCCCGCAGCCTTACGCTGCTTCATGTATTTTCCGGGAAGGAGTTTTACTATCAATACCCGCACGGAGACGAGGTACACAACGTTGTCGCTGCTTATGTTTGTACAGACTATGAAGGCAGTGAAGTTATTGACGGGATCGAAGTGAAGGATGTCCGACTTTTTGATCTGGATCATCTTCCCCAGGCGATGGGCGGTCCGGATCCGCTCGTCATCGATCATTATTTAAAAAAAGGCAGCATGAAAGCTGCCTTTTAAAATAATTCATATATGCATTCTGCGGATTTTTGTTCTGCCACTTCTCGAATAAAAGTTGGATTCTCCGTCAAATGAGATATCTCTTGGAATAGGTCTTTCAAGAGATATCTTTTTTCATTGTCCATGGCGAGAAGTAATATGATAGACACTTCTTCTTTTCCCCACCGGACGGGATTTCTGAAAACCGACATCCCGATTACTGCTTCCTTCACAAGATCAGAACTGCCGTGAGGGATTGCTACACCGCCACCTACCGCAGTAGATGATTGTTCTTCACGGTTCAATACACTTTCTTTGTAGCTTTCTTTTACAAATCCATTTTCCTCCATTTGATGAACCATAGTCTTTAGGATATCTGTCGGATCTGTCTCTCCGGAATGAACAAAGATCAGCTTTGAATTCAGCAGCTGCTTTAAGAGGGGATAGCTGCTGTGCGTCTCTATTGGCGGACCGTTTTGAATCCACTTTTCGATTTCCTTCTGATCCTCCTCAGTCATAAGAGGAGAAACGACCAGCACGGGCACATCCGGATAAGAGAGAGAAACCGTGCTGATCACAAGATCAGGTTTCTTCTCTTTTATTTCAGCCGGCGCTTCGCTGACGGAGGCTGTACCAGCGATCTCAATCGAATGAAACTTCCGCTCCAGCTTTGTCACGATGAGCTGAGACATACCGATCCCCATTGTACATATGACGAGCACCTTGAGATGGCGGGCATTCTTTTTCTTGAACCGTTCGACTGAAGCTTGAAAATGAAGCGTCAAATAGGCAATTTCCTCCTCAGGAAGGGATTTTTTCAGCTTTTGTTCGACAACCGGCAAAGCATAATAAATCATTTCGAACATCGTCATGTACATTTTCTTGATCTGATCTGCCATTGGATTGGATAACGGCAGGGCATATTCCAGTCGATGGAATGTCGTCTGCAGATGGCCCGCTAATCCTGCGAGCAAAAGCTCATCATTTGTAAAATCAATTTCAGTGATTTCAGAAACAGCTTCGATCAGCTTCTTGGAAAATTCCAGTACGGCAGTATCAAATCCCGCCAGTTCTTCCTCCAGCCTGTCCCTGTCTTTCGCATGATAATAAACTTTTGTACCAAGAACCCGGATCGTAATATAGACCGCTTCCTCCTTAGGAAGTCTAACAGCCATGACCCTTTCAATATCCTTCATAAAAGCTCTCACAGCCGGATATTCCTTCATTCGAGTGATCCGCTCCTCTTCATCTGGTGAAATCGTAATTTTACTGCCTGTCTTTACCCTTTGGACTGAGACCAGAATATGAGTGATCAAGTTTTCAAGAGCACTGTCGGTGAAAGGATAGTTGAGCTGCGTTTCCAATTTCCTAAGGCCGTTTCTGACAAAAGCAATTTCATGAGGCGCAAAGATCCGGTTCACGAAGTTTTTTTCTTCTTCTGCCGCATGGATCAGCATACCGGTTAATCTGGATAGAGCATCACGCTTATTTTTTTCGTTTCCGTCAATTCTCAAACCCACCTTTTGTTTAGGCAGAACTTTGAGGTGAAACGACTTAAGCCAATCCTCCTTCATCTTAATATCATGCCTGACAACGGTTTTGCTCACATAATATTTTTCAGCAAGCTCCTGAAGCGTCGTCTCTTTATTTTTTAAAAGCAGCTGGCGCACGATACTTATTCTTCTAATGCTGTCAGCCATTACTGTGTCCGCTGCCTGCTCTTTCTTAGATAGATCCATTAAATTCGAGATTGCGGATGCTGTACCTTCAAGATACACGCCAACCCCTCGCCTTCTTATTAAGCGAACGTCTGATTTCAGCTTCAGCCAGTCATCGATCACCTTGCAGTCGTTCCGGATCGTTTTTTCAGAACAATCCAGTTCAGACGCGATCTGATCTACTGATATACTTCCTCCGCTTTTTAATAAATAAGAAAGCAGTCTGTTTTGCCGTTCATTCACTTCCATCACCTGCTCCTGCCATCCTCTGTTTCCTATATCTTAAGGTGGCTTATTCCATCAAAAATGATGAGTTTGCTTCCTTTCCTAGTCTAGGTCTTTAGCATCAGAAGTCAATACTTGATCTCGATTGTTTTACATTTGGTGGTTAGAGGAATACTATTTTTATCGATATCCATGGAAGGATGTGTTCAGGATGGAAGAGACAAAAATGAAAAGGCACTGCAGCCATTGCAATAAAGAAACGATGCACATTGTTCGTGAAGATGCACTAGAACTTGAATATACCTGCACCAACTGCAAGCATACAGAAACAGAAGTGAAAACTTTCTTTTAATTTGAAGCAAAAAAAGCCGGCATTTGCCGGCTTTTCACTTCGCGGTGCCTGGCACCTTACCCCTAGCCGATCTCCCTTTGGAGCTGGCTGTTGTAGAGCTCGAAGTAAAAGCCTTTTTGCTTTAGCAGGTCGTCGTGCGAGCCCCTTTCTAGAATTTCACCATTTTTCAAAACGAGGATTTGATCCGCTTTTTGAACGGTATTCAACCTGTGGGCAATAATGAAACTCGTCTTGCCAATCATCAGGCGATGCAAGGCTTCCTGAATTTTCATCTCGGTGATCGTATCAATGCTGCTCGTCGCCTCATCCAGTACAAGAATCACAGGATTGGCAAGGATAGCTCTCGCAATGCTTAAAAGCTGCTTCTGCCCCTGGCTGATTCCGCTGCCGTCCTGCTCCACGATCGTCCCGTACCCGTTTGCCAGTTTCGTGATAAAGGAGTGCGCGTTTGCCTCCTTAGCCGCTTTCATGACATCATCGTCTGAAGCATCCAGTCGTCCATATCGGATGTTGTCCATAATGGTACCTTCAAAAAGAAATGGATCCTGCAGCACGAACCCCATATGCTCCCGAAGAGACTCCCGCTTAATCCCTTTGATTTCGCGCCCGTCCACAAGAATGCTCCCTCTTTTCGCATCATAAAAACGGGACAGTAGATTGATAATCGTCGTCTTCCCCGCTCCCGTTGGGCCGACCAGGGCAACCGTTTCACCCGGCGAGGCATGAAATGAGATATGATTGACAGTGTTTCCTTCCTCTTCATATGAGAATGAAACCTCCTTAAATTGAATCTCTCCTCGAACACCGGCCAGCTCCTCGTTTCCTTCTTCATCTTTCGTTTCTTCTTCCTCATCCAGAACTTCAAAAACCCGCTCTGCCCCTGCTACCGCTGATAAGAGCGTATTGTACTGATTCGACAGGTCATTGAGCGGACGGGTGAACTGCCTGGAGTACTCGGCAAAAACGACGATGGTCCCGATGGTAACGACTCCATTTAACGCAAGAACGCCCCCTGCACCGGCAATGAGAGCAAAGCTAAGATTATTTAGAACATTCATCAGCTTAGGAATAAAACCCGAATACGTTTGAGCCCAGAATCCGGATTCCTTCAACTTGTCATTCTTATCCAACAGCTCCGCAATCACTCGTTCTTCCTGACAGAAAGCTTTAACGATACGCTGGCCTGACACGGTTTCCTCGATATAGCCGTTCAGCTCCCCAAGGTTCCTCTGCTGTTCTTTAAATAGCCTGCCGGTACGGCTAGTAATCCAGCGCATGCCAACGAACATGATAGGCACGATAATGAGGGTGACCGCTGTAAGCAGCGGGCTCAGCCAAAGCATGAACCCGACCGTGCCCAACAGCGTCAATACACTGGAGATGATCTGGATAACCGAAGAGTTCAGAGTAGAACTCACATTTTCAATATCATTGATGACCCGGCTCATGATCTCACCATACTGGCGCTGATCAAAGAACGGGATCGGAAGTTTGTGAAGATGGCGAAACAGCTGCGTCCTCATCGAAAAGACGGTATTTTGTGCAATCCCGATCATCCAATAGTTCTGAAACCAGAGTGCTGCCGAGTTCAGAATATAAATGGCCAGCAAACCGGCAAGAAGCCTTAAGAGGCCGCTGTTATCTTTCGTGACTATATAGTGATCAATAGCCTTCCCGATCAAAAAGGGGCCGAGCAGACCCAAAATCGAACTGAGGACAACCATGAGGAGAACGAGCCATAAGCGCCCCTTCTCACGTGCAAGATAGCTCCAGATCCGCGCCAGTGTTCTGCGCCAATCCTTTGCCTTCTCTTTTTTTCTTTTCGGTACCGCTGCCTGCGCCGCCACCTTTTGAACGATGGCTCTTTTATGCCGGAACGGTTCACTCAAAGCCTTTAGCATGCTTTAACGACTCCTCTCCAAACTGGGATTGGAAGATTTGCTGATACAGGCTGGAGCGAAGCAGCAGATCCTCATGCTTTCCTTCCATCAGCAGCATGCCGTTCTCAATCAGCAGAATTTTATCCGCTTCCATCGCTGTGGCAATCTTTTGCGTTATGATCAGGATCGTAGAGGGATAGTGCTTCAAAGCTCCGAGAAGTTTTCCTTCTGTTTTCAAATCAAGAGCGCTCGTACTGTCATCAAGCAGCAGAATCTTCGGCTTTCTCACCAAAGCACGGGCAATGGAAAGTCGCTGTTTTTGGCCTCCGGATAAATTGACCCCTTTCTGCCCGATTCTGGTCTCGTATTGATTTGGCAGAGACGCTATCGTTTCAGCGATCTGGGAGTTCTCAGCAGAGATCTTAATCTCTTCTTCAGTGGCATTTTCCTTACCCCAGGCGATATTCTCCTTTACGGTTCCTGTGAAAAGAAGAGCTTCCTGAGGAACAAGGCCGATAGCATTCCTTAAATGCTCCAGCTTTAGACGTGATATATCCATTCCATCAAGCAAAATCTTGCCATCATCAACATCATACAGCCGGGGGATCAGCTGAAACAGCGACGACTTTCCGGACCCTGTCGCTCCCATTACGGCAACCGTCTCACCTGGTTCCGCTTTGAACGAAATGTCCTTCAGGACTTGTTTTTTCGTCCCGGGATAATGAAAAGAGACACCCTGAAACTCAATTTCACCTTTGAAATCAGGACGGGTGATCACGGAATCCACAGCGTCAACGAGGTCGACCTCAGTATTCAGCACATCAGAGATTCGGCTACCTGAAGCCTTCGCTCTTGAAAACGCCATAATAATCCAAGAAAAGATGGAAAAAGTGGAGGTGATTCTCGTGCTGTAGTTGATAACGGCGACTAAATCACCAATATGGCCACCACCTGTATTGACCTGAACACTGCCAAACCAAAGAACGCAAAGAATAGCGATATTCATGACGAGAAGAAGGATAGGGTTCGTGGACTCCATCAGCCTCAGCGCAAAGGCTGTATTACTCTTAAGCTTGCGGTTGGCTTCCGTGAACCGTTTCACTTCATGCCTGCTTCTTAAGAATGCTTTGATGATTCGTATGCCTGAAAGGTTTTCCCTAATCACGCCGTTCACTCTGTCCAGGTTCTCTTGGACCGATTTGAACAGTGCGCCCCCTTTTTTCATCACCCACATTAAAAACACAAATAAAACCGGGACAGCCACCGCAATGAAAATAGCCAGTCTCGCATCTACGATAAACGACATGACAAGACCGCCAATGATCAATAAGGGCGCCCTCAGCATGACCCTCAAGCTCATGAACACCGTATTCTGCATCTGGGTAACATCGTTGGTCATTCTTGTGATGAGAGATGTCGCAGGAAACTGGTTAAAATTCGCAAAAGAAAACGCCTGAATTTTTGTAAACAATTCCTTCCTGAGGTTATATCCATAGTTTTGGCTGACGTGAGATGCATAGAAGGAATTACTCACACCAGCGGCAAATGCGCAAAGCGATAGGCCGATCATGACTCCTCCCCACACCATGACAACCCCGAGATCTTTTTTCATGATGCCGTTATCAATAATCCGGGCGATCAACAAAGGCTGCAAAAGCTCGACAGCAAGCTCAACAAGCATTAAAAACAAAGCAACAGCGATCTGTACACGGTAAGGTTTTAGTATCGATATGACTTTCAAGACTGTATCATCCCTCCAGAGCCTTCTGTGAAAAATAATAATATGTATTATTTACCACCTTAATCATACCTTGTCCGAACAATTTATTAAATAATTTGAACCTTCAAATACACCTTCACTTACGGAAAGAATGGTATAATTCAAAGAAATATGGACTGCAGGAGGTGTTTACAGTGAATGGGCAGAACCGGAAAGACATCTCTCCAGGACTAGAAGTTAATATCGTTTTAAAGCAAGATCAGAGAAGCGGCAAGCTCACAAACGGCATCGTGAAGGATATTCTGACGAATGCTGCTTTCCATCCGCATGGAATTAAAGTACGGCTTCAAGATGGACAAGTGGGCAGAGTAAAGGATATTCTGAGCAAATAAAAATATCCGCTTCGAACTAGGAGGAACCGACATGAGCAATCAAATGAAAAATAGCGGGCTCCCGCCAAAAACATGTACAATCGAACAATTATTCACCATTCCAGACGATGTGGAAAAAGTACTTGCCGGGAAAAAAACAGCGACTCGCCGCAATGGCAGATATGCAGACATCGGAGAAATCATGGAACTTAAAGGGTCAAAATTTGTTGTTGAAAATGTATACTCCCAGTCGCTTGGTGAGTTAACAGACGAACACGCAAAACAAGAAGGCTTTGATGATGTGGAAGGCTATAAAAATTCCATACTCTCCATCCATCCGGGGATGCCCTGGCTGCCGCACATGAGAGTATGGGTTCATGAATTCCGCGCCCTCGAAGATTAATTACAGCTCCCTATGAACATAACTTATCGTGTACTGCTTTATATTCATATTTTCAGTGTGATCCTGTCAGTCGGCCCCTTCTTTATCCTGCTTCCCTTATTAAAGAAGCTGAGATCAGCAGGACCCGGCAGCGAAGAGGCGTACTTAGACTCCTTCAAGGCAGCGGTCCGGCTTGCCAAGCATGCTGGACATATCCTTGTGGTGAGCGGTGTGCTCCTCGTACTTATTACGAACCGTTCCTGGACAACCCCCTGGCTGCTGACGACAATTATTATATTAATCTGCTCGCTCTATTTTCTCGCGAGAGCCTTTTCACCGACCATCAGAAGATTTAAGGACCTTGAAGAACGAAGGAATCCTCTGATTACCAAACTGAAAAAAGCCTTATGGATCTACCTTGCCCTCATGATGGCTATGCTTTGGTTCATGGTGGCCAAGCCCGTTTTATGGTAGAGAAAAAGGAGCTTATCCCCATTGGATAAGCTCCTTTCTTGGTCTAAACCGCCACCCCGGCAAAGAACTCTTCATATAATGCCTGAACGGCTTTTTTTTCATCGCTGACCTTTACACCGAACATCATACTTACCTCTGATGACCCCTGGTTGATCATTTCAATGTTTACACCGGCTCTGGCTAATGCCGTAGATGCACGTGCTGCGGTACCTATGCTTTCCCTCATTCCTTCACCCACCATCATAATGAGCGCCAAATCACGTTCAACCTTCACGTCGTCTGCCTGGAGTTCATCTTTAATCCGCTGTACAACCTGTTCCTCCACCGAACGATGGAAAGGTTCCTGCCTTAAAATAACCGAGATATCGTCGATTCCTGAGGGCATGTGCTCAAAGGAGAGATGAAAGTCTTCGAGGATGCTTAGAAGCTTGCGGCCAAATCCAATCTCCCGGTTCAAAAGATATTTGCTGACATAAATGCTGGAAAAGCCTTCATCACTGGCAATACCGATCACAGGGCCATTGGCCAGCTCTCTTTCTTTTACGATCATAGTCCCCGGCTTCCCCGGCTGGTTCGTGTTCTTCACATTCACCGGTATGCCTGCTTTAAAGGCCGGCATGAGCGCTTCATCATGAAACACGGAAAAACCGGCATAGGACAGTTCCCGCATTTCACGGTAGGTAATTTCAGTGATTTCCTTCGGACGGTTAATAATCGAAGGGTTTACAGAATAAACGGCATCCACATCCGTGAAATTTTCATAGACAGCAGCCTTTATGCCGCTCGCCAGAATGGAACCCGTAATATCTGAACCACTGCGTGAAAAGGTAACAATTTCTCCTTCTCTGTTAAAGCCAAAAAACCCGGGGAAAATGACAATGCCTTCCCGCTCTCTCAGCCGATAAAGAGATTCATAGGTTTCCGGCAGCGGCTGGGCGTTCCCGGGCTCATCGGTAACAAGAAGGCCTGCTTCCTTAGGGTTAACATAATGGGCCTCTACTCCTTTATGCTGAAAGTAGGCAGCAATCAGCCTGGCATGGCTGTCCTCTCCGGTCGCCTTAACAGCATCCATATATTTCTGCGGATCACTGCGGTCTCCGTTCAACAATTCCAAAAGGTTTGACTTAATTTCAACCACCGTTCCCCCCGGCAGCTTAAGCCCTTTAGCAATGCTTTCATATCGGTCGATAATAGCCTGAAACGCATGATGATCTTCTCTTCCTTGAAGATAAGCTGCAGCACATTCTATTAAAAGATCCGTTACTTTCGTATCTTCAGCAAACCGCTTTCCCGGAGCTGACACCACGACTACTTTGCGTTCGGGATCTGAAACGACAATATTAAACACTTTTTCGACCTGCTCTGAACACGATAAAGATGATCCTCCGAACTTCACTACCTTCATTTTTAACATCCCCTACTGTTAGAATTTAACCGGTAAATTTTAGTTACTATTATTGCGCGTTTCAGTATAAGATGCAAGGTTATTTTCCACACAGAAGAAACAAATGTCCTCTCTAAAAATACTATACCTTCAAGTATTACCTTGTAAGCCCGGGCAATATTTGTGGTTTTTCGATTATTTCCGAGGGAATATTCATAGAACGGGGGAAATAAAGTAAGGTTCTGTCAGTATTCCACGACAGAACCCCACTTTATTTTATCCTTTGTACGATAAAAAAGAAGCCGGCTTAAAAGCTGGCTTCTGCTTATGATTTACCAAGCTGCCTCTGAATAAAGGCAAGGGTATTTTCAATAATAGCCTCTTGATCATGATCAAGCGTTGCCACATGATAGCTGTCACTCATATAATACAATTCTTTATCCTCAGAAGAAATTCGTTCAAAGATTAACTGAGAATTGAGAGGCGGAACAACATGATCTTCCTCCGAAACGAAAATGAAGGCAGGACACGTTATCCGGTCAAGCTGATCCTTGACTTCCTCCATCAGCTTTAAAATTTCCTTAACCGATTGAACCGGTGTTTTTTCATAGGCAAGTTCTAGAACACCCTCTTTTTTGATATCTGAACCAATCGCGTCCAGAAACCGGGGCTCAGCTGCATCTTTTAACGGCTCCATCTCTGGAATCTCTACCGCCGCATTAATGGGAATAATCCCTTTAATCTCTGGATATTTTTCAGCTAGATAGAGGGTTAAAGTGCCACCCATGGAAAGCCCGGTTACAAAGATCGTATCACAGCGTTCTTTCAGCCATTGATAGCCTTCCTCCACAGAAGCCACCCAGTCCTGGTAATTGCTCTGTTCCATGTCCTCATAATGAGTGCCATGCCCTTTCAGTCTGGGGCCGCATACGGTATAGCCAGCTTCAGCGTAAGCCCTGCCGAGCGGCAGCATGCTCTGTGTAGAACCTGTAAAGCCATGTGAAACCAATATACCCACATGGCTCCCTTCAAAATAAAACGGCTGTGCATCTTTCAAGACCGGATACTGCAATGCTCTGTCTTCCACAGAAATCACCTTCCATCTAAAGGATTTATACACCTTACACTTCGTTTAAACGGGCGTGAGTCCTGCTTTCTTTTTGTTTCCAAAGTCATAAATCGTCCAATGATCCAACAAATTGTTCGAGCACACTATTGAATTTCTCACTTTCTTCAAGAAATGGACAATGGCAGCTTTGCTCAAAGATCTCCAGTTGGGAATTAGGTATGTTCTCGTGCAGATGTTCACCCGCAGCTACAGGTATAAGCGTTTCTTCTCTTCCAAAACAAAGCAATGTTGGTTTTTTTATTTTACTTAAAAAATCTCGGTAATCGACAATCGATTGATCGAACAATATGGCACTTGCAATCGACTCCGGCATTTTTGTAACTTCCTCCATCATCCAGGAAAAATCGTCCTTGGACAGTTCCTCTTTGAACATGAGAGGTACAAACCCTTCAAGCACTGCCCTACGGTTATTCTGAACGTCTCTCATAAACTGTGTCAGTGCAGGCAGATCAAACGCTCCGATCGAGAAATCAGGCCATTTAAAATCAGAAGCGAGTTCGTCAATAATAACTGTGCCTTTTACGCTGTTTTCACCAAATTGCTGAAGGTAATCCCAAATCACAAATGCCCCCATCGACCAGCCTGCCAATACGACATTCTTCAAATCCAGCTTTTGAATAAAAGCGTTTAGATCACGTGCGTATTGAGCGATCGTGTGTCCATGATGAACCATCGAGGAGCTGCCATGGCCTCTTAAGTCCAGCACGATGGTTCGGTAATGCTTAGAAGCAGCAGAAAGCTGTTTATGAAAAAATTTGCTGCTCATCCATACACCATGGATAAATATTACAGGCCTTCCCGTTCCCCGTTCTTCATAAAAGAGTTCTACCTGGTCTTCAATCTTCGTTAAAGGCATGCCTCTCGCTCCCTTCCCTAAATGGGCTTTATCCTATCATCAGCTTGAAGCTATCACTTTACTTTTCTCACATTCGGCCGGTGATTCATAAAGTTATCAAATGCAAATCCCCTAACCTGATCCTCGGTATAGTGCTTAAGCAATTCATTGATCAAGTTCTGGCTTTTGGACGCGTTCTCCAAACCAGTGACAAAATTGGCGATCCCATCAAAGTCAGAGCCCAAGCCAATCTGCCGCACTCCGCCAAGTGCGCAAAAGCGATCGATGTGTTTGATAAGGTCAGAAATAGAAGCTGTTGTCTGTTCCTGATTAATAAAAGGGGGATTATATACGACATGGATCGTTCCGCCTTTTTCAAACATGGCACTTGCCTGTTCATCGGTTAGATTTCTTGGATGGTCACACAGTTCTTTGGAATTGGAATGGCTGGCAAACGGATAATCCGCGATGCCGAGAACATCCCAGAAAGCCATCCCACTTAAATGGGAAACGTCGGTGAGGATCTGATGCTGGTTATGGAAGTGAACCACCTCTTTTCCAAACAGGGTAAGGCCACCGCCACGGGGCTCTCCGGCTCCGTCAGCCGCCAGGTTCGCCGTATTCCATGTTAATCCGACAGAAAGTACACCTAGCTGATGGAGGATATGCAGCTTGGAAAGATCATTTCCAATAGCGTCTACCCCTTCCAGAGTCAGCATCGCACCAATTTCTCCGTCCTGAACTCCGTTAAATTCCTCCCAGCTGCGTATGTGCTTTATCTCCGGATTTTTTCCCAGCACCTCTTTATAAAAGTAATCTACCTGGCCTAGCGCTGCCTGGAACTTCTGGTCGGATGGAATCTCTGGCTCAATAAAAATGGCAAAGCATTGCACTTTTACCTGCCCCTTTTTCAGCCGCTCCTTATTCGTTTCCAGCTCGGGTGAATTTGCAAACTTAAGCTTCCCTTTTCCTTCATACAGTTTTAATAATGCATCACAATGAAAGTCGATGATCTCCATGTTTAACTCCTTTTGTTTAATTCCGTATGTATTTACTTCTTTTAAACGCCGGTCTCCTCCTGCCTTCCCTCTATTTTTATTGCTTGGAATAGGTCAATATTCCCTGTTTCTTCACACAAAAATGAGAAATATTGTTATTTTTGGAGATAAAGGAGTTTTGGCTTAATATGTCGAAATTATCTAATAACTATCTAGTTCTTTTGTTCCATATGCTTTATAATCTGAGAAAGAAAGGAAATGGTGTATGAAATCTACTAAGGCGCAGGCGGTTCGCTGGCTGTCCGGCCTCATCCATCAGGAAAAAATTGATATAAAAAAGGATCATGCCCTAAAAACCTACTTGTTTACCGTTGAAGGATTTTGCGAAGAAAACCCGGTCTTTTTTATCTGCCGAGATGAGGACGGCTTGCAATTCGGCTATCATTCTATGAAAAAGACAGATCCTTCTCAGCATGCGCCCTCGATGGTAAAACGGCAGCTGATCAAATGGGAGGACCTGGAAACAAGCAGCAGGGAGGAACGGCATGAGAGAATATTAAACACATTGATTACAACGATTCGTTTACGAAAAAAGCAGTATCGGACTTGCCAATACTGCAGCGTTAAATTCCCCCCAGAACAGCGCTTCGATCAGAAAACCTGCCAAAGCTGTGCATCGTTCGTTATCTCGCCTGTCACTGATCTTTGTTCTTCGGCTCCGCACCAAGCTGTCGGGCCAGATATACGATCGACTCATTGATCCGCCAGATATAATGGACATTATGCAGCAGGCGGAGATGGTTGAGCAATTCATGGTCACTGGATTTGGATTTTTCCGGCAGGCGCTCCACCTGTCTCCGTTCTTCATCCAGATTGACAATTCGCGCCTGCCCCTCTCCCCTTACCGCCGCGGACAGTGCATCAATATTTTCCGTCAGTGAGCGCTGAACATGGTTTAACAGATCCTCAAACCTCTCGTCCGTATTCAGCTGGCTTTTTCTTGTGGAAGAAGCCGTGAGATGCTTGGCGTAAAAATTAATGGCCGTTAATACCGTTAGCTGCTGATGTATGCCCGAACGGCCAAACCACCCTCTGTATAAAGGGCTTGCGTCCTCGATTAACGTCTCCAGCAGCTGATCCAGCTCCAATGCAAGGTCCGCAAGGTTAAAAGCTGTATGTTTCTCACTGAACCGGTCAATATAGTTGTTCAAATATTCCTTTAGCGAATTCAAATATTCAACCGTCGAAGTAGTCACCTTATCCCGTGTCCGGTGCGGATAGATGAGGGCAGATACTGCAAATCCCAATCCTACCCCGGCAACAGTGTCAATAACACGTGCGATCATTAACTGCTGGTTGATGCCGCCAAGGAGGATATCATACATTAATGCCAGCAGCATCGTGATCCAGAACATCATCAGCGTATAAGAGATCGGCAGCAGGTAAAAAGCGAGGAAAACACAAATGAACAACATAACAATATCCTGGATGCCGGTTAGGTACATAGCGATAATGAACCCCGCAATCGCTCCCAGAAACGTTCCTATGCTCCTCTGTACTGCTTTCACGAGTGTACGGCCGACAGTCTCCGTACCAAGAAGAACAACAAAACAGGACAATAAAATCCAATATTGATGAGCTGGAGAATAGATATGCCCGAGAATGATGGATAAACCTCCCGCAATCAGTGCCTGAATGGCCTTCTTGGTCGTTGGGCGGATTCCATACTCCTCATCCTGCTCTTCTTGTTCGTCATTCTCTTGCTCCTCCGTCCGCTGGCCGATATGATGCTCATTCGCCTGCTGGAGAGACTGCTGAAGGCCGAAGGCGCCATCAATAATATGGTTGGCGATGGACTCAATCCGTCGGATCAAGTAAAGCCATTCCCCATTATCCTCATCCGGGTTCAAGGTCCAAAGCAGCTCACGAAGAGTCTGCAAACTGGCGGCTGCGTTTTCCAGATAATGAACCTGTTCCCTGTTGAGCACTTCAGCTTCGCGAATGGATTGTATAACTTGCAGCAGCGAGGAACGTATCGCATGGTTTTCAAGCGCACGATGCTCTTTTAGACGCCGTATGGACGGCGACAGCGTTTCCATCAGCATTGCGGTATCAAAAATGTAGAGGCGAAGCTGACTCGTGCTTAGCCCCGGCCAAATTTTCCCTGGTTCTGTCGTGCCAAGCTCATTGGAGACGACGCGAGCATAATCTCCAAGTTTTTTCACATTCCGGTCGAGGTTTAACAATCTCTGCTTGTCCATTTTAATATCCCTGACAATCTCAATAACAAGGTTCAAGGTTAAATTTGCCTGAAGATGAAATGAAGCCATGGACCGTTTTAAAACTTCTTCCGGCTTGTCATGAATGAGGATAAAGTTGTAGAAATAGGCAAATAAGATTCCCGTCAGAATCGAAGCGAAGAGCCATGGAACCTGTGTGAAATCAACTTTAAGAAGCGTTGCAAAATAAAAGGACATGAAAGCGATCATGCAGATTGAAAAGTAGCGGCTGCCAAAGCGCTGAAGGTAAAGAGCCAAAAACACAACAAGCAGCAAAAATAAATCAGCGGCCATTCCCCATTTGGCCAGCCAAGAACCGATCGTGAGGGAACACGCACTCGAGAGTGCAAGCAGAACCGTCGTCAGTTTCTTTTCTTTTTCCGTGTCATCGTTAACCACAAGAATGCCCATCATGCCAACGACACCTGCAAAAATAGCAGCCGTGACATGTCCACCGGCATATAGGATGATAATCATCATGACCATTACCGAACTGATCACACTCAGCGTCACTTTGCTCGCCGTCCTTAACCGCTTCCGGCCAGGATCCGAAGGGAGCAAACGGTGCCAGTACCTCATATGGACCCCCTTCCCGCAGAATATCTTTTTTGTGAATTATAGCGTTAAATGCGAAATTCACACAATGATCAGCTTATACGATAAATCTTCATTTCTATATCCATTGCCTGCTTAACCCTGGAACATACATAAACCGGTCCTTCAACAGGACCGGTTTTTCATTCCTTGTATTCTATTAGTGTCCGCCCAAGTAAGCCATTTTTACCTGTTCACTTGATGTAAGCTCCGCCGCGTCACCTGAAAGCACAATACGGCCCGTTTCCACAACATACGCACGGTTCGCGATGGAAAGTGCCAGATTGGCATTTTGTTCTACGAGTAAAATGGTTGTTCCAGCCTGGTTGATCTCTTCAATAATGCGGAAGATGGTTTTGACCAATAGCGGGGCCAGCCCCATGGAAGGCTCGTCCAGCAGGAGCAGCCGCGGGCGCGCCATCAGCGCCCGTCCCATGGCCAGCATCTGCTGTTCCCCTCCTGACAGAGTTCCGGCCTGCTGCTTCAGCCGTTCAAGCAATCTTGGAAAAAGATCATATACCTTTTCCATATCCTGCTTGATCCCGTCTTTGTCCTTTCTTAAAAACGCGCCAAGCTGCAGATTTTCCTCTACCGTCATATTTGCAAATACACGGCGTCCCTCAGGCACATGTGAGATTCCTTGTTTTACGATCGTCTGAGCGGCTTTTCCATTAATAACTTTCCCCTCATAGAGGATTTTTCCCTGCTTTGGCTTTAACAGACCTGAAACGGTTTTAAGCAGCGTGCTTTTACCGGCCCCGTTCGCACCGATCAAGGTAACGATCTCGCCTTGATGGATTTCCAGCGATATCCCTTCAAGCGCCTGAATGTTGCCATAGTAAACATTTATATCCTCTACCTTCAGCATTATGAAACCTCCTCGCCCAGATACGCTTCGATGACTTTCGGGTTATTTTTAATTTCTGATGGTGTTCCTTCAGCGATGAGCTGGCCGTGGTCAAGAACATAGATCCGCTCACAAACCCCCATGACAAGCGGCATATCATGTTCAATGAGAAGAACGGTTAGATTGAATTGCTCCCGGATGAAGGCGATCAAATTCATGAGTTCTTTTGTTTCATGAGGATTCATCCCGGCCGCCGGCTCATCGAGCAGCAGCAGCTTCGGGTTTGCGGCAAGCGCACGGGCGATCTCCAGGCGGCGCTGCTGGCCATATGGCAGGTTCTTCGCTTTTTCATCCTTAAATCGATCTAAGTTAAAGATCTTTAAGAATTCTGTCGCCTTCTCTTCCATTTCTTTTTCTCCGGAAAAATGTCCTGGAAGCCTGAGGATCGAGCTGAACAGCGTATGCTTGGCCTGAGAATGGTAAGCCACTTTTACGTTATCAATAACGGATAATTCCCCAAACAGCCGTATGTTCTGAAACGTCCGGCTGATTCCGTTTCTCGTAATCTTGTACGGAGGAAGGTTATTCAGTTTTTTTCCGTTCAGCAGGATCTGACCTTCTGTAGGCACATAAACCCCGGTCAGCATATTAAAAAAGGTGGTTTTTCCCGCGCCGTTCGGTCCGATCAGCCCGGCCATCTCTCCCGGGAACAATTCTATGTTGACGTCAGAAACCGCTCTTAGCCCGCCAAAACGGATTCCAATGTTGTCTACTTTAAGCAACGGTTTGTTTGTTTCCATCCTTTGCTCCTCCCTTCGACCTTTTTCCTTTACTGAAGATCGATGTGATCTCTTTCGTCCCCATCAAGCCTTGTGGACGGTACAGCATAACAACAATGAGGACAATGCTGTAGATGATCATCCGTGTTTCAGGATAGTCCTGCAGGAACGTGGAAACAACGGTAAGAAGGACTGCTGCAATAACAGAACCCGATAAGGAGCCCAGACCGCCTAGCACAACGAAAATTAAAATATCGAATGATTTCAGAAACCCAAAGTTGGATGGCTGGATAATATAGAAGTTGTGGGCATACAGACCACCAGCTATGCCGGCAAAAAAGGCTCCGATCACAAAAGCAGCAACTTTATAATAGGTTGTATTGATTCCCATCGCATCAGCCGCGGTTTCATCTTCCCGGATGGAAATACAAGCCCGGCCGTGAGTAGAATTTGTAAAGTTTACGATCACAAGTATGGCAATAAGCATACAGCCGAAGACCCATGGCCACGTCGTCAAATGGTTGACTTGCATGCCGCTCGCTCCGCCGACATAATCCAGATTTAAAAATACAATACGGACAATCTCACCAAATCCGAGTGTCGCGATGGCCAGATAATCTCCTCTCAGCCGAAGACTCGGAAACCCAATAATAAAACCGGCAAATGCTGCTACCAGTCCTCCAATCAGGAGTGCAGCTGCAAACGGAAGCTCCAGTTTCATTGTAATAATTCCTGAGGCATAGGCTCCTACTGCAAGAAACCCGGCATGTCCGATAGAAAACTGTCCGGTGATTCCGATGATCAAGTGAAGCGAAACCGCCAAAATGATGTTAATTGCGATAAAGATAAGGGTGTTGACATAAAAGAGGTTCAGCATTTGGCCTGTAATCATGAACTGAATAACGCCAAAGATAACGAGAGAAAGAACGATATATGTCCAAAAGTGCTTAGCTTGTTTAAAAATCGCCATTTTTGTTCCCCCTATACCTTTTCTCTTCTATATTTTCCGAACAATCCCGAAGGAAGGAAGATAAGGATCAAGATAAGAACAACAAATGCAGCCCCGTCACGCCATAAAGAGTAACCGAACGCACTGACAAGTGATTCAATGACGCCGAGCAGCAACCCGCCAACCATTGCACCAGGAAGAATACCAATCCCCCCAAGAACGGCAGCAACGAACGCTTTCAGTCCAGGGATAACCCCCATCAAAGGCTCGATTTTTATATAGTAAACTCCAAAGATAACACCGGCTGCCCCAGCAAGGGCCGACCCGATCGCAAAGGTAGAAGATATCGTGCGGTCAACGTTGATTCCCATCAGCTGTGCAGCTTCGGCATCAAAGGAAACAGCACGCATCGCTTTACCGATTTTTGTTTTATGTACGATGAACTGCAGGATGATCATGAGAACAACAGAAACACCGAGGATGAGCAACGACTGACTGTTGATTTTTGCATCAAAAAGGTGGATGACATGCTCTGGAAGCACATCTCCCGGATAGGCTTCCGGCTGTGCGCCCCTCACATAAATAAAGCCGTACTCAATGAGCAGTGAAACACCAATTGCTGTGATCAACGCCGCGATCCGGGTAGCGTTTCTGAGCGGTTTATACGCGATGCGTTCGATCAGCACCCCGAATAGTGCACAGACTGCCATGGCAAGGATCAATGACAAGACAAATGGGATATGCAAAACGGTAATGGAGTAGAAACCGACAAAGGCGCCTACCATGAAAACGTCGCCATGTGCGAAGTTGATCAGTTTTACAATTCCATATACCATCGTGTAGCCAAGAGCAATTAGGGCATAAATACTGCCGAGTGATATACCGTTGACCAGCTGTTGTATAAGTTCCATCTCCAACTCTCCTTCATAAAAAATATCCAGTCCCTAAAAACACAGAAAAGGGGGACGGAGCCCCCTATTCGTTAAATTGCTCTTATGGATTAATTTTTGTATTAAACTCTTGTTTGCCGTCTTTGTACTCAAGAATAGATGCTGATTTGATCGGGTCATGGTTCTTATCCAATGTCAATTGGCCGGAAACAAGGGAAAGATCTTTTGTTTTCGCAAGTGCTTTTGCAATTTTTTCAGGGCTGGCATCACCTGAACGCTTGATGGCATCAGCCAGATAATACGCTGTATCATAACCAAGGGCACTGAATGCGTCCGGAGATTTTCCTTTGTATTTCTTCTTAAATGCACTGACAAAGTCTTGAATCTTCTTATCCGGATCTCCAGAAGAATAGTGGTTTGTAATGTAAGTATTGTTCAGCGCTTTTGGTCCGGCAATTTCTACAAGTTTCGGAGAATCCCAGCCGTCTCCACCCATGAATGGCGCAGTGATGCCGATCTCCCGCGCCTGCTTGATGATCAGACCGACTTCTTCATAGTAGCCAGGAAGGAAAATGAAGTCCGGTTTCGCTGCTTTTAAACGGGTAAGTGTGGCACGGAAGTCCGTATCCTTCGCAACATACGCTTCTTCAGCTACGATGCTGCCGCCGTTTTTCTCATAAGCCGTTTTAAACGCCGAAGCCAGCCCTTTTGAGTAATCACTGGCACTGTCGATGAACACAGCCGCTTTACTTGTTTTCAATTTATCTGACGCAAAGTTTGCAGCTACAGTTCCCTGGAACGGATCAATAAAGCATGTCCGGAACACGTAATCATTTACTTTGCCGTCTTTATTTGTGATCTCAGGGTTTGTTCCTGTCGGTGTGACAAGCGGAACCTTGTTGCTTTGAGCAATCTGAACCTGAGCCAGTGTGTTGGTGGAAGTCGCAGCACCGACAACAGCCGCTACTTTATCCTGGCTGACTAGCTTTACTGCTCCGTTTGTCGCCTCTGCCGCTTCTGATTTATTGTCGACTTTTACAAGCTTGATCTTCTTGCCTTCAATTCCTTTTTTATTGATTTCGTCCAGTGCCAGCTGAAGCCCTTCCGCGATGGATTGGCCATAGGATGCTACCCCTCCTGAAAGCTCAAGGTTGGCTCCTACTTTAATCGTTTCCTTGCCACTTGAGCCGCCGGACGATGTCGAAGCTGCACCGCAGCCCGCCATTACTCCTGCTGAAAGTGATAAGGATAGAAAGATCCCCGCCAGTTTTCTCTTCTTCATTTTCTCATCCCCCTATTTTTTTGTGAAAATGAAAACATCTACAATATTTAAATATTGTAAATAAAATCAATATTCTGAAAATATTTTACCTGAGATTCTCCTGCTCGTCTAGCGTATTTTTCCCAGTTTGAAATTCCTGCCTGCTTTTATAAATTTTTTATAAAAAAGTCGAATTATGAAAAAAGACTGGGCAGGTATGCGCGTTTTGAGAGATTTTTTGTTTATAATAGCTAAGGTAGCTATAGGCAATTTTGTTTCCTTGCTGTGAATGTTATAATGGTGAGATAGAATGCTAACAGAAAGGCTGATACGGGATGGAAGAAAACTCGAATTTTATTAGAAGCATCATAAAAGAGGATTTGGAATCCGGCAAAAGGGATACCGTTATCACACGTTTCCCCCCAGAACCGAACGGTTATCTGCACATCGGACACGCCAAATCCATTGTCATAAATTTTGGGATCGCCGATGAGTTTAACGGACAGACCAACCTTCGTTTCGATGACACCAATCCACTGAAGGAAGACCGGGAGTATGTCGACTCCATTAAGAATGATGTGGCATGGCTGGGCTATGAATGGGAAAACCTTCGCTTTGCCTCCGATTATTTTGAGGAAATGTACGACCGTGCCGTCCTTCTGATTAAAAAAGGAAAAGCGTACGTTGATGATCTGTCACCAGATGAAATCCGCGAATACCGGGGCACATTGACTGAGCCTGGAAAAGACAGTCCATACCGCAGCCGCACGGTGGAAGAAAACCTTGACCTTTTTGACCGCATGCGCAAGGGTGAGTTCGAAAACGGTAAAAAAGTGCTCCGTGCCAAAATTGATATGGCATCTGGAAACATTAACATGCGTGACCCGGTCATCTACCGTGTATCCCACGCGAAACATCACAATACAGGTGATACCTGGTGCATATATCCGATGTATGCGTTCGCTCACCCTCTTGAGGATGCCATTGAAGGCGTTACCCACTCTCTTTGTACGACCGAGTTTGAAGAACAGCGCCCCCTCTATAACTGGGTGGTTGAAGAGTGCGAGATGGAAAGCAAGCCTCAGCAGATCGAGTTCGGCCGCTTGAACATCGAAAACACGGTCATGAGTAAGCGCAAACTGAAACAGCTCGTGGACGAAGGGTATGTGGATGGCTGGGATGATCCGCGCATGCCGACGATTTCCGGCCTTCGCCGAAAAGGATATACCCCAGAATCGATTCGTGAATTCGTACAGGCAACAGGTGTTTCCAAAGGTTCAGGCGCCGTAGACGAAGCGATGCTCGAGCACTTTGTACGTGAAGATTTAAAATTGAAGGCTCCGCGTACGATGGGTATCCTGAACCCGCTTAAAGTTGTCATCACGAACTACCCTGAAGGCCAAGTTGAGATGCTGGATGCGGAAATCAATCCTGAAAATCCTGAAATGGGGACACGCCAGATTCCTTTCTCCCGCGAGATCTATGTGGAGCAGGATGACTTCATGGAGAACCCTCCAAAAAAATACTTCCGCCTCTTCCCTGGCAATGAAGTCCGTTTAAAACATGCTTACTTCATTAAATGCGAGGATGTCATCAAAGACGAGAACGGAAATGTAATTGAACTCCATTGTACGTATGATGTGGAAACGAAAAGCGGCATCGGTTTTACCGGCCGTAAAGTAAAAGGAACCTTGCACTGGGTGGAAGCCTCACAAGCCATTCCAGCTGAGTTCCGTTTATATGAGCCGTTGATCCGTGATGAGGACTTGAAGGCAGCTGATGAGAGTGAAGACAAAACGTTTATCGATTTTGTCAACGAAGATTCCTTGACCATCCAGGAGGGATTCATCGAACCAACCATGAAAGACGCGAAGCCGCAGGACAAGTTCCAGTTCTTCCGACACGGCTACTTTAACGTCGATCCGAAGCATACGACGGAAGATAAGATCGTTTTCAACCGTATCGTATCCTTAAAAAGTTCATTTAAGCTTTAAACGAAGTATAAAAACCGGTCCCCTTGAAGTGACCCCTAAAAGT
>NZ_JBDPNU010000041.1:0-1662 GCF_050468105.1 Fictibacillus sp. NRS-1165
TCTTTGAAAACCAAACAAAAGCCAGGTAAGTCAGGGATTTTACAATCCCATCAATTTCTTATTTTTAAACTTTATGAGCTATATCAAACACTTTATTGGAGAGTTTGATCCTGGCTCAGGACGAACGCTGGCGGCGTGCCTAATACATGCAAGTCGAGCGGACCAAAGAGAGCTTGCTCTCGGAGGTCAGCGGCGGACGGGTGAGTAACACGTGGGCAACCTGCCTGTAAGACGGGGATAACTCCGGGAAACCGGAGCTAATACCGGATGATAAAGAGAAACGCCTGTTTCTTTTTTGAAAGTCGGCCTTGTGCTGACGCTTACAGATGGGCCCGCGGCGCATTAGCTAGTTGGTGAGGTAACGGCTCACCAAGGCGACGATGCGTAGCCGACCTGAGAGGGTGATCGGCCACACTGGGACTGAGACACGGCCCAGACTCCTACGGGAGGCAGCAGTAGGGAATCTTCGGCAATGGACGAAAGTCTGACCGAGCAACGCCGCGTGAGCGATGAAGGCCTTCGGGTCGTAAAGCTCTGTTGTCAGGGAAGAACAAGTATCGGAGTAACTGCCGGTACCTTGACGGTACCTGACCAGAAAGCCACGGCTAACTACGTGCCAGCAGCCGCGGTAATACGTAGGTGGCAAGCGTTGTCCGGAATTATTGGGCGTAAAGCGCGCGCAGGCGGTTCTTTAAGTCTGATGTGAAAGCCCACGGCTCAACCGTGGAGGGTCATTGGAAACTGGGGAACTTGAGTGCAGGAGAGAAAAGTGGAATTCCACGTGTAGCGGTGAAATGCGTAGAGATGTGGAGGAACACCAGTGGCGAAGGCGGCTTTTTGGCCTGTAACTGACGCTGAGGCGCGAAAGCGTGGGGAGCAAACAGGATTAGATACCCTGGTAGTCCACGCCGTAAACGATGAGTGCTAGGTGTTGGGGGGTTCCACCCTCAGTGCTGACGTTAACACATTAAGCACTCCGCCTGGGGAGTACGACCGCAAGGTTGAAACTCAAAGGAATTGACGGGGGCCCGCACAAGCAGTGGAGCATGTGGTTTAATTCGAAGCAACGCGAAGAACCTTACCAGGTCTTGACATCCTCTGACCACTCTAGAGATAGAGCTTTCCCCTTCGGGGGACAGAGTGACAGGTGGTGCATGGTTGTCGTCAGCTCGTGTCGTGAGATGTTGGGTTAAGTCCCGCAACGAGCGCAACCCTTGACCTTAGTTGCCAGCATTCAGTTGGGCACTCTAAGGTGACTGCCGGTGACAAACCGGAGGAAGGTGGGGATGACGTCAAATCATCATGCCCCTTATGACCTGGGCTACACACGTGCTACAATGGGTGGTACAAAGGGTTGCGAAGCCGCGAGGCCGAGCCAATCCCAAAAAGCCACTCTCAGTTCGGATTGTAGGCTGCAACTCGCCTACATGAAGCCGGAATTGCTAGTAATCGCGGATCAGCATGCCGCGGTGAATACGTTCCCGGGCCTTGTACACACCGCCCGTCACACCACGAGAGTTTGTAACACCCGAAGTCGGTGGGGTAACCTTTTGGAGCCAGCCGCCGAAGGTGGGACAGATGATTGGGGTGAAGTCGTAACAAGGTAGCCGTATCGGAAGGTGCGGCTGGATCACCTCCTTTCTATGGAGACATGAGCGCACA
>NZ_JBDPNU010000042.1:0-21848 GCF_050468105.1 Fictibacillus sp. NRS-1165
AAATTTGGGGTGCAGTTCATAAAGGAGACCGGTTTTTGTTATTTTTTATACTTTTTGATGTGGCGGTGCAGCCTGTAATACCTGATCGCATTGGCGAAATCGAAGGTAGCCACAAGCATGGTGATCAAGGTCCAGATCCCGGTGACACCATATTCATTGGAATAATGAATGGCGAGCCAGGTGAAAAGGACACCCATGACGGTATATAAACCGCTCATAAAAAATGGTGATGTTCTCATTAGAAAAGTCCCCCAATAATCATCTGCATTTTCTCCGCTTTATCCTGCAGCTCATTGATCTTATCAGCAAAAACCACTTGTACGAGCATGACGAGTGTATTCATGGAGACATGGGCGACAATGGGAACGAGCAAACGTTTTGTCCGTACATACAGGAATGCAAATACAAAGCCCATGGCTGTATAAACGAGCAAATGGGTGAAATCAAAGTGAACCGCTGCGAAAATCAAAGAGCTGATCAGAGCTGCGATCACAAAGTTAAACCGTTTATACAGACTGCCGAAAATAATTTTTCGGAATATGATCTCTTCCAGGATCGGGCCTGCAATGGAGGTCACGACCATGAAGTAAGGAGTTAGTTTCGCGATCTTAACGAGCATTTGAGTATTTTCAGACCCTGGCTTAATGCCAAGGAGATTTATTTCAATCAATCCTGCAACGATCTGCGCACCATAAGCCATGAAGATTCCGATAATGGCCCAGCCGACAGCGGATGAACGGGATACGCGCCCCCCTCGTACAGACGGGTCCTTCATGTCGGGGATGAGGAGAAGAAGAATGATTAACAGAGCTGTGAGAAAGCTGATGGTTCCCCAGAGTCCGGCCCAATGATCCCTTGGAACACCAAGAGAATTCAAGAGGGGATAGCCGACATAGCCTGACAGCTGCATCAGTACATAAGTGAGTACAATCCATAAGTAACGCTTGGTCAATGTATATAACTCCTTTAGTTAAGTTCGGTATGGTCATGTCTTCAGCATTCCCATGTATCTCCTTATTCTAACATAGATTGCTTGAAAACATGGCATGAGACCCCTTTCATAAATTTTTCGAAAATCTGTTAGGTCTGTACTTGCAAAGTGGAAAAAAATTATTTATTATAGGAAATGGAGTTAGCACTCGGTAAATTAGAGTGCTAATAAAATTAAACTTTCTATTTATTTTGAGGAGGGTGTTTCACTTGTTAAAGCCACTAGGTGATCGTATTGTGATTGAGCTTGTAGAAGGTGAAGAAAAAACTGCAAGCGGAATCGTTTTACCAGACTCTGCAAAGGAAAAGCCGCAAGAAGGCAAGGTTGTTGCAGTAGGTACAGGCCGCGTAACTGAGCAAGGAGAACGCGTAGCGCTAGAAGTCTCTGAAGGAGATTCTATCATCTTTTCAAAATACGCAGGAACAGAAGTGAAGTATCAAGGAAAAGAGTACCTTATTCTTCGTGAAACAGACGTATTGGCTGTCATCGGCTAATCGCAAACCTACAAATTGAATAGCTACTACATAACAGCTTTTTAAAAAGCTGAATCAACAGCTTTAAAAAAGGCTGATTCAGTAGCTTTAACGTAATTAATCAAAAAAACTTTAATCTTTATAGGAGGGTTTTACACATGGCTAAAGACATTAAGTTCAGTGAAGACGCTCGTCGCGCAATGCTTCGCGGTGTAGATGCACTTGCAAATGCAGTAAAAGTAACGCTTGGACCAAAAGGGCGCAACGTCGTTCTTGAGAAAAAATTCGGTTCACCACTCATCACTAACGATGGTGTAACGATCGCGAAAGAAATCGAACTAGAAGATGCTTTCGAAAACATGGGTGCGAAATTGGTTGCTGAAGTAGCAAGCAAAACAAACGATGTTGCCGGTGACGGAACAACAACAGCGACTGTTCTTGCTCAAGCAATGATCCGTGAAGGATTGAAAAACGTAACTTCCGGCGCTAACCCAATGGTTCTTCGCAAAGGAATCGAAAAAGCTACAGCAGTAGCAGTGGAAGAGTTGAAAAAGATCTCCAAGCCGATCGAAGGCAAAGAGTCTATCGCTCAAGTTGCTGCCATCTCTGCAGCTGACGATGAAGTAGGACAATTGATCGCTGAAGCTATGGAGCGCGTTGGAAACGACGGCGTTATCACGATCGAGGAATCTAAAGGATTCACAACTGAGCTTGAAGTGGTTGAAGGTATGCAGTTCGACCGCGGATATGCATCTCCATACATGGTAACCAACTCTGACAAAATGGAAGCGGTTCTTGAGAATCCTTACATCTTGATCACAGACAAAAAGATCACAAACATCCAGGAGATCCTTCCTGTATTAGAGCAAGTCGTTCAACAAGGCAAGCCATTATTGCTTGTTGCTGAAGATGTTGAAGGTGAAGCTCTTGCTACATTAGTAGTGAACAAACTTCGTGGAACATTCAACGCAGTTGCTGTTAAAGCTCCTGGCTTCGGTGACCGCCGTAAAGCTATGCTTGAAGACATCGCGATCCTTACTGGCGGTGAAGTCATCACTGAAGAGCTAGGACTTGACCTTAAGTCTGCAAACATCAGCCAGCTAGGAACAGCTTCTAAAGTTGTAGTAACAAAAGAAAACACAACTATCGTTGAAGGTGCTGGCGAGTCTGACAAAATTGCAGGCCGCGTAACACAAATCCGTTCTCAATTAGAAGAAACAACTTCTGAGTTCGATAAAGAAAAACTTCAAGAGCGTTTGGCTAAATTAGCTGGTGGAGTAGCTGTAATCAAAGTTGGTGCAGCTACAGAAACTGAGTTGAAAGAGCGTAAACTTCGCATTGAAGATGCCCTTAACTCTACGCGTGCAGCAGTAGAAGAAGGTATCGTATCCGGTGGTGGTACAGCATTAGTGAACGTCGTTCGTGCACTTGCAGCTGTTGAAACAACTGGTGACGAAGCAACTGGTGTGAAAATCGTTCTTCGCGCATTGGAAGAGCCAGTTCGCCAAATCGCACACAACGCAGGCCTTGAAGGATCTGTTGTCGTTGAGCGCTTGAAAAACGAAGAAATCGGAATTGGATTCAACGCTGCTACTGGCGAATGGGTAAACATGTTCGAATCCGGTATCGTTGACCCAACGAAAGTAACTCGTTCTGCCCTTCAAAACGCAGCATCCGTATCAGCGATGTTCCTAACAACAGAAGCTGTTATCGCTGACAAGCCAGAAGAAAACGCTGGCGGCGCTGGAATGCCTGACATGGGCGGCATGGGCATGGGCGGAATGGGCGGCATGATGTAATTCAACGCTCGAAAACCTTGTTATATCAGGGCTCAAGCGTGTTACATTAGGTCTTTCACCTAAAAAAATAACAATTTAATAACATTTATTTAAGAAATCCCGAAATTAAGGATGTTTCCAAAAGATTGCATAACTTTTGTGAAGCATCCTTTTTTGCTTTTCCGTTTTAATTTCTAATGGAGTAACGTCAGAAATTATAGCGAGGACAATGTGTAGGTATTGAATTGAAAGTTAATTGGCTAATTTTTTTATTTGGATTTTACCATATATTGTGAGTTGTGTATGCTAAAATAGCATTATAAAAATAAAAATGAGGGATGATATGTTTAAAGGGAATATAGACAAAATCATAGGATTTCTATTAATAGGTTTACTAACGTTTAACTTTTTTTACTTAATACATATAGGTAGTACTATTAGCCATAGGTCTGAACAATTTGATAAGAAAATTGTTGAACTTAATACTCAAATTCAAAATGTTAATAAAACGAAAGACGTCCGAGACAAAAAAGATAATGAAGCAATTGATTTTCTTAAAGAGGAATACTCTAATTATAGGGATTTTGCAAACAGCGATAGAGAAGGTTTTTTCAATTTAGTCAGTTTGTTCTTTGTTGCCTTAGGAGTCTTGGTAACAGGAGGCACTATTGTTTTATACTGGATATTTGGACAAACTAAAACAGAGGTAAAAGAAAACGCTAAATTAACAATAAGAGCTTCAATAGATGAAATTGAACAAGATGCGAAAGATAAGATCAAAAGTTTAATTGATCCTAAGATAGAAGACTATGAGAAAAAATATAAAGAATTAGAGAGATTTATAGAGAATCAGCATTCTCTTCGAAAGAGCAGGGTGTTGGTATTATGTCCTGATAGTAAGAAAGAAGAAATGGAAAAACTTGAAGTCATGAGAATACGTGGAATAGTAGGGGAAGCTCAGTTAATGGATTTAAATGATTTTGAAGCTTTCAAGCAAAAGGTAATAAATGGGGAAGTTGACATTGTTGTTTATAGATACGAAAAAAATAATGGTCAACATCAGGAGGGGTCAGTAAGAAAGTACATTCAATTGCTAAAAGATTTGGACCTAGAAATTCCAGTGGTTATATACGCAAAATTTAATAATAAAGTAGAAGGGGAAGATTCAGTAACGATAAACTCTTATCCTTTTTCAGTAATTGCAAATTTACCAACAAGTCTTACCAGCAATATGATATCTTTAGCAAATGTTTTATCATACGAGAGGAGATAATAATATGACGGTTACGGAATATCTTGAATCATTACTTGAGGGAGAAAAAATTAATGACAAAGATAAAGAAGAAATTGTGAAAAATAGAGAAGAAGTGGAAAAAGCAATAAGGGAAAAATTCGGAGAGGAAGTAAAAACAGTAAAATATTCAGGTTCGATAGCGAAGCATACCGCAATTAATTCAAGCAAAGATTTAGATCTTGCTGTTCACTTTAAACATGATTCCTTTTCATTAAGTGAAATGTACGAATCTGTCTTTGATTTTTTAAATGAGAACTACAATGTTAGAGAACAGAAAGTTTCTATAGGTCTTCCAGATCTTAATGTGGATGTAGTTCCTGGTCGCAGAATAGATAAGGAAGACGATAGTAATAATGATGTATTCTTATATCGTTCAGATGATGATAGTCGCATAAAAACCAATATTGAAAAGCATAAGTCACACATTACTAATAGTGGATGTCGTAATGAAATAAAACTTATGAAGATTTGGAAAAACAAATGGAATGTGAAGTTTAAATCATTTGCAGTGGAATTGTTAGTTATACAAGCATTAAATGGTTCATCTAAGATTATCTTAAAAGATCGAATAAAGGAAGTGTTAGATTATATACTTGAAAATGTTGAGGAAATAAATCTTATAGATCCCGCTAATTCAAACAACAACGTTGCTGATATTATCGAGGATTATAAAAAAATGTTCCTTAAAACAACTGCTTCAACCTGTTTAAGCTATTTAGAAAATGTGAACGGTGACCAAGATAGTCAATTATCAGCATGGAAAAAGGTTTTTAATGATTTTTCTGGAGGGGGAAGTAATTCTTATACAGGTATTGGAGTTGTAACAAGGAACACTGCAGATTGGGGGAGGCAACCAGATAGAAGACATGGATAAAATAAAGTTATGGTATGAGGAAATGCCTGAGATTTTTGAAAATGAGAAGAAAATTCTTGAATCAAGGGGTTTCTCCTTAAATAAAAACAATAATACTATTGAATTTGTAGGCATTTCATCAGTTCTAAAAGAGTATCCATTGAGGATAATCTATCCCGATGGATACCCTTCATTTCCTCCCACTGTATTCAGTGATGTTCAGGATGATTTAGTTCTAATTAGGCATCAGACAAAACTAAATAAGGTACTATGTTGTTTTGGTTTTTCATCAGAAAGATGGAGGGCAGACTTTACTGCAAGAGAGGTTCTACAAGAGGCAGAGGAATTGATAACACATTTCTCTCCTTTGACATATGATAAAGATTTTGTTTTGAACAGTGATATTGTACCAGAGCCAAGAGTTAATCAATATGATTATACCTCTGGTGGCCTTTTAATACCTACTCCATTTGGTGATTTTTCTTTTAATGATTTAGATGTTATTAATGAGGGTACTATTAGGTATCCAAATAACAAAACTAAACGGGGGATAGTATCATCTATTAAAGTATCTGGTAGTATTTTGGTGGCAGATAAAGGCTATGAACATTGGTTTGGTGGTTCGACAATATACAAAACATATATCTTTAAAGTAGATAGCCCACCACCATTAACCACAACAAAAATTTCTGAGTGGTTAAAAGAAAAAAACATACCCTATAACCATAAAAAGAACCAATTTTTGATTTTTGTATTTAAAGATGAATGGGGACATAAAGGTAATATGCGTATGGCATGGGTAGCCTTAAAAATCACCCAAGGGCAGGCTCAATGGATACGTTGTTACTTAGTAAGTAGTGATGACATTAATATTCGTACACCATATGGAAGTAAGCTGAGTGATAAACGTGTAATGGTTGTAGGAGTTGGATCATTAGGGTCAATTGTATCAACGACCCTAGCACAAGAAGGGATTGGGAAATTTCATTTATTCGATTTCGATATTTATGAACCCGCTAATACAATAAGGCATCAAGTAAGGCAAAGTTTATTTGCCTTACCCAAGGTTGACGGAGTTGCCGAACGTATATTGGAAATGACGCCAAAAGCTGATATCTCTATATATAGAATGGCAATTGGAAGTGGTAAGGATCAAAAAGGATATCAGAAGTTCATAGACATATTGAAAAATTCCGATGTTGTAATTGATACTACTGGAGAACATAGTGTATCTCACTTGTTAAACCGATTATGTGTTCAATATAAGGTTCCTTTAGTGGTTGGTTCTGTTACAAACGGGGCGTGGAGTTGTGAAATTGTTAAATATATACCTAATTATTCGGGTTGTTGGGGATGTTGGAATCAAAACTTTGGGCATATGTATCCGCCAAGTTCTCCTAAAGGTCAAATTCAATTTGCACCAGGTTGTGACCAACCAACTTTTACAGGGGGCATTTCAAGTATAAATATTGCAGGAGGGTTAGTATCACAAGCTATAATTGATATTTTATTAAACGTTGAGTTAGATGATAAACAATATATTGTATGGAGTGAAAGAGATAAAGAAGGAAACCGTCTTTATAGTATTGACTATAAGACTAACCCTGTTCTTAAGGATTGTGTTTTATGTAATGAAGATAAATAGAGTGTTTTTTACAGAAAATTGTTTGTCAAACATAAATAAAATAACCGATGAACATATAATTAAAACTGAGATAGGTGGATGTCTCGTAGGATACCAAGTAGGTGATAGTTTAATTGTTACACATGCTTCAGGTGCAGGTGAAAATTCGAAAATGGATTATGACTATATTGAAATTGATGGTGACTATACAACAAGGTATTGTAATCATTTGAATGAACTATCAAATCATAGATTATATTTTCTTGGTGATTGGCATACACACCTATCTGATAATCTAAGTCCAAGTATGAGAGATCTTAAAGCTATAAAAGGTCTATCTAAATTCATACCCATTGAGTATAGGGATACTCTAATAACTATGATAATTAACCATTTTAATACAAAATACTTTAAGGTATATTGTTTGGATAACAATGAAGAAATAAAACAAGTTACATGTTCTGTAATCCAAAATCCCACATGGATAGAGGACTTCATTTAGCCCAAATAAACATTTTTAAAATTAAAATTAACAACCTACAGAAGGTAATCTTGATCTGATCATGATTATTAAGCAAATTGTAACAAAAAGAAAATGTTTTTAGTAAAGCAAAGGGCAGCATTCTGATAAGATTTCTTCCATAAACCGGGGCGATAATGTATTGAAAATTCCAATTTCTCATTTATCAACAACTGAGAAATTGGAATTTCATTTTTAGACACTGAAATCTAGGATGTTTGCAAAAGTAGTACGTATTTTTTGTGAAGCATCCTCTTTCATTTTTTCAGTGACATGGGTGTAAATTTTCATTGTTGTTTTCATATCATCATGACCTACTCTTTTCATTATAGTAGCAATGTCCACACCAGCTTCTGTTAGCATACTTATATGGGTGTGACGGAAAATATGTGGAGTTGCATGTTTCTTTATGGAGGTCTTCTCTAAAAGACGTTCCATTCTGATTAGAATATTTTTTTGAATGAAAGGGTAGCCGTTTTCTCTACAAAAAATAAAGTTCTCGTCATGATAATCCTTATGTTCATGGCGATGAGCCATTTTCAATTTACCCTGGTGCTTTTTGTAATCCTTTAACATGTGAATAATTTCTATGTCCATATTAAAAGTTCTAATGGATCCTTTAGTCTTAGGTGGTGTCAATTCATATTTACGCATGTTGTTATCTTCATTGTATAAGGTTTTGGAAATGCGAACTTCTCTTGTATCAAAATTAATGTCAGACCATTTTAAAGCACACAGCTCACCTGATCTCATACCAGAGAAAGCCAGTACATAAAAAATTTCTAAATCGAGCGTCAGACCATGTTCTCTAACTGTCATAAGAAACTCAGTTAACTCATTTCTTTCTAGATACTTTTCTTCGATATTGTTCTTTTCAATATCTTCTATAGTCAATCTCTTTTGAGGTACCACTGCTCCAATAGTAGGACTATCCTTTAATAACTTCTCTTTAATTGCATATTTAAAAATCATTCCTGCGGTTGTATGAACACCACTAATTGTTGTCCGAGCATATTCCTTGTCCGTAAGATCATTTAAGATCTTTTGATACATCTTAGAAGATATTTTAGAGATATTGACCTTGGCGATATAACGTAGTAGGATTTTTATTTCTTTTTCCCTTATCCTTATTGTGCTTCGTTTTACGCCTGTCCGTGTATAGGCATCGAGCCACTCATAAGCAAGTTTATCAAATGGTGTACATTTAACTTTTGTTTCATCAATACCGTCTTCTTGTAACTTTCTTAGAGCATCAAGGACTCGTTTTTCTGCTTCTTTTTTGGTTATACCTCTACGTGCAATCTGCTTTCTTTCTCCCGTAACTGGATCACGAGGACCATCGGCAACACAAAGCCATTTTTTACCCTTGATCAATTCTTTGAAATACATAAGCACACTCCTAACTTAAAATAAATGAAGTTTTTCTTTCATTAGGTAATAACTTCAAAACCTCTTCAATATCAGGTAACTGAATAATAAGCTGACTAACTTCCCAAGGTTCTACACCATGTTTTAGAATCCTTTGTTTAATTTTACTTAGATTCAATCCTAATCTGCTAATTTGTAGAATATTAGTTAATAAATCTTCGATATTAATAGAAGCGCTTAGTATGGAATCGTCAAAATAATCACGATCATAGTATTCAAATGGTGCAATTACTTCGAAATAATATGTCTCCTGTTCCCATGGTATTTCGTATGGTCTAAAAGTTAGGACATACCAGAAAGGTACTAAACTTCCATCAACATAGTCGTAATAAACTCGTTGCTTTGGCATATTCCTCAAACTCCTTGCAACTCTTTTTTAGCTTTTATTTGTTTATTAAGCTTGTCCAATATTAGTTTAGTTTCATTAGACCAATTATCGGGATTGGATTTTGGATACATTAAGTTCATTCGTTTTCTAAACTCTTGGTCAGATTTAGATTGCTGTATCTGATTTCTAAAATGAATAAGTCTCTTATTTGCAAACTCTTTTGTAACTTTGAACTCCTTGGTTACAAAAGGAATACCATCTTGTATATTAAAATAATTAGCAATTTTATATTTTAGTAACATAAATGTTGGTACACAGAAGTGAAGCGCAAAGTTTTCTGCCTTTGCCTCTTGTATATCCAAAAAGGGATTACGCATTAGTAATAACTGGTTACCATCCTGCCTTAATAAGTGACATAGTTCATGGGCAAAATCTTGCCATTGCTCTTGTCGAGATAATCTGCAATCAATTATAATTTCTCCATTATATACACGACTAGAAAATCCCTCGAAGTGAATAAAAATACCTAAGCGATCTGCAATGTCTAACAGGTCTAGTTGGTCAGAAAAATAGACATCGATATTGAAATAAAATTCTTTAATCCAGTCTTCTAATAAAGTTGTTTGATACTTCATTAGCTAACCCTCCTTAAAGAACGTATGTTCGTTTTTGAGTTATAAAGAAAAGCTCTAAAACTAGAGCTTTATTTCTTTTTATCTCTCTCTTTAATAAATTCCCAAAAGCGAATTAGCTCTTCGATTTTCTCTTCGGGAGCATCCTTTAAATCTTTAAAAAAAATTTGAGTTTTAGGATTAAGGAATTCTTTCCACATCTCATCAGGGGAATGTGTATTTTCATTTCCTGTTATTAAGTAGTCAATGGATACCTCAAACAAACAAGATAATTTTTTCAAGGAATCAAAATCGGGTTGAGCATTTTCTTTCTCATACTTGCCGTAAGCTTGGCGAGTTATTCCTAAGTAATTTGCCACATCTTGCTGAGACATCTTTTTATTTGACCTAAGTTTTTTTAATCTATCAGAAAACATAAAATTATCCCCATTTCAGAACCATCATTGCTAAATATTATATAGCAACGAATAGTTGCTTTCTATAAAAGAAACAAAAAGTTGCATAAAAGGGTTGACAGCAACTTTTTGTTGCGTATAATGATAAATATAAAGCAACCTATAGTTGCGAAGGAGGTGAATAAATGACTGGTCAAGAACTTCAAAAGTTGTTAACTAAGAAGAGAATTAAGTTAGGTTATACACATCAAGAAGTTGCTGATTTATTAGGGAAAGGTATCACTAGGCAATATTATAGCATGATTGAAAAGGGGGAACGTCGACCTTCTGTAAATGTAGCAAAAAAACTTGGTGAACTTCTTGGAATAAAATGGACCATTTTTTTTGAATGATAATGCAACTTTTAGTTGCTTTTAGGTATGATTGGATAAGGGAGATGGTTGGAATGGTCAAATTAGATTTAGTATTCGATGATCAATCAATTAATACACTCGCACAGAAAATTGCTGATCGGTCTATTGAAATAATAACTGATCGAATGAGTTCATTGAGTAATGATCTTCCACATGTATTAACTAGAACAGAGGCAATGGAAGTACTTAGATGTGGTCCTACAAAAATGTCTGAATTATTCGCTCGACCTGACTTTCCAGTAGTTGATGAATTTGGTAAAAAAATTCCGACACATATGCTATTTAAATGGATCGAAAAAAATACACGATGGATGGAAGACAACACTAAATATTTTAAAAAAGGTGGTATTGCTTAAATTGTATGTAGGTTAAATGAAGTAAGGGGAGATTTGAATTATAAAGACTCTTTTTAAGCTGTTTCTTGATGCAAGGTTTTTTTTCTGAAAAGGCTCTTTGAAAACTACATATAACAAAGAAAGCGAATTTGACAAAAATATCAAAACGCTATTTAAAAGACTAGACACCTTTATTATATAGCAATTTTGCTAAAAAGTCATTCGTTAGTATTGCGTGAATACAGTTATCACTTTCTAAACACTGTAGCAGGCTAGAAAAAGCGTGCGGAATAGCTGTATACAGCTTGATGGCTATAAATCGCCTACTAGGTTGCCATGAGGGGTTATGGACCAAGAGCGACTGATAAGCGCCATGACGGAATCAAAACCAGAGCGAGTAAACAATAAAATATGTTTGTTATGGATTGAAAAAAAATAAAATGAAATGGGGAATAAAAATGGAATTGAAATACATCGTACCTGACAAAGAAAAGACTTTTGGAGCAATGAATTTCTTAGGATATAACCGTGACCGTTTTCAATATGATCGTGTTAATAATCGCCGTACAGATATTTTGGAAGCCCGTGTTTACAACCTTGGTTCAAGTGGTCAAGGTGGCCAAATTGAAGTAACTATTCCTGGTGATGTTGAATTGAAGGAATTAGATTTTAATGAACCTGTTGAATTAGTGAACCCTATGATAACTTCTTCTGCTCAAGCTAATGGGAATTTTGCGACTGTTCGTTGGACAGTAACTGCGGATGATATTGTTCCATTAAAATCACGTTCAGCAAATACTGGTTCAAATTCTGCTTCCAAAATTCTTAATCCATCTGGTGATGATAAAAAGTAAGAGAGTATAGATAGCTGTGAAAGGAGGAATCATGATCTTTCAATTTTTTAAAAATAAATTGTGGAAATATAGAGGATCTAGGATTAGGCCACGAATGAGGAATTCTATAAAAAGAGTGGGCGCTTTTATATTTGCGTCTACTTTTTTTATATCAATGTTTATCTTTTGGAAAGATCATTTGTTGTATTCCAAAATACTTGAGATTATAGAAGTATTTAACTGGAATGTTCCTTTGGTTTTAAAAAGCGTTATGTTCTCTATTTTGATAGGTATAGGGACTGTTGTTGTAGCTTATTTTCTTTTTTATGAATGCTTTAAGAAATTGCTTCACAAACAAAAAATTGCACGAATGATTTTTTCTAACAAGTTTTACGAAAAAGAAAATATAAAAGTGAAGAAGCTTTTTTCGGATGAAACATATTTGAAAGAAAAAATAACGTATTTCCCTAGAATGTATTATAGGGTGAAGAATAATTACATTTATATTCGTATTGGCATGGACATGAGCCGTTTTCAAAATCGTTTTCTGGACTTAGGAAAGGATTTAGAGAACGGCTTGTTTTGTGACCTTGTTGATCAGGAAATGGAGGAAGGTTATGTCTGCTTTAAATTGCTGTACGACGTTCGTAAAAACCGTATTTCGATTGATGAGGCAGTAGCTGAGAATGGGAGTTTCCGTTTGATGAAGCATATTTCATGGCATTTTGATAAGTTGCCCCATATGTTAATTGCCGGAGGAACTGGCGGAGGAAAAACTTATTTCATACTGACAGTAATTAAAGCCTGCATTGGTGTTGGTGCAGAGGTGAGAATATTAGATCCCAAGCATGCAGATTTAGCTGACTTGGAAGAAGTGCTTCCAGGAAAGGTTTTTTCAAAAAAGAACGGCATTCTAATGTGTTTGAGGAAGTCGGTTGATAGCATGATGCAAAGAATGGATGAAATGAAGAAGATGCCGAATTACAAGACGGGTGTAAACTATGCCTATTTAGGCTTAGAGCCTGTTTTCATTTTCTTTGATGAGTATGTCGCATTTATGGACTTACTGGACATGAAAGAGAGAAATGAAGCCTTATCCTACATGAAACAATTAGTCATGCTGGGAAGGCAGGCCGGTTACTTTCTAGTTTTAGGGGCGCAGCGTCCAGATGCAAAATATTTGGCTGACGGTATTCGTGATCAATTTAGTTTTCGGATTTCACTAGGATTAATGTCTGAAACAGGTTACGGGATGATGTTTGGTGATTGTGATAAAGCATTCGTCAATAAAAAAGTGACAGGGCGAGGTTATGGAGACATGGGAACAGGAACTGTATTCGAATTTTACAGTCCTTTTGTGCCTAAGGGATATGATTTCATGCGAGCGATTGAAAACGAGCTGGTGGGAGTGCAGGGAGCGCAGGCGACGGCAGTCGCCAGCGGCAGCGAAAGCGACCAAGCGGAACCAGCAGAAGGAGTGAGCGTTAGCGAATGACTGAACTACAAAAACCCCCCCATGCTAACAGGGGGGTAGTAATCGTAAAAGAAGATGAAGAAAATATTGAAAAGCCTTTAATATCAATGGTTGACTATATTCGAGTTACTTTTAAAACACACGATATTGATTATATTCTTGAAAACGTGGTTCATCTAAGAAAAGATTACATGACTGAAAAGTCATCCGGTTTTTACGGTTACATTGGAACATTTGAGTTAGATCAAATTAAAGTCTTTTATTCAGCGCTTGACGATAACAGAGGTATTCTTGTAGAAATGTCAGGTAAAGGTTGCCGCCAATTTGAATCTTTTTTGAAATGTCGTAAAAAAACATGGTTTGATTTTTTTCAAGACTGTATAGAAAACAAGGGTACTTTTACACGCTTCGATTTAGCGATTGATGATAAAAGAACGTATTTCTCTATTCCTGAATTGTTGAAAAAAGCCCAAAAGAGCGAATGTATTTCTAGGTTCAGAAAATCCGATTTTAATGGCTCTTTTGATTTAGTCGATGGCGGGTTAGGGGGAACAACCATTTATTTTGGGTCTAAAAAATCAGAAGCGTATCTTTGTTTCTATGAAAAGAACCATGAGCAGTCAGAAAAATATAATATTCCACTGGAAGAGATCGGCGAATGGAACCGTTATGAGTTACGCTTGAAAAATGATAGAGCACAAGTTGCTGTGAAGGCTTTAATCACTCAAAAGAATTTAACGTATATCGCTTTAAAGATCATAAATAATTACGTAAGGTTCGTTGATGCTGACGAAAACATCACAAGAGAGCATTGGAAAACGAGCCCTTTTTGGTCTGAATTTATAGGCGACGTTGAAAAATTGAGTTTGTATACAAAACCTGATGCAGACTTTTACAGGAAGTCAAGAAACTGGCTTCAAAATTCATGTGCGCCAACCATGAAAATGGTGTTAGAAGTGGATAAACATTTAGGTTCTACTGATCTATCAGACATGATCTTGAAGGCTGAAATGTCAGATAAACAAGAAAAAATGTTAGAGGTTTTCTTGGCTGAAATCACTGATATGGTGGTTTGAAAGTTTTGAAAAGTAGGAGAGTTAACTTTATCTGTTTTAGTCTTTCCTTGTTTTAGGGTGGAGGATGGCTGGGGTGTGGGGGTTAGCCCTCGCATAGCGTGAATGAATATAGATAAAGGGCCATTCTATGAACGGTAGCTCTGGCGGTTCGGTGGGTATAATAAATTGAGTAAGTCGACTACCTCAACTCCTCGTTTTAGGTACGTCGGCTTGGCGACAATTTAGCACCTACCGAATTTCGGAAAGCAAGGGGAAAAGAGTGGAGATTTTTTAGAGCGATAGCGTTCCGGAGGACGAAAAAATACTACTCGGCCCTTGCTTGGAGAAAAGCTTAAGGTCATGAAAGGGGAGATTGTATGTTCTATGTAAATATAATTAATCGTGCATACCTTGAAAGTGAATTAGGGCGTTATGGGCTTATGGATTTAGCAGAAGAATTAATTGAGAGAGTAATAGAATATGTATCCCAATATGATGTATATGAAAGAATACTTATTGATGTTGATTCTGTTGTGCATGATGTTCTTAAGAAGGTGCATGCCCAATTTAATATTCTTGAAAATGAGGGTGAGGAAGGACAGATGAAACTTGTTGAATTTGAGACGTTAACCCTTTCAGAATAAAGTGAATGGTGGTGTTTAAACTCTATGACTGCTATTGACAGCGAGTTTAAACGACTAGGTTTCAATGTTGGCATTTCGTTGAAAGTATTTGTCAGAAGTATAAGTAAAGACTGTATCTTGGTGGTCGAAGGCTCCAGATTAAAAGGATTTTCAGAATATCGTTATACGTTTTATAAAACAAAGCATTTGCCAGATGGTCGAATGACGAGTCTAAAAGTTTATATGGAGAATGAAAGTATAAGAAGGGTGTTACCATATGTAGCATCCTTTTTGTCATTCTTAGAAAGAATCAAACAGATTAAAAAGAAGGAGTGTGAAAAAGTTGCTTCAAAAGAATGAGTCTGAAAAAAAAGAAGAATCTTTCCTTCACGCTGTTCATCAAAAAATAAAGCGAGTAAAAAGGCCAGGAAGAGCAAAGAAAGTAGTACCTAGAGATCGCTCGAAAATGGTTGCAGTGACATTATGGGCCTTACTTTCTTCTCTTCTAATATTTTCTCTTTTGGCTTTTCTACTTTCTGTGAATACACGCTCAGTTATAAATGAAGTAAGAAGAGATTTTAATAAGCCGACAGAAGATGAACAAATACAAATGTCAGTTACAGCAGCTGACAATTTTTTATCAGGGTTTATTCATGAATATGTCAATGTGAAAAACGATATGGATTCCATTGAACAAAGGAAAGAGAAGTTGGAAAGTTATATGGTTACTAAGGTTGATAGAAGTTTTGAAGATGAAAGGAGGTATGATCTAACTGGACTAAAAGGAAATCGTATATTGAATGAATACAACTTGTATAACGTCAAGAAAGAAAAAGGTTATAACCTTTTTCAATATAAGGTGAACTATACTAATCAGTTTCCAGTGGAAAAAGAAGTGGAGAAAACGGTGAAGGATGGAAAGAAGGAAAAGAAAGTGAAAGAAAAGGTTATGGAGATGCAAGAAGCAGAAAAACAACTATTATTGAATATTCCTGTAGCGTATAAAGGAGATGCATTTGCGGTTACTGCTGTTCCATATTTCACACGGATTTATGATTTAAAAGGAAAAATAATCTCTTATAAAAAGGAGCATACGAGGGAGGAATATACCGGCTCGAAAAAAGAGTCTATCGAAAAGTTCTTGCATTCCTTCTTTGAGAAATATGCCTCCCAAATGAAAGAAGATATGGTTTATATGATGAAAAAGCCAGAATCATTACAAGACAGTTTGTCTTTCGGTTATGTAGAGAATGTGAAAATCTTCGAAACGAAAAAAGGCTTTGAAGTTTCTTGTGATGTGGAGTTTAAAGAAAAAGAGAATGAGATTCCAGTAAAAGAACCCTTCACATTAGAACTGACGGAAACTAGCGGGCAGTTTTATGTAAAAGATCTTAAACATCAATAAGGAGGGGAAAAAATGGATCTATTGGTTATTTTAAATGCTACTAACCTGCCTGATTTAAGTGGTGTCGAAACTTGGGGTAAAACGGTTGTTGTACAGTTTATTACCATTGTTGTTATGTTTATTGCTGCTAAACATGTAATGAAACTGAAATTAGGTGGCGTTCTTACAGTATGCTGTGTTGGAGGTGCTGTTACTTGGATTATTCAGCACTGGTCTAAATTTTCGGGATGGATTGAGGGTTTCATGAATGGTATGTAGGAGGACGATATGATGGGTCGCTTCGTCTTTAATTATCGTAAGGCAATGAGAGAACCGAAAAAAATTCGACAATTAACGGAACATTATTCCTTGCCTTTCTCGATTGAGCTAATACCTGCGCTGAACTATTTTATTTTTGTTGGACTTTGTTTTGGCTTTTGGTATGGTGTGAGGATGGTATTTCCTAATGCTTTTGATAAAACATTTATTCTTGTGATATTTGGGATTCCATTGCTTTTTACAATCTTGGTTACAAAAATAAAACCAGAAGGAAAAAATATTTATTTATACTTTTTTGATTTGATAAAGTATTATTTCATGATTAAACTTCCTCAAAAAAAGTTTTGTAATGATCGTAAAGTTGAATTTAGTCATGATGAGGAAATTGAATTTCGCAAATTAGTAAAGGTGGTGGGCATTTCGAATGAAAACAAAAACCCCTATGAAAGCTAGACACAAAAATTTATTGTTGACAAGAACGGGAGACATTTGGGCGTATTACCGAGTGAGAAGCAATTCAATACCTATGCAGAATAAAGAAAAGGTGAATTCTTATAAAAAGAGATGGCAACATTTATTCGAAGAAATTACATCTTATGAGGACTTTCATTTGATGATGTATCCAAGTGAATACGAATTAGAAAAGCGATTTAAGGATTTAGAAACTGATATTGCAGAAGATGCCATTGACTTGGCTTGTTACTACAATGAGGAAACAGTAAGGCTATTGCAACAACGATTAGGAAGGTTAACAAAGTATGATTTCATTTTTGGTGTAAAACTGAAAAATAGCCTTGTAAACATCAGTATGGAAGTAAAGGAAAATTTATTATCTCTTTTTAATACGGCGACTGATACAGTCGTCAAAATGCTTGGGTGGGAACAAAACGTTCCCACCTCTTTTTTTGAAAAGTATGAGGAGGTTGAAGAGACATTAGCCAATATTATGGCTTCTGTTTGCGGGGAAAGGCTTTCTGAAAATGAAATGGTGTATATCAACCGTTATCATTTCATTCGTGGTTTAAAGCACCAAACAAAAGAAGAAAGTGAAATGAAAAAGGTTGATTCGATTACAAATACGATTATAGACCCTACAAACCCCTCTGTTTTAAACCTTCATAGTGATCAAGATGAAGGTTATTCGTCATTCGTTATCATTGATGAGTTTCTTCATAACATGGCAGAAAGTGATTTGTTTTATGAAGCCCAATCGTTGCCGTTTCCAGTTGAAATACAAATGAAAGTGCAAGTGGAGTCAAAATCCTTAACAAAAACCGCATTAAATATAAAGAAACAACAATTAAAGGAAGAACAATGGGAACAACATAGCACAGGAGATAGAAGTGACGTGTCAACCGTTACCAGTGCCACAATGGTAAGGCATTTACAAGACGAGATTAAGAAAGAAGAAGTGTTCTTGATGAATTGGCTAGCTGTTATTGTGGTTCATGGAGACACGAAAAAGGAATGTGTTAGGAAGGCTACAATTGTAAGGCGTCATTTGAAAGGGGCTGGAATCACCTGTAGACTTCCTGTTGCTGACCAATTGAATTTGTTTTATAAAATGTTGCCAGGTGAAAAATTAGACATTACGGATAAGAATTGGATTCAAAAAACAACTCAAGATGGGTTGGCTGAATGTTTATTCGCTGTTAATTCTGATGTCGGTTCTAAAATAGGCTTCTTTCTTGGATGGGTGGATCGTTTTACAGAACATACCGATTTAGAGAGTGCAATTTATTCGAGTCGGGATTTTGTGTTATTTCACCCATTTTTAGCAAATCAGCAATTGAAAGGTTCAAAAACACGTTCGCCGCATTGTTTGATTACAGGGGATACAGGAAACGGGAAATCCTATTTGGCTAAATTGATTTTTAATTATATCACTATGCTAAACGTGAAATCCCTTTACATTGACCCCAAAAAAGAGATGCGTAAATGGATTCGACAAGTCTTAAATGATCAAGAAATCCTTAAAAAATTCCCTTTATATATCTCTCATCTAGAGAAATATCACTATATCACTTTAGATCATCAAGATAAACAGAATTGGGGGGCATTGGACCCTATTTCTTTTTTGCCTCCGATGAGAGCGAAAGAATTAATCGAGGTGATTTTTGATCAGATCTACGATTTTAAAGGGAAAGATGATGTAAGTACGGCGTTTCTTAAGGCAACTTCAAATGTGATTGAGCGAAAAGAAAGAGGCGAAAAAGTCGGCTCGCTCCATATCATTAGAGAAATGCAAAATCATGAAGAATTAGCTGTAAGAAAAGCAGGGGATTACTTGAATGAAGTGGCTGCTGATTCAATTTTAAAATTATGTATTCATGACGGTTCTAATCCGGCATTGTCATTAAAAAGACGGGTTACCATTTTAGAAGTAGAAAATATGGATTTACCGGAACAGTCAGAGCGATTCGAAAACTATACAAAATCTCAATTGAAATCAAGTACTGTCATGTTTGCACTAGGCAAGTTTTGTGAACTGTTCGGTATGAATCGAGAGGAACAAACCGTTGAATTTATTGATGAAGCGTGGATATTTACAACATCTCCGCAAGGGAAAAAAGTAGAAAGACAAATGCGTAGGATTGGTCGATCATACAACAATGCAGAATATTTTATTTCGCAGTCAACAAAGGACGCTTTAAAAGAAGAGGATTCAGGAAACTTTGGGGTGGCTTTTGCTTTTGATGAACCAACGGAACGTGAAGAAGTGTTGAAATGGGTGAACATGGAGGTAACAAAAGAAAATATAAAAATGATGGAATCGATGTTCCAAGGGCAATGCTTGTTTAAAGATTATTATGGTCGTACTTCCAAGATTTCAATTGAGTGCCTATTTGAAGAATGGGAAGGCACATTAAAGACTGTTGAGAAAAAAGCAGTGGCATTTGCAGAGGAAGAGTATATATAAGGAGGGGGGTAGTGATGAAAAGAAAAAGGATTCTTTTGCTTTCAGTTGTAATTTTGTTATTGGCTTCATTCATCATGACGGATTCAGTGTTGGCGGCAGAAGGTGATATAACCACTCAACCTAAAAGTGAAAAGGTGGGTGGTGTTGAATTAGAAATAAAGCGATTTCCATTATCTCGTTATCAAGCAAATAACGAGGATTCCGATAGTCATATAAAAGGGGCTTTTGTAGGTTTGACAAACGTCACTTTTTCTTTTGCAGGGAATATTGTACGTGTCGTTGATGCAGGTATGGATACTTTGTATAACCTCCAACCAATTGATAAATTTGCGGATTCGATGACGAATGTAACGAAAACAGTATATAAAACATTAAAAAGTAATTTTGGAGAACTGCTTTTTATTTTTGTTTGTGGCTATATTGTCTATCTATATGTGGTAAGAGGAAGCGCAAAGGAAGCTATGAGACGGAGTACCCTCTTTATTTGTGTGTTGGTTATTGGTGGACTATGGATGTCCAACGCTGGTTATTATATGAAGGCTCTGAATGCATTGTCAATTGAAACACAAGGGAAGTTATTAGTTGCCGGTAATGGATTTGTTGGCATAGTGAAAGATGAGGGGAAATACGTTAATAACTCAAAAATTGAAAAAGGAAAAGAAATGGAAGGTACGGTAGCGATTATGCGTAATGTTTACTTTAATCTGGCATTAAAAAAACCGTACTTAATTGTAAATTATGATGAAACGAGTGAAAAGAAAATAAATAAAAAAGGAAGTGGTGAAAAAGGTGATGTAAATCGAATCGATACACTTCTATCTTATAAATTATCGGATGAAGGTGAAAAGGGAAAACTTGAATACTTAAAGGAATACGAGAAAGGGAAATACGGTAATGAAGCTGTAACTTCTGGAAATGTTTATAACCAGTTAGGTCAATCTATTATCGCAGTGTTGGTAGCTTTTGTCTTGGGCATTCCTTTTCTAGGGTTGGCGTTCCTAAATTTCTTCCTTCAAATCATGGCACTGGCGATTGTGTTTTTTATTCCTTTTGCTTTTATGATTTCGTATATTCCTCAACTTGCCTATTCTGGTTTTGTTACTTTAGGACGGCTTGGGAGTGTTTTTCTTCTTAAAGCAATGTTGGGCATCTTAATTTTGTTTGTATATGTGTTGTGCTTTGTCGTAGATCATTTGATACCCCCGAATGGATTCGGAATGTATCTATTAAATGTCATTGTGTTGTCCGCCATATTGTGGATTGGATTTAAAAAGAGAGATTCCATTATCAAGTTTGTAACGGCAGGAAAAGTGTTATCAATTGATAACAATATGATGGAAAATGTACGAAAAGAAATGGTTCAACCTTCGTGGGAAACGGCGAAGAAAGGTGCGAATACTTTAGGTTCGGGTGTGTCGAATATGTTCAGTCATTTTGCCAAAAGTTTTCGAAATAGGTCGGGAGATGTCGGCTCTGATGATGGTGTTTCAAAGGATGCATCTGCCGGACGCGAATTTGGAATAGATGGCGATGCTGTTACTCTTTCAAGGACACCTCAAAAAGGAGAAACATTAAATAATCCAAATCTAAATGGAAATAAGAAAATTGACCGAAAACCGCAAGGTGATGTTTATCATCCTCAAAGGAAGAAAGAGCTTAGACATGAAGGAACGAAGACGCCTGTTGTGGATACTATTCTTAAAGAAGGAGTGTACCAGGTTACGAGATCGACATGCAGACTGAAAAGGGACGAAAGAACATGATTAGTGGAAAGGAGAGATTTACTTGAAAAAAATCTTTCTGGTATTCTTGTTGTCCCCTGTTATTTGTTTCATGATCATGTGTACTGTTGTTGTCATGATAATGTCTGGGGACAATGAGATAGGAAATGATAAGATAGGCGGAGGTGATGGTGAATATATAACGAACAGTATAAGTCTTGAAGTAGAACGCTTTCGTACTGTTTTTGAAAAATATGCTCGTCAAGAAGGAGTCTATAATCAATTAAATGTCATTATGGCGCTCACCATGCAGGAAAGTGGTGGGCGCTATTTAGATATCATGCAAAGTTCGGAAAGTATTGGTTTACCTCCAAACAGCATTACTGACCCGCAATTATCCATTAAGATTGGTGTGAAATACTTTGCCAGTATGTTAAAACAAGCAGACAATGATGTTCATCTAGCCCTTCAATCGTATAATTGTGTGACACGTTC
>NZ_JBDPNU010000043.1:0-119849 GCF_050468105.1 Fictibacillus sp. NRS-1165
TTTTTGGGTTCAGATCAGAAGCTCTGGTTTATTTTTTTTGTGTGTATTCGAGGATGGTGCTCCACGCCGCATCCTTCCCATGGCCCGTTTCAGAAGAAAAGAGAATCAGAGGATCATCCGGCTTCTTTTTCAATGTGTCACGGACGACCTTCAAATGTTTCTCCCATTTTCCTTTTGGAATCTTGTCGCACTTGGTTGCGACAACGATAACAGGAATCTCATGGTATTTCAGCCAATCATACATCATCACATCGTCTTTGGACGGTGCATGGCGAATATCAACCAGCTGGACGACGGCCTTCAGCTGAGGCCTCTCCATGATATAGCGCTCAATCATCCTTCCCCAGGCTTCTCTTTCGGTCTTTGAAACTTTAGCGAAGCCGTATCCCGGCACATCCACGAAATAAAGCTGATCATTGATGATATAGAAGTTAAGAGTTTGCGTCTTGCCTGGCCGCGATGACGTTCTGGCCAGGTTTTTGCGCGCAATCATCTTGTTAATGAATGAAGACTTCCCTACATTTGAACGGCCGGCAAGGCCAATTTCCGGAAGCTGGTCTTCGGGGTACTGTTCCGGCTTTACCGCCGAAATCACAATATCTGCTTTTGTTACTTTCATTTACTGTCTCCCACTAACGCATGTTTTAACACTTCATCGAGATGAGATACCGGTATGAACGCAAGGGTGCTGCGTACACTTTCCGGAATATCATCGATGTCTTTTTCGTTTTCTTTTGGCATGATCACGGTCTGTATCCCCGCTCGATGAGCGCTTAATGACTTTTCTTTTAAGCCCCCGATCGGCAATACCCTGCCGCGGAGAGTGATTTCTCCGGTCATGCCTACATCCTTGCGCACCGGCTTTCCTGAAAGAGCAGATACAAGTGCAGTTGCGATGGTAATACCGGCAGACGGTCCGTCCTTCGGTGTAGCCCCTTCAGGTACGTGAATATGAATATCCGTTTTTTCGTAAAAATCCGGATCAATTTCAAATTCTTCTGCTCTTGAACGGACATAGCTTAATGCCGCCTGTGCGGATTCCTTCATCACGTCACCCAGTTTACCGGTCAGGATGAGTTTTCCTTTCCCGGGTGTAAGCGCGACTTCTATAGAGAGCGTATCGCCTCCGGCTGTCGTATATGCCAAGCCGGTCGCTGCTCCTACCTGATCTTCCATCTCAGCCTGTCCATAGCGGAAACGCGGTTTGCCGATATAGCTCTCAAGATTTTTATCCGTTATGGTTACTCTCTTCTTCTCACCGGATACGAGCTGTTTCGCCGCTTTCCTGCATAAACCTGCAATCTGGCGTTCCATGCTCCTTACGCCTGCTTCTCGCGTATAGTTTCGAACTAGTTTAAGAATCGCTTCTTCTTTAAGCTGAAACTGAGATTTTGTTAAACCATGCTCTTTCAATTGCTTTGGAATGAGATGGTTTTTAGCGATATGGACTTTTTCCACCTCGGTATAGCCTGCGATTGAGATGATCTCCATTCGGTCGAGCAGCGGGCCAGGTATGGTCGCCAGGCTGTTCGCTGTCGTTATGAACATCACCTTGGAAAGATCATAGGGCTCTTCGATAAAATGATCGCTGAACGAATTATTTTGTTCCGGATCCAGAACCTCCAACAGGGCAGCGGACGGATCTCCTCTGAAGTCATTGGACATTTTATCAATCTCATCGAGAAGAAATACCGGATTGATCGTCCCTGCCTTTTTCATTCCCTGAATAAGACGGCCAGGCATCGCCCCGACATAGGTCCTGCGGTGGCCGCGGATTTCGGCTTCATCCCGCACTCCCCCCAGGGAAATACGGACAAAATTCCTTCCGATCGCTTTTGCAATGGAACGTGCCAGCGACGTTTTACCGACTCCAGGGGGCCCGACAAGACAGAGGATCGGCCCTTTCAGTGAATTGGTCAGCTGCTGAACAGCCAAATACTCCAGTACACGCTCTTTTACTTTTTCAAGTCCGTAATGATCTTCGTTTAAAATTTTTTCTGTACGGATAATGTCCAGCTGATCTTTCGTTTCCTTTGTCCAAGGCAAATTGATCAGCCAGTCGATGTAGTTTCGAATGACCGCGCTCTCCGCAGAGGAACCTGGCATTTTTTCATACCTGTCCAGTTCTTTAAGTGCAATCTCCTGTACATTTTCAGGCATGTCCGATTCTTCAATTTTTTCTTTAAGTGAAGAGATTTCGCCTGTCTTGCCCTCTTTTTCCCCAAGTTCCTTCTGAATGGCTTTCATCTGTTCGCGAAGGTAATATTCTTTCTGGGTTTTTTCCATCGCCTTTTTGACGCGCTGGCCGATTTTCTTTTCCAATCCAAGTACTTCTTTTTCGTTGTTCAGGATGGAAATCAGATGGTTCAACCTTTCCTTCACGTCAATAATTTCAAGGATATGCTGTTTTTCTTTAATTTTTAACGACAGGTGAGAGGAAATAACATCAGCCAAACGACCTGGTTCTTCGATATCTTGGACAGAAGCCAAAGTTTCAGGTGTTACTTTTTTGGAAAGGTTTATGTACTGCTCGAATTGCTGAAGAGCCGTTCTCATAAGGGCCTGAATTTCCAAATCCTTTTCGCCCTGATCTTCCATCAGTTCTACTTCAACTTCCAGGTATTCCTCACGGTCAATGAACTGCTTGATCTTTCCGCGCTGGATGCCTTCAACGAGCACACGGATGGTACCGTTGGGAAGCTTAAGCATCTGATTCACCTTGGAGAGGGTTCCGATTTCATATATTTGTTCGCCGCTCGGATCTTCTAGAGCTACTTCCTTTTGTGTTGAAAGGAAAATATGCTGATCATCAAGCATAACCTGCTCTAATGCCTGTACGGATTTTTCCCTTCCTACATCAAGGTGGAGCACCATGGTGGGATACACCAGCAGGCCGCGAAGAGGAAGGAGGGGAAGGATGCGGGTAGTTTTTTCGTCCATTTAACACACCTCCGAATACTGCTTAATGTATTGAATGATTTCAAATTCATGCAGCCTATTTTTAGAATGTTGGCATTTGCAGCTTCATAGCAGTATTCCGCTTGAGAGAGCTTAGCTACAGTTCAATGCCACAAGACAGAGAAATTTCTTCAGTCTTTGTACAATTCTACCTATAAAGAGCCAATTTGTCTAATTGTATCTCGTTTTCACACTCTAAAGGAAAGCCCCCTCTTCACACGGATTTCGGAGGGGACTGCAAAAAGGCTGAAGCAGGAATAGCCTGCTGATTATCTTTATCGATTTCCGGGAACGCCAGCTGAAATACTTGGGATAACTTTGTCACTGGAATGATTTCAATTCCTGAGATTTCACGCAATATAGCCTGGTCATTATCTTTAGGGATAATAACCTTCTTCACTCCCGCAAGCTTAGCCGCTAATACTTTCGCCATCACTCCGCCTACAGGCTTCACTTTTCCATGAACACTTAATTCACCGGTCATAGCCAGTTCATTATCAATCTTGATATTGTGAATGGCCGAGTAAATAGAAGTAGCGATCGCGATTCCGGCAGATGGCCCGTCCACTGGTCCGCCGCCCGGAAAATTGACATGAATATCATAGAGTCCGGCGTCGACTCCCATATTGCGAAGGACGGTCAGCACATTTTCAACCGATCCCTTGGCCAGACTTTTTCTTCTGATTGATTTTGAGCTGTTGCCGATCGATTCTTCTTCGACTATGCCTGTTATCGTAATCGTACCCTGTTTTTTTGCAGGTAAAACGGTGACTTCAATCTCAAGCAGTGAACCGCTGTTTGGTCCGTATACTGCGAGCCCGTTGACCAATCCTACTTTTGGTTCCTCTGAGATCTTACTCTCTGGGCGCGGGGTCATCTGGCTGGAATGAATGACCCATTCCATATCTGCTTGTTTAATAAAATTACGGTCTTCCGTAATGGCCAGCCCTGCCGCAATCTGCATCATATTCACAGCTTCACGGCCATTCTTGGCATAGGTTGAAAGCAGCTCAACCGTTTCCTCCTCCACGTTCATGTTTACCTTATCCGCAGCTTTCAGCGCAATCTGCTGAATTTCCGGAGACTGAAGCTCTCTAAAAAAGACTTCCAGACAACGTGAACGGATGGCTGGAGGAATTTCATCCGGCGTTCGTGTGGTTGCTCCAATTAACCTGAAATCTGCAGGAAGTCCATTTTGAAAAATATCGTGGATGTGGGAAGGGATATTCGTATTCTCTTCATTATAATAGGCGCTCTCCAAAAATACTTTTCGGTCTTCTAACACTTTAAGCAATTTATTCATTTGAATCGGGTGAAGTTCTCCAATTTCATCGATGAACAGGACCCCTCCATGGGCGTTTGTAACAGCTCCCTGCTTCGGCTGCGGAATTCCAGCCTGTCCCATCGCTCCAGCCCCTTGATAGATAGGATCGTGTACGGAACCAATCAAAGGATCTGCAATTCCACGTTCGTCAAACCGGGCGGTCGTTGCATCCAATTCAACAAATACGGATGTCGGTCGGAAAGGGGACTTTTTATTACGCTTAGCTTCTTCCAGCACAAGACGGGCTGCAGCAGTCTTACCAACGCCAGGCGGCCCATAGACGATGACATGTTGAGGGTTAGGGCCGCAAAGTGCAGCATACAGTGCCTTAATGCCGTCCTCCTGACCGACGATATCAGCAAACTTTCCCGGCCTGACTCGTTCAGACAGCGGTTCAGTCAATGAAACCGATCGCATCTTTCGCAATTGATCCATTTCTTTTTTTGATTCTTTATCGATACTCACTTTCTGAGTGCGCTGATTCTTCAACAAGTTCCAAAAGTACAGTCCTATCACGATTCCAAAAAACAGCTGAATGAGTAATGCAATTCCAGTCCAGTTCATTTCTTCCTCCCGAATTTTTTTTATGCTCCTAGTATCTCCGAGTGGGTAAAGGACTAAACAGGGAAATTGGAAAAGCTAAAATAGGACGCGACTTAGAATCGCTTAAGTTTGCATAGATTTTAAAGGCATTTACACGCCGTCTGAACCAGTGTTCGCTGTCAGTAACGATTGAAGATCGAAAATAGGCAGTAACCTAAAAAAAACCAGCCCCTGAAGGCTGGTTTTTATACTCAATTTATGCACTTTCCTTTGGTGTTTCTTTTTTCGGTTCAACAATCGTTCCGTCTTCAAGTTCAAGCTTCGGCGGAACTTTGTCAGAAACCGTTTCTTTCGTAATAATACACTTAGCCACGTCTTCACGGGAAGGAAGCTCGAACATGACATCCAGCATCATTCCTTCAATGATAGAACGCAGACCGCGTGCACCCGTTTTACGTTCAATGGCCTGAGTCGCAATCTCAGTGAGAGCTTCATCCGTGAATTCAAGTTCAACACCATCCAGGTCAAGAAGCTTTTGATATTGCTTAACAAGCGCATTTTTTGGCTTTGTCAGAATTTCAACAAGTGCATCCTCATCTAGCGGAGTAAGGCTTGCTGTGACAGGAAGACGCCCAATGAACTCTGGGATCAAGCCAAAGCGAAGCAAATCCTCAGGCAATACTTTTGCCAGGTATTCACCGGCTTTCAGTTCAGCCTGCCTGGACTCGGAGCTGAATCCGATGACTTTTTTACCTAAACGGCGTTTGATGATCTGTTCGATGCCATCAAAGGCACCGCCGCAAATAAACAGGATATTGGTTGTATCGATTTGAATAAACTCCTGATGCGGATGTTTTCTTCCTCCTTGAGGAGGTACACTGGCAACGGTGCCTTCTAGAATTTTAAGCAAGGCCTGCTGGACCCCTTCGCCGGAAACATCACGTGTAATCGATGGATTTTCAGACTTTCTGGCAATTTTATCGATTTCATCGATATAAATAATGCCTTTTTCTGCTTTCTCCACATCATAATCAGCCGCTTGAATCAATTTAAGCAGAATATTTTCAACGTCTTCGCCCACATATCCTGCTTCAGTTAATGATGTGGCATCAGCGATCGCGAAAGGCACATTCAGTATTCTGGCGAGTGTTTGAGCCAATAGCGTTTTACCGCTTCCTGTAGGCCCGATCATCGCGATGTTGCTTTTTGAAAGTTCCACTTCATCTGATTTCTGGGAAGAGTTGATCCGTTTATAATGGTTGTAGACCGCTACGGAAAGAGACTTTTTAGCTTGCTCCTGGCCAATGACATATTCATCAAGAATCTTGCGGATTTCCATTGGCTTTGGTACTTCTTTAAGTTCTACATCCTCTTCAGTGCCAAGTTCTTCTTCCACAATTTCAGTGCAAAGCTCGATACATTCGTCACAAATATATACACCTGGTCCTGCTACCAGTTTACGAACTTGATCTTGTGTTTTTCCACAAAAGGAACATTTCAGCTGCCCTTTTTCGTCATTGAATTTAAACAATGAAATCACCCCTAAACCTTAAATTGGATGAAACCAATTACCTTTTCATACCCGTTCCAGATATGCTTGTTTCATTATGCTGTAAGCAATTTTTCAAATGTACATTGATTTCATTTCCGCAAGTTTATGTATTGGATTGTATCATATTACCCCTAATGAACGGAAATAAAAACCCTTCCCTGACAATTAATAGTATGTATTGGCTGAAACGATGTGTTCTATAAGTATTAACCTTATGGCTTGTTTTAAAACCTCTATCCCAAAATAAAGCCTTTAGAAAAGTTTCAATAAAAAAGTTCTTTTTCCTGCCAGAAAGGATAAATAATTATATAAAACAAGGCACGAAAAGTTCGTGCCTTGTCCGACCTTACTCTATCTTATGCAATTGTTTTGCTGTTATCCACTAGAAGATCAATCGCTTTTCTGATTTTCAGATCAGCCGCTACAGCATCATTGCCGCCTTGCATAGCAAGCATTTGCGTAATTTTCTCTACGTCCATATTGTACGTTTCTGCCATTTTCTTAAGCTCTTCATTGATTTCTTCTTCATTTGCTTCAATATTTTCAGCTTCAGAGATCGCTTCAAGTACGAGGTTTGTTTTCACGCGTTTTTGAGCGTCTTCTTTCATTTGCTCACGAAGGGCAGCTTCATCTGTGCCTGAGAACTGGAAGTAAAGATCCAGGTTCATGCCTTGCATTTGCAGGCGCTGTCCAAATTCTTGAACCATACGGTCTAATTCTGTGTTAACCATCGCTTCAGGAATATCAACTTCTGCTGCTTCCACCGCTTTGTCAACGACAGTGTCGCGTGTGTGGTGTTCAGCTTCATGCTTTTTGCTTTCTTCAAGCTTCGTGCGAATGCTTGCTTTAAGAGCGTCAAGCGTTTCAACTTCGGAATCGGCTTCTTTAGCAAACTCGTCGTTAAGCTCAGGAAGCTGCTTCGTTTTAATTTCATGGATTTTCACTTTGAATACGGCAGGTTTACCAGCAAGCTCAGTTGCATGGTATTCTTCAGGGAACGTAATGTTTACGTCTTTTTCAGTACCAGCTTTATCTCCGATTAACTGCTCTTCAAATCCAGGAATGAAAGAACCAGATCCGATTTCTAATGGATAATTCTCAGCTTTTCCGCCTTCGAACGGTTCATCATCAACGAATCCTTGGAAATCGATCACAGCGGTATCACCGTTCTCAACTTCCCCTTCTTCTTTGACAACAAGCTCAGCTTGCTGCTCTTGAAGACGTTTGATTTCGTTGTCAACATCTTCATCTGTAACAGACGCATCGAATTCTGTAACCTCAAGCCCTTTGTAATCACCAAGCTTAACTTCAGGTTTTACTGTAACTTTAGCTGTGAAAACAAGGTTGCTGCCTTTTTCCATTTGCTCGATGTCAACCTCTGGACGGTCAACTGGTTCAATGCCTGTTTCTTCTACAGCTTGGCTGTATGCTTGCGGAAGAATAATATCAAGAGCATCTTGGTAAAGTGATTCTACTCCAAAACGCTGTTCGAACATTTTACGCGGCATTTTCCCTTTACGGAATCCAGGTACGTTTACTTGTTTAACGACTTTTTTAAACGCTTGGTCAAGAGCTGTATCTACTTCAGATGCCTCAACTTCGATCGTCAAGACACCTTGATTGCCTTCTAACTTTTCCCACTTTGCACTCATTCAAAGTTCCCTCCAACATTACGTATTTCATTGAAAATCTAACATTTTCGTTACAACCATTCCATTATATCATAACAGACTTGTATTTCAACAATGACCCAGCTTGTTTCCGAATTAGTAACCTTGAAATTTATTCGGGCCAAACGTAAACCGCTCAATGTCCAGCAGCTGCTCGACTGCCTTTTCTAAATTCTCTGGGTGAATTTCAATTTCGGACTCAATCGCTTCGCAGCTGTCCATGCCGATCAGTTTACCAGCCGCACACTGAAGAGCACGTGCCCAATAATGAGGATCTGCCGGTTCAGGTACCTGAGGATAAATCGCAAGTATGTAGTCCCACCATATTGTGAGCGCAAATTCAGTCAGGGTTGGATTGTCCTGCTCCAGCCGATTCTCCAGTTCCTTTTTCACTTCAAGGTTAAATGAATCCTCATAAACATCATGAAGTTCCTGTATGTTGATCGAATAAGTATTTCCAAACTTATGTAAAACTACGGTTTCCTCTATGTCCTTTGATTTTAAATAGTTTAAGGCCATCGTCTTAATACCCGGATGTCCATCTTGATTTTTTAAAAACTCCTGATACACGCCGAACGTGTCCTCAGGGTTCATATAGCTCAATTGCTGCATGGCAATCCACTGGTTATGTATTTCATCGCTTGCCAGCATCGCCCGAAGAGTTTCAATTTCCTTGGAACGGTCCTGCGGCGGGTCAGGCGAAAGGTCAATCGGCGGCTCCGGATCATCTGCCATCTTACGGCTGAAATGAAGAAGCTGATAAAAAGATTCTGCCTGAGCAGCTGGAAGCTGGTGTTCCTCAAGCACCGCTTCAACAACGGATACGACCGTTTCATATTCCGAAAGCTGTATAAGAACAGAGAGGTAAATCTGCAATACATCAAAATATTCTCCGATTCCCTGTTTCAGCATTTTTTCTGCTCTTAACTTCGCTTCCTGGAGCTGGCCAAGTTCGATCAGGCTTAACACAACACCCAAATGTCCTTGAGAATGTCCGGGGTCGATGTCCAGCAGCTGAAGAAAACAGGATAAAGATTCCTTAAATTGTTTTGCTTTTAGAGAAGACATACCTTTCTCGAGCAATCGCGAAGACAAATTAGGGAACGGTACTATATTGCTGGTTTTTTTGTCTTTTTTTTCATTTGCCATTGGTTTTCTTCACTTCCAGTTCTATTTGCATCAGTTTAACAGTTTAAAGACGCAAACTCAAGATGAGGCATTCTACAGGAAGGAACAATAAATCCTGCACTCAATTGTGCAGGATTGCTCGTATGTACAGATTTCCCTTTGGGGGATAGGGAATAACAGGAGAAGGCTTGGTGCATCCCGATGCCTCTTATCCTTTATTATTCCCTGTCAGCTGTTCTTCAAACCCGTTGGCTTTTAGACCACTCCGATCCTCTTCTCGTAGCGGCTGATTGCTTCATCGTACTGAAGCGTAAGTGATATTTCATCCCAGCCGTTCTGAAGCATCTCTTTCCAATACGGATCAAAATCGAACGAGGCGACCTTGTCTGTTCCCAAAGAGATTTCCTGCTGGTCCAGGCTGACGGTTATCCGCTCATTTCCATTTTTCACTCTGGCTTTCAGTTCTTCGATTACCGGTTTAGGAAGGGTAATGACAAGAATGCCATTCTTCAATGAATTATTATAGAAGATATCCGCAAAATCAGGTGCTATAATCACTTTAAAACCATAATCCTTAAGTGCCCAAGGAGCATGCTCTCTTGATGACCCGCATCCAAAATTCGCACCTGTGATTAATATTTCCGCACCCTTCGCATCTTCATGATTCAGTTCAAACTCCGGGTTTGGAGAGCCCTCACTGTTAAACCGCCAGTCAAAAAACAAAAATTGGCCAAAACCGCTGCGCTCGACCCGTTTTAGAAACTGCTTGGGTATGATCTGATCGGTGTCCACATTTTCGCGGTCCAGGACCGCTGCTATTCCCGTCAACGTTTTAAATCCCGGCATAAGCTTCACCTTCTCTCAAACCGGAAACAAATTTTCGAACATCTACAAATCTGCCTTCAATCGCAGCAGCTGCTGCCATCGCCGGGCTGACAAGATGGGTTCTTGCACCTTTGCCCTGCCTTCCTTCAAAGTTTCTGTTGGAAGTGGAAGCACATCGCTCGCCCTCAGGAACAATATCCGGATTCATGCCCAGACACATCGAACAGCCCGAATCCCGCCAGTCAAAGCCTGCTTCCTTAAAAACAAGGTGAAGACCTTCTTCTTCTGCTTTTGCTTTTACTTGCTGTGAACCTGGCACAACAATGGCCTGGACTTCAGCGTGAACTTTCTTTCCTTTAACTACTTCAGCTGCAGCCTTCAGATCGCTTAAACGTGAATTTGTACAAGAACCGATGAATACATGCTGTACCGGCACTTCCGTCAAAGACTGTCCCGGTGTAAGACCCATATAGGCCAGTGCTTTTTGGATCGATTCCTTTTCTTTTTCAGACTGCACTTCATTTAATGAAGGAACATGTTCTGAAATTCCTACACCCATGGAGGGATTCGTTCCCCATGTGACCATCGGCTCAACTTGTGCAGCATTGATCTCAATGGTTTTATCAAATACTGCATCAGGATCAGACCTTAGCCCGCTCCACTCATTGACTTTTTCTTCAAATTCATCGTCCTTTGGAGCGTATTTTTTTCCTTTTATATACGCATAGGTAGTCTCATCCGGCGCGATCAATCCTGCTTTGGCCCCCGCTTCAATGGACATGTTGCAAAGCGTCATCCGCTCTTCCATCGTGAAATTCCTTACTGTTTCTCCGGTAAATTCAATAACATGGCCTGCACCTGCATTGGTGCCATAGTTGGCGATAAGCGCGAGAACAATGTCTTTTGCGGTTACACCATAGCCCAGCTTTCCTTCAATCTTTACCTGCAGCTGCTTCGGCTTCTGCTGCCATAGTGTCTGAGTGGCAAGAACATGTTCCACTTCACTTGTTCCAATACCGAACGCCAATGCCCCGAACGCTCCATGTGTGGAGGTATGGCTATCACCGCATACAATGGTTTTTCCGGGCAGCGTCAAGCCGAGCTCCGGTCCGATGACATGCACGATGCCCTGATCTGCCGAGTGCAGACCTTCCAAGTGAATACCGTACTCTTTACAGTTTTCCTCGAGGGTTTGAATCTGCTTAAGCGCAATACTGTCATCTATAACAAACCTGTTCTTTGTCGGTATGTTATGATCCATCGTTGCAAAACAGAGGTCTGGCCTGCGTACTGTACGTTTTTTTTCCCGCAGGCCGGCAAAGGCCTGCGGTGACGTCACCTCATGAAGGAGGTGCAGGTCGATGTATAAAAGGCTCGGTTTGTTGTTTTCCTGGATGACCGAGTGATTTTCCCAAATTTTATCTATGATTGTTTTTGCCATTTCGCACCCTCCTCCTTAAACGTACACTTCAATCAGCGTAGCTGCTGCAGCATTGTCCTCCAGCCTGTAAATAAGCTGCTCGACCACCTGATCTGTTGTTGAAACTTTATCCTTATTGCTGGAGATATCGCCTGTTCGGAAGTTGGCATTCAAGACTTCCTGAACAGCTAATTCAATGGCATCTGCTTCGTCGTTCATATGGAAGGAATGTCTGAGCATCATCGCCGCAGAAAGGATCATTCCAAGCGGATTAGCTGCATTCGTTCCTGCAATATCAGGAGCGGAGCCGTGAACGGGCTCATATAATCCCGGACCTTCTTCACTCAAGGATGCCGAAGCAAGCATTCCAAGAGAACCTGTAATCATTGACGCCTCATCAGACAAAATGTCGCCGAACATGTTCTCGGTTACGATCACATCAAACTGTGAAGGGTTCCGGACAAGCTGCATGGCAGCATTGTCGACCAGCATGTGCTCAACCTTTACATCCGGATAATGCTTAGCCGTTTCATCGACGACTTCCCTCCATAGTTTACTGGACTCCAGAACATTGGCTTTGTCCACGGAAGTCAGCTTTTTCTTTCTGGAGGCGGCAAGGACAAACGCCTTTTTTACTACTCTTTCAATCTCTTTCCTATGATAATAAAGAGTATCTACCGCCTCATCCGAGCCCTTTCTTTCTTTTGGCTGTCCAAAATAGATTCCTCCAGTGAGCTCCCTCACGAATACAAGATCAACATTTTCAAGCAAAGCAGGCTTTAAGGGTGCAATATCGGCCAGCGGCCCGAACGCTTTGACTGGTCTTACGTTCGCAAAGACATTCAGTTCTTTTCGGATCCTCAGCAACCCTTGTTCCGGCCGCTGTTCCATTCCGTCCCATTTGGGTCCGCCCACCGCTCCCAACAGAACCGCATCACTCTTTTTGCACTGTTCAATCGTTTCAGGGGGCAGAGGATTTCCTGTCTCATCGATGGCATTTCCGCCGATCGGCATCTCGGTCACTGTAAACCGATGGTGAAATCGGGATTCAATAGCCTTGAGCACCCGCAATGTCCCTTTCATCACTTCCGGTCCGATTCCGTCACCCGGCAAGACTGTTATTGCTTTTTCCATCTTAACCCCTCCTCATAAAATTTATAGACTGACTTTAACTAATTCGTCCTTTTGCGCATTCATAATCGTTTTATTTAATGCGTGGACATATGCCTTTGCAGATGCCTGCAGCACGTCCTGAGCTGTTCCGCTTCCGTTGATCTCCTGGTCTTCGTACTTTAGCAGCACATAGACCTGTGCGAGCGCATCCCTTCCTGAGCCAACGGACTGAATGCGGTAATCCTTCAGGTGCACTGGCAGGGGCAGCATCTTATCCAATGTATTGTAGATGGCCTCTACACTTCCTGATCCTGTTCCTGCTTCCTGAATTCGTTTTCCGTCCGGTGATTTTAATGTAATGGTCGCTGTCGGAATGTTGTTCGTTCCATAATTAACCTGGATGTCTCCCAACTGATACATAGGGACTGGAGGCTGAATCTGATGTTCGAGCAGGAGTGCCAGAATGTCTTCTTCCGTCAGCTCCTTTTTCCTGTCAGCGAGTTCTTTAAATTCTCCGAACAGTTCGTTGAGCTGTTCTTCGCCTGGTTCAAAGCCCAGTTTGTTAATATGTTTTCGGAAGGCATGTCTTCCGGAATGCTTGCCAAGAACCAATTGATTGGAAGAAACTCCAACGAGCTCGGGAGTAATAATTTCATAGGTGGATTTTTCCTTCAGGACGCCATCCTGGTGGATGCCCGATTCATGGGCAAAGGCATTCCTTCCCACCACTGCTTTATTCGGCGGAACACTAATGCCGGTCAGCCTGCTGACAAGACTGCTCGTTCGGCTGATCTCCTTAAGTTCCATGCGTGTTTCCGCCTGATAGAAGCTGCTTCGGATCGCAAGGGCAACCGCAATTTCTTCTAATGAAGCATTTCCTGCTCTCTCACCGATTCCGTTGATCGCACCTTCGATCTGATCTGCACCGTTCTCAATGGCTGCCAAGGAATTGGCAACCGCCATCCCCAGGTCATCATGGCAATGAGCCGATAGTTTCGCCTTGTGGATATTTGGAACATGCTCTCTTACGTACCGGAACAGGTGACCGTATTCGGCAGGGCTGTAATACCCTACCGTATCCGGAAGATTGATGACCGAAGCACCTGCATCAATCACCTGTTCTATAATTTTTACGAGAAAAGCCAGATCTGACCGGCAGGCATCCTCTGCAGACCATTGGACGACTGGAAAGCGCTTGCGTGCGTATTTTACTGATTGAACGGCGGTTTCGACTACCTCATCCGGTGTTTTCTTCAGCTTATATGTCATATGGATGGGTGAAGTAGCCAAGAAAACATGAAGCCGGGGTTCTGCTGATCCCTTTAACGCTTCCCATGCTGCATCAATGTCTTTCGTTGTGGAACGGGCAAGACCGGTAACCGAGCTGTTCTTGATTTCTTCAGCGATTCGTTTCACTGCCGCAAGATCACCGGGGGAGGCTGCCGGAAATCCCGCTTCGATGATATCCACACCGAGCCGTTCGAGCTGTTTGGCGATCTCAAGCTTTTCCTGGGCATTCAGGTTCACTCCTGCCGTCTGCTCCCCGTCTCTTAATGTGGTGTCAAAGATATCAATTTTTCGCACTTGTCACCGCCTCCTTCGTTTTTTGCTTTTGTTGTTTAACAAAAGGCATCATCGCTCTGAGTTCACGGCCCACTACTTCGATCGGGTGTTGTTTTTCACTCTCATTGATCGCATGGAATACTGGACGGTTTGCCTGGTTTTCCAAGATCCACCCTTTGGCAAACTCCCCGCTTTGGATATCCTTCAATACTGCTCTCATTTTTGTTCTTGTATCTTCATCAACCACTCTCGGGCCAGATTGGAAGTCTCCCCACTGTGCTGTATCAGAAATGGAATATCTCATTCCTTCCAGTCCGCCTTCGTACATTAGATCAACAATCAGCTTCAGTTCATGTAAACATTCAAAGTAGGCCACTTCTGGCTGATAGCCTGCTTCGACGAGCGTTTCAAATCCTGTCTTTACTAGAGAGGTCAGCCCACCGCACAATACCGCCTGTTCACCGAAAAGGTCCGTTTCGGTCTCTTCTTTAAACGTAGTCTCGAGAACACCGGCTCTTGCGGCTCCAATTCCTTTTGCGTATTCCAACGCTGTTTCTTTCGCTGTTCCAGTTACGTCTTGATATACCGCGATAAGGGCAGGCACCCCTGCTCCGGCTTCATATGTCCGTCTTACGAGATGTCCTGGCCCTTTAGGTGCAACAAGGAATACATCCACAAAGTCCGGCGGAACGATCTGATGGAAATGGACGTTGAAGCCATGGGCGAAAACAAGGGACTTACCACGTGCCAGCGCCGGTTCGATCTCTTTTTTGTAAACTTGCGGCTGAAGTTCATCCGGAAGAAGAATCATGATCACATCCGCTTCATTGGCAGCTTCTTCAACTGAGGCTACACGGACACCATCCTGGACGGCCTGATCATAAGATTTACCTTGTCTTACTCCGACAACCACGTCATAACCGCTTTCCTGCAGGTTTAGAGCGTGGGCATGCCCCTGTGAGCCGTATCCGATCACGGCTACCTTTTTTCCGTTTAAATATTGATCTGCGATTTCCTTGTCATAGTATACTTTTGCCATTTTACATCTCTCCTCAATTTTTATTGGTATGATTAAATGATTGAAAACTGGTTCAGGTTATACACAGTCCTCTGTGTTCCGCGCGGCATTGCCGTCAGTCCGGTCCTTGAGATCTCCTTGATCCCGTAAGGCCTCAGCAGCTCGATCAATGCCTCTACTTTATCGTTGTCCCCGGTTACCTCAATGGTCACATTCTCAAGGCTGACATCGATGATCGACGCCCTGAAAGGTTCAATGATGACCTTAATCTCACTTCTCGTATCCGGTGTGGTCAGGACTTTGATCAAAGCCAGTTCCCTTGCCACAAGAGCCATGTCTGTCAGGTCCTTCACCTTCAGCACATCAATCTGCTTATGGAGCTGTTTAAGCAGCTGTTCGAGTTTCCTGTCATCCTCCACCTGTACAACAATGGTGATCTTTGATATACCGGGATCATCGGAATGTCCTACAGTAATACTCTCAATGTTAAATTGCCTTTTGGTCAGCAGTCCGGTCAGCCTGTTGAGTACACCGCTCTGGTTTAAAACGGTTGCTGTAATAATGCGCCTCATGGTTTCACCCCGATCATTTGATGAATTCCTTTCCCGGGTGCGATCATCGGATAGACGTTCTCATCCGATGTCACCCTGCAGTCGAGCAAGAAAGGTGAGTTGGATGCCAGCGCCCTTGCAAATTCCTGGCGGGCTTCTTCTTCAGTTCCCGCAACCGCCCCATCAATTCCATAAGCAGCTGCAAGCTTCACGAAATCAGGCTGGACTGGAATCAAAGACTGGGAATATCGTTCCTCGTAAAAGATTTCCTGCCACTGCCTTACCATTCCGAGTGATTGGTTATTGACGATAACAATGATGACCGGAAGCTTTAATTCCTGAAGGACAGACAGCTCTTGAAGTGTCATTTGAAAACCGCCATCCCCTGTTACGGCTACAACGGGAAGTTCCGGATTGCCAATTTTAGCGCCAATCGCGGCTGGGAACCCGAATCCCATCGTTCCCAAACCTCCGGATGTTACCCAGCGATTTGGTTTTGAAAAACCGTAATATTGCGCGGTCCACATCTGATGCTGTCCAACATCGGTCGTCACAATAGCTTCTCCTTTTGTTTCTTCATGGATGATTTCAAGGAGCCGCTGAGGCTTTAATGTTTTATCATCTTTTTTATACCAGAGCGGGTAGCTGCTTTTCAGCTCGGATAGATGATAGACCCATTCCGCCGTATCCCCTGAAGAAGTGCTTTCGCGGAGCAGGGCAGATACGGTATGTTTGGCGCATCCTACGATCGGAATCAATGTTTCTACATTTTTGCCGATCTCCGCCGGGTCAATATCGATATGAGCTACTGCTGCCTTTTGGGCGAAATGGTTAAGATCACCAGTCAGCCGGTCATCAAACCGCGCTCCAATTCCAATGAGAAGATCGCATTCGTACAACGCAATATTGGCGGCATAGGTCCCATGCATTCCGGCCATCCCAAGGAAGAGTGGATGATCGGACGGGAAGCTTCCTAACCCGAGCAACGTATTCGCAACAGGGATCCGGTGCTGTTCAGCCAAGGACAGGATCTCTTTCTCTGCACCCGCAAACAGTACGCCTGCACCTGCAAGAATGACTGGCTTTTTCGCTGTCGCAATGGCGTCTGCTAGACGTTTCACCTGAAGCAGATTCGGCATAACTGTTGGCTGATATCCCGGCAGCGAAACGTGCTTCGGCGCAGCGTACGCTCCCAAAGCCGTTGAGATATCTTTGGGAATATCCACCAGAACCGGACCAGGCCTTCCTGACTGGGCGATATGAAAGGCTTCCTGAATGATTCCGGGGAGGTCTTCCACTCTTCTTACCTGGTAATTGTGTTTGGTGATCGGCATCGTCACACCGACAATATCTGCTTCCTGGAAGGCGTCCGTTCCAATGACGGTTGTTGCCACTTGACCGGTAAATATGACAAGAGGGAGTGAATCAATCATCGCATCAGCTATCCCGGTTACTAGATTGGTTGCCCCCGGTCCCGAAGTGGCAATCACAACTCCTGCTTTACCGGTAACCCTGGCAAATCCTTGAGCCGCATGAATAGCTCCTTGCTCATGGCGGGTTAGAATATGTCTGATCTTTTTCTTGTACAATGCATCGTAGATGGGAAGAACAGCACCTCCGGGATATCCGAACAATACCTCTACCCCTTCTTTCTCGAGTGCTTCCATCAGCATGTCTGCCCCTGACATCATTTGAACTTTACTTTTTTCTTCATCAGCCACCCAGCTGGCTTTCATTCCTGATTCCTCCCTTTATAAAATCAAAATAAAAAACCTTTTCACCCAAAATGACAGTGTTCTGCTGCCAAAGGGGTGAAAAGGCTTCTTTTCACGGTACCACCCTTCTTCGCGGCTGTGCTGCAAGCCGCCTCATGGACGAATTGATTCGCCCGGTTTGATAACAAGTTAACACCTTTTCCGGGTTAACTCGGCCTGCCCTACTGGCTTACAGCGTTCGGACAGGCACTCAGGGGTGAGGTCCTGATAAGAGTATTACCGGCTCTCAGCGCTTCCGGCTCTCTGTGAATACTCTGTTATCATTCTTCCCCTTCATCGATTTAGCTCTATTTTCCTTTTTTAGATGGTTAAATCTTTAGAACTCCGCCAGTATTGGCAGAAGTGACAAGCTTGGAGTAACGGGCAAGATAGCCTTGCTTAATTTTTGGTTCAGGCTGTTTCCAGTCCGCTTTTCTTTTTTCAAGTTCTTCTGTGCTCACCATAAGATTGATTGTTCTTTTCGTCAGATCAATGAATATGCGGTCTCCGTTCTCCAGGAATGCAATGGGTCCTCCTTCAGCTGCTTCAGGTGAAATGTGCCCAATGGATATGCCTCTGGAAGCTCCAGAAAATCTTCCGTCAGTTATTAAAGCGACCTTGGTGCTTAGTCCCATTCCTGCAATGGCGGAGGTAGGTGAAAGCATTTCCGGCATCCCCGGTCCGCCTTTCGGTCCTTCATAGCGGATGACTACAACGTGGCCTTCTTTTACCTTTCCGCTGTTGATGCCCTCTAACGCCTCATCCTGTGATTCAAAAACGATGGCTTCTCCTTCAAAATATTTTATTGAAGGGTCGACCCCGCCCACCTTGATCACACATCCATCCGGAGCAAGATTTCCATAAAGGATGGAAAGTCCTCCTACAGGGCTGTAGGCGTTGTCTGGATAACGGATGACATCGCTGTTTGTTATGGAGGCATCTTGTATATTTTCATAAAGAGTGTCACCTGTTATAGTGATCCGGTCTCTATGAACTGCGCCGTCTATACCGCATAGCTGTTTGATGATGGCGCTGACTCCACCCGCTTCATGGACATCCTGCATCGTATAATCGGATGCGGGACTGATCTTCGATAAATACGGGACTCTCTCAGCAACCTCATTAATTCGTTTCAAATCATATTCGATTCCCGCCTCATTTGCGATGGCCAGCATGTGGAGAACCGTATTCGTTGATCCTCCCATGGCCATATCCAATGCGAAAGCGTCATCGATGGCTTCTTTTGTAATAATGTCTCTCGGCCTGATGTCGCGTTCAACGAGTTCCATCAAACAGGAGGCAGCGTCTTTATAAAGCTTATCCCGCTCTTTCGAAGTGGCAACCAGGGTTCCGTTTCCTGGAAGCGTGATTCCGAGCATTTCCATAATGGAGTTCATGCTGTTTGCCGTAAACATCCCAGAACAGGAACCGCAGGTCGGACAGGCGCTTGTTTCAAGTTCCAGCAGTTCTTCCCTCGACATCTTACCGGAAAGATGGGACCCGACTCCTTCGAATACGGATACGAGCGAGAGCGATTTTCCTTCGGAAGATTTTCCCGCCTCCATCGGTCCGCCTGATACAAATACGGCCGGCACATTCGTTCTGACTGCCGCCATCAGCATCCCTGGCGTTATCTTGTCACAGTTCGGAATAAAGAAGACTCCGTCGAACCAGTGGGCATTAATGACGGTTTCTGCTGAATCCGCGATAATTTCACGGCTCGGAAGCGAATAGCGCATCCCGATGTGGCCCATGGCGATCCCATCATCCACTCCGATGGTATTAAACTCGAACGGAACACCGCCTGCTTCCCGAATCGCTTGCTTTACTTTTTCACCCACTTTATTGAGGTGCATATGCCCGGGGATAATATCGACATACGAGTTACAGACCCCGATGAACGGTTTGTTCATATCTTCTTCTTTGACACCGGCAGCATGCAGCAAGCTTCGATGCGGCGCACGGTCGATTCCTTTTTTTATCATGTTACTGCGCATAAACCACAACTCCTGTTACGAATTAATTATCCCGCCTGAACGGTACTGGAAGCCGGATAAACTTTGACTCCCTCTTCAACAACTCTTTGTCTGAACATTTGAAGCAAGGTGTTCGTGTGTTTTCCCGGAACCCCTTCACCGATTACCCGGCCATCCACTTTTATAACTGCGATGACTTCGGCTGCGGTTCCTGTGAGAAACACTTCATCAGCCACATAAACATCATGTCTTGTAAATGGCTCTTCGCTTACGCGGTAGCCAAGCTCTGAAGCAATCTCAAGAATGGCGTTTCGTGTAATTCCCTCAAGCGCTCCCAGGTAACCAGGAGGTGTCTTAATGCTGTTTCCTTTTACAATGAATACGTTGTCCGCCGAACCCTCTGCCACATAGCCTTGATCGTTCAGCATGAGCGCCTCGCTCACCCCGGCCAGATTGGCTTCGATCTTCACCAGAATGTTGTTCAAATAATTCAGTGACTTCACTTTAGGGCTGAGAACATCTGCCCGGTTCCGGCGGCTCGCTACGGTTACAATTTCAATTCCAGTTTCATAAAGTTTTTTAGGGAAGAGGGCCAGCTGCTCTGCAATGACTATGACTCCAGGCTTCGCACAGCTAAAGGGATCCAAGCCTAAATTCCCTCTGCCTCTTGATATGACTAAACGAATGTAGGCATCACGATACTGGTTTTTCTGGAGCGTCTCGACAATAATTTTTGTTAGCTCCTCTTTCGTGTGCGGAATGGTTAACATGATGGATTGAGCTGATTCAAACAGACGCTTTAGATGTTCATCGATCCGATAAACATTTCCATTGTAGACTCGAATGCCTTCAAACACCCCATCTCCGTATAAAAATCCATGGTCGTACACAGAGACTTTGGCGTCTTCTTTTAAGACAAATTCGCCGTCTACATAAACCCATTGTTCTTGCATCGTGATCCTCCTTTTCTTCTTTGTGAATTGTTCGAATATTTAAATAGTAACCTGATAATTGCTGATTATGTTACGCCCCTTTTCGTTCTAGGTCAACCACCTTTTTTTAAAAAATTAAATTTTTCTGTTTATTCAGTTTTTTTGTATCCGCTTACATTCTTTGTTTATCAAAGAAAACAAGGACAAACGCCGAAATTGTAAACATTTTTAAAGCGCTTACAAAATAAGGACAGCCCGCATGCAAAGCTGCGTAAATAGAACACAAAAAAAGACACCTTTTCAGTACATTTAATCGATGTACTGAAAAGGTGCTGCATATGTAAGTTAGATGGCGTCCCAGGAGAGATTCGAACTCCCGACCGTACGCTTAGAAGGCGTATGCTCTATCCGGCTGAGCTACTGGGACATATGTATTTTAGAGCCCTTTTCGCTTAGCAATGCAACTTCATGCGATTGCAGAGCGCTGCGGGCACACAGTTTTGTTTTCCTCGGGGAAAACATATGATCAATCAAATCTTTGACTTTTCCAGTATAAAAAAGTCTTGCCTGTTTGTTTCCATTGCGACGTGAGAAATAGCAAATGGAGCGGGTGATGAGAATCGAACTCACGACCAGAGCTTGGAAGGCTCTTGTTTTACCACTAAACTACACCCGCAAGTAGGTAACTTGGCCGCTAACATCAGCGACATAAGTAAATATACTATATCTTTTATAGTATGTCAACAGTTTTGGGGAGAAAAATCTCCCCATCAATAAGAAAAGCGAAAGTGCCCCGTTAAAGTCCCACAAGCACTGGAGCTTTTACACAGCAACACGCTTTATATGTTGAGGTGTAAAAATGAAGCGACCAAGGATGAAGATCTTACTTTTTATCCTCCGAGGACTCGCTGAAAACAAGAAATACGGTTTTCAGTCTTGGGCACTGCAGCTAGACATTACATCCCGCAATCCTCTAGCTTGAAAACTGAAATTCTCTTCTAAGGTCTTCGACTTCTTGCCCTTCAAGATCCAGAAAGTATACGGTCACCGAACTGCCGTCAACCTCGCAGATCGCATACGTTTTCTCAAAGCGTTCCCTCGGCATTCTGATGCTCCCGGGGTTAATATATACATGGCCATTCTTTTCAAAACTGTGCGCGGCATGGGAGTGTCCATAACAAATAATCCTGGCTCCCGTTTCTTCACCCCTATAGGTGAGGGATACAAGCGACATTTTTACATTGTACAAATGGCCGTGAGTAACATAAAAGCATGTGTCCCCAATCAGCTCTATGGCTTCAGTAGGAAGGTCCGGGGCCGCATAATCCATATTTCCCTGCACCGTGATAAAATCCTTTAATTCACGAGAGTCGGCCGTAAGTTCAGAATCTCCGCAATGAATCATTGCTTGTACTTCATCGCGATGGCGGTCTTTAATCATTTCGAGTTCTTTTTTATATCCATGGCTGTCACTGACAATTAACACTTTCACAGTTGGCTAACCTCCTAAAACAGCAGATGCACCTGATCCTTAAGCTTTGCCATGGCGTTTGCGCGATGGCTGATTTTATTCTTCTCTTCTTTAGTTAGCTCTGCCATTGTAGACGAAGTGTCCTTTACGAAGAAGATTGGGTCATAACCAAATCCGTTGCTTCCGACTTTTTTATAGCCAATCTCGCCTTCACAATAGCCTTCAACAATCAATGTTTCCTTTCCCGGCCTAGCCACAGCGAGCGCACAAACAAAACGGGCACTGCGTTCCTCCGGCGGCACACTTCGCATCTCATCGAGCACCTTGTCTATATTTTTGTCATCGTCCTTTTCCATTCCCGCATATCGGGCAGAGAAAACCCCCGGCCTTCCGTCCAATGCATCAATCACAAGACCTGAATCATCTGCGATTACAGGAAGGTTGTATAGCTCCGAGATTTCTTCCGCTTTTATTTTTGCATTTTCAGAAAATGTTGTTCCCGTTTCTTCAACATCCGGCGTGTTTTCCACATCCAGCAGCGAGGTTACTTCCATACCAAGTTCTGCGAACATGAATTTGAATTCTTTTACTTTCCCTTCATTTTTCGTTGCAATCAGTACCTTCATGGACTATCCCTGCCTTACTTTAATTAGTTTCGTCAGATCACCAAGCACTTCCTTCTGAATGCCAATTAATTCAGTGACGCCTCTCGTACCCAGATCTAGAAGTTTTTGCAGCTCTTGATAGGAAAAGGTGGCTTCTTCACCTGTTCCCTGAAGTTCGACAAATTCTCCGTTTCCGGTCATCACAATATTCATGTCTACTGAGGCGGTTGAATCTTCAGCATAATTCAAATCGAGCAAGGCTCCTTCTTTTTCATCAATCCCTGCAGAAGTGGCCGCGAGAAAATCCTTTACCGGCATTTGCTTAATCGCTTTATTCTCAAGCAGCTTTCCAAACGCTAAAACCATCGCTACAAACGATCCGGTAATGGAAGCGGTTCTTGTGCCGCCGTCTGCCTGGATAACATCGCAGTCCACCCAAACCGTCCGCTCTCCCACTTTGGCCAGATCAACGACTGAACGCAGCGCCCTGCCGATCAGACGCTGAATCTCCATCGTCCGCCCCGTAACTTTCCCCTTGCTGGACTCCCTGATCGTACGCTGTTCTGTAGCGCGTGGAAGCATTGAATATTCGGCAGTTATCCATCCTTTACCCTGCCCTCTCAGAAATGGAGGGACTCGGTCTTCAACACTTGCTGTACAAATTACTTTAGTGTCACCTACGGTGATAAGAACGGAGCCTTCAGGATGCTTTATGTAATCTTTATCGATCTTTACGGGCCTTAGTTCATCGTTAGCCCTTCCGTCATTCCTCATCATTAACCTCCTGCGTTATGCTGCTCATATTCATCATCATAAAAAAAGAGAAGGCTTGAGCCGTCTCTTTTATCCTACCACAAGTTATTGATGGATTAAAATTCACCGGTGTTTACCATTGATGGACGTGAAACAGGAGCCGTAATCGCCTTTCCGTCTTCATACTTAAGTTTTGTTCTTCCGTTTACATGAATGGCTACTTTTTTCACATCATTTAATTCTGTCAAGGATAATACGATAGATTTCAGTACCGCATCATCAATTGTATTTTCCGATTTATTATCCAGGATAGCTTTATTAAAATTAAGTGTGGCGACACCATTTTTAACGACAGGCGTATCAAGAAGCTGCACATCGTTTCTGAATCCGCTCAGCAGCCGGCTTTGTTCTCCTGGCCCTTGAATCAGTTCTTGAACAGCCGCTGTAATTTTATCGCTGTCATTTTGAGCGATCCTCCGAGTCACGGGAACATAATATTCCTGGGATCCATTGTCCGCTACGAAATACAGAGTAGCCGTATCGCTGCTGTTCATGTTCACTACATCGCCATTTTCAATATTTATGCCGTCAGCCCGGCTGACTCCTTCATCAATCGGTGTATGATTGACAGGCATGACTTTCTGATCCTTGCCATCTATTCGGATTTTTACATTTTTTATCGTATCGAATTGAGTAAGCGTGAAAGTAATCGCCTGCAAGAGCTTTTGCTCATCCTGCCCTCTGTAATCCTTGAATTCTTTTGAAAAATTTGCGATTGCCGTACCGTCTTTTCCAACGACTACATCGAGCACCTGTGTATCCGGCGGGAGCACAGCCTGGAATCCATTCGGCAGAATATTGGATACCGGACCGTCTTTCACAAGGTATTCTAACACTTGTTTTGCAGCTGTACCCGATTTTGGCAGATTCAGCATCTGGGGCACGACAAGTCCGTTGCTGTCCAATAAGAACAGCTGTCGCTTCACAGAGTTTTTGCTCTCTTTGGCAGCCGTTTCTTTATCAAGGGACTTGCCATCTTTCACGTAGTTCACTTTCGGGGGATCGAGCTCATTTCCTGTTTTTTCTCCCCCCAGTCCGCACCCCGCCATCAGCAGTGACACTGATAGAAGCAGCAGCGGTGCCCCTGCCCTCATTTTTTTGTACATACTTTTCCCTCCCCAAGTGGTTGTACTACTATGTATACGGGCTGTCCCGCCGTTTAGACCATTCCGAAAAAAAATAAAAGGACAAAACCACTCAATGGTTTTGTCCTAAAAAAATATAAGACAAAACCACTCAATGGTTTTGCCCTAATTTGATATAGTGCACCTGTTCTACTTTTTGTTCCATCCAGAGGTTGGCGATTTCAAGGAAATGCCCGTTATCTGAAGTGGAAAAGAATTCATGGACCGGCTTTCGTTCTCCTGTGTACAGCAGCCCGCTGTGATCTAGAATCGCGGAAGCCTCTCTGGCTGTTTCTGCTCCCGAACAGATCAGCTTGATTCCCTTACCCATCACTTGTTGGATGACCGGGCGCAGCAGCGGATAGTGGGTACATCCGAGAATGAGCGTATCGATCGGTGTTTCTTTTAAAGGCTGAAGCACCTGATGTACCACATGCGCCGTTTCCTCTCCTGTCAGTTCGCCGTTCTCGACGAGCGGAACGAACGGAGGACAGGCAAGGCTATGAACCATGACATCGCCCTTGATGCTCTTTAAAGCCTTTTCATATGCCCCGCTTTTTACCGTACCGATCGTCCCTATAATGCCGATCTGCTGATTTCTCGTCACTTTCAGGGCGGTTCTCGCGCCAGGGTGTATAACGCCTATGACCGGTATGCTGAGCCTTTTTTTCACTTCATCCAGTATAGCTGCCGTCGCCGTGTTGCAGGCTATAACAAGCATCTTAATTTCCTTGCTTAGAAGAAACTCAATCATTTCCAGCGTGTACTGCCTTACTTCCTGCATTGGCCTTGGACCATAAGGACAGCGTGCAGTATCACCCAAATAATAAATTTCTTCTTTTGGCAGCTGCCTGATGATTTCTCGTGCAACCGTTAAACCGCCTACACCTGAGTCGATGACGCCTATTGGTTTATCCATTTGTTCGCCTCTTCTTTCTATCGGTGTCTTTTCATGTTGTATGCCCAAACAAGAGGCCTATTTCCTCTCTGTTTCATAGCATCCTTCATTCACACCGCTCTAACACAAAAAATCCTTCAAAAGAATAAAATAAAACTTGAATCTTGTCAATAGTCGGCATAAGAAGAAAAGCCGACTCCTGTTCACTGCGTTAAGGCAATGAACAGGAAATCAGCTTTACTATGCATTAGAAATTTTCGTTTACAAACTTCACAACATCTTCCGCAATATCCATGTTTAAGATCGTTTCCACATGTTTTTCTGCTTCCGTTTTGGAAAGTTTGGAAAGCTGGCTTCTCGCAGGAAGGACCGATGTCGCACTCATGGAGAACTCATCAAGTCCAAGGCCTAAAAGAATTGGGATCGCAATCGGATCTCCAGCCATCTCGCCGCACATTCCCACCCATTTGCCTTCTTTATGGGCAGCTTTGATCACCATTTGGATCAGCCTTAGGATAGCCGGGTTATATGGCTGATAAAGGTAAGAAACTCTTTCATTCATCCTGTCAGCGGCCATTGTGTATTGAATAAGGTCGTTCGTACCGATGGAAAAGAAATCAACTTCTTTTGCAAAACGGTCAGAAAGAACAGCAGTAGAAGGAATCTCTACCATGATTCCGATCTCGATGTTATCAGAAACGGAAACATTTTCATTCACAAGCTTCTCTTTTTCTTCTAGAAGAACTTGCTTAGCTGAACGGAATTCGACTAACGTTGCAATCATCGGGAACATGATTTTCAAATTACCGTAAGCACTTGCACGCAGCAATGCTCTAAGCTGGGTCCTGAAAATATCTTGCTGCTCCAAGCAAAGGCGAATTGCTCTAAACCCAAGGAACGGGTTCATTTCTTTAGGAAGGTCCAGATATGGAAGCTCTTTATCGCCGCCGATATCGAGTGTACGGATGACGACAGGTTTTCCTTCCATTTTTTCAAGAACTTCTCTATAAGCCTTGAATTGCTCCTCTTCCGTAGGCAGCTGGTCACGGCCCATATAAAGGAACTCGGTTCGGTAGAGTCCTACCCCTTCCGCTCCGTTTTCAAGAACACCTTTAACATCCTGAGGAGTACCGATATTCGCGGCAAGCTCTGCATGGTGGCCGTCTGCGGTTGTCGTCTTTTCATTCACCAATTTTGCCCACTCTGCTTTTTGCGCTTTATAATCCTCTTGTTTCTTCTTATACATCTCGAGTTCTTCGTTCGATGGATCAATGATGACCTTGCCATCCAGTCCATCAATAATCAGCATCGTACCGCTGGAGATTTTCTCTGTTACGGTTTTTGTTCCTACGACAGCGGGAATTTCCATCGAGCGGGACATGATCGCTGAATGAGAAGTTCTGCCTCCGATATCCGTAGCAAAACCAAGGACAAACTTGCGGTTAAGCTGAGCTGTGTCAGATGGTGTCAAATCTCCCGCAATAATTACGACTTCTTCTGAGATGCTGGCAGGAGAAGAGAATTGAACACCCAATAAATGAGCAAGCACCCGTTTGGAAACGTCACGGATATCCGCAGCGCGTTCTTTCATGTACTCGTTATCCATTTGCTCAAACATGTTGATGAACATGCCTGAGATCTCATCCATCGCGCTTTCCGCGTTTACATTTTCATTCTGGATTTTGGTTTTCACCGCATCAATTAGCTCTGGATCTTCAAGGACAAGAAGATGGGCAGCAAAAATCGCTGCCTTGTCTTCCCCTAATTCTTTTAATGCATTTTCTTTGATCACCTGAAGCTCGCCTTTGGCCTTTTCAACCGCAGCTGAAAATCGTTCAACCTCAAGACCGGTATTTTCAACCGTCTTCTTTTCGATGGCTAATTCAGGATTTTCAAGAATAAATGCTTTAGCAATCGCAATGCCTGCTGATGCAGCAATACCTGAAATGATTTCAGACATTACTCACCAAGCCCTTCTTTTTTCATGACATCTTCAATTGCAGCCAATGCTTCATCAGCATCAGAACCTTCAGCTTTGATTGTGATTTCAGATCCGCTTTGAATTCCAAGGCTCATTACACCCATGATGGATTTAAGGTTTACGTTTTTGCCGTTGTAGCCAAGAGTAATGTCAGAGCTGAATTGACCTGCTTTGTTTACTAGTACTGTTGCCGGACGTGCGTGAATTCCTGAGTCGCTTGTTACTTTAAATGTTTTTTCTGCCATGATTAATAACTCCTTCGTAATTTTTATTTGATCGTAATAATATCTTCTTCACCTTTAGACACAGTTCCTGTTTTTTCAAGGTGAATGCTTTCTCCTTCAGCAAGGTTCGTAAACACAATTGGTGTGATGACTGATGGAGTATTCTCTTTAACAAATTCAAGATTAACTTTCATTAATTCTTGTCCTTGTTCTATGATGTCACCCTCATTGACAAACGATTCGAAACCTTCACCTTTCAGTTTGACCGTATCGATCCCAAAATGGATCAAAATTTCACGGCCGCCATCGGATTCGATTCCAATCGCATGCTTCGTCGGGAATACATTGATGATTTTACCGTTTACCGGCGATACTACCGTTCCATTTGAAGGTTCAACAGCAAAGCCGTCACCCATCATCTTGCCTGAGAAGACTTGGTCGGGCACTTCCGTAATAGGGATGATTTTCCCTTCAAGTGGTGAAACGAAACGCTCAGCTATCGCAGGTGCAGGAACTTCCATTTCTGTTTTTTCAGTTAACGGTTCTTTTTTCGCTGCTACTACTTTACCGTCCATAATGTCTTTGATTTCGCTCTTGATGGTATCAGAACGGGTACCAAAAATGGCTTGGATGTTGTTCCCCATTTCGAGCACTCCTGATGCGCCAAGTTTTTTCAGACGATCTTTATCGACATTTTTCGCATCGTTTACAGCAACACGCAAACGTGTAATACACGCATCAAGGTCTTTAATGTTCTCTTTTCCGCCGAGTCCTTCAAGGATGTTGGCTGCTAAAGAACCTTCGTTGCTTGCGCTGACGTTTGTTTCAACTTCATCATCCACCACTTCCCGTCCTGGGGTCTTAAGATCCCATTTTCGGATGACGAATCGGAAACCGAAGTAATAGATGACTGCCAAAACTAAACCAACTGGAATAACCAGCCACCAGGCTGTACGGTTTGGCAGAACTCCAAAAAGAAGATAGTCAATGATTCCACCTGAGAATGTCATACCGATTTTAACATTTAACAGCTGCATTGTCATAAATGACAACCCGGCAAAGATGGCATGAATTCCGAATAGAACGGGTGCAACAAATAAGAATGTAAACTCAATCGGTTCCGTGATCCCTGTCAAGAAAGAAGTTAATGCAGCAGAACCCATGATTCCGGCTACAACTTTCTTGTGCTCAGGACGTGCTTCGTGATACATAGCAAGTGCGGCTGCAGGAAGCCCAAACATCATGAACGGGAATTTACCTGTCATGAAAGTACCAGCAGTTAACGGCACTCCATCCTTGATCTGTGCAAAGAAGATCTTTTGGTCCCCACGGACGATATCTCCTGCTTTGTCCGTATATTGGCCGAACTCGAACCAGAACGGCGAGTAGAAGATGTGATGAAGCCCGAAAGGAATCAACGAGCGTTCGATTACACCGAAAACAAACGCAGCCAATGTTCGGTTAGAGTCAAGCATGAAATGTGAGAATGCATTTAAACCAGCTTGGGCATACGGCCAAATACCGATCATGATAATCCCAAGTACCAATGATGAAACTGCTGTAATGATCGGTACAAATCGTTTTCCAGCAAAGAATCCTAAGTATGAGGGAAGTTCAATCTTATAAAACCGTTTATAAAGATAGGAGGCAAGTATACCGATGATGATACCGCCAAACACCCCGGTCTGCAGGGTAGGAATCCCTAACACATTTGCAAACTCCGGGTTGTCTTTGATCATGTTAGGCGTAATGCCTTTTAACGTACCCATCGTTACGTTCATAATTAAATATCCGATAATGGCTGCTAGTCCGGCTACTCCTTCTCCGCCAGCAAGTCCGACGGCAACACCGACCGCGAAAAGCAAGGACAGGTTGGAGAACACAATATTACCCGAATTTTCCATAACGCTTGCTACAAGCTGGAACCATCCTGCTTTTAGAGCAGGTAATTTATCGAGCAATGCAGGGTTTTTGAACGCGTTACCAAACGCAAGCAGCAAGCCGGCTGCAGGCAAGATGGCTACAGGAAGCATTAATGCTTTACCTACCCTCTGCAGTACTCCAAAAATTTGTTTCCACATGGGAATTTTCCTCCTTATAATCGTTTTTCTTTATGCTGGAAGCAGAATAAACCAAAAAAGGCATGAGTGTAAAAAAGCGCATACAAAAGCTAATCAGATATAGAATATCCGAATTAAGCCCTTACTACACTTTTTTCTTCACTCATGCCTGATCGAATCAGTAACACGTAAAGCAAAAGCACATCTTATAAAATTAAGTAAGCCTTTGCAAATGCATCGTTAGATACACAGCTTCCGCTTCTGGGATTGGTTTATTTAAAGTATTTTGCATTACCTTAATTAACTTCCAAGCAAGATTGTAGCACAAAGGATATTCTTCTTTCAACACCTTTGCTAATTTTTCTTGCTTGTCCACCTGCTCCCCCATCTCCACCCGTTCAATGGTATGGCGGAGATGCCTGACAAGCCTGAGATAATTGATGCTCTTCCGGTTCAGTTTAATGGAAAGAGACTCTTCAATGATGTCAGCCAGCCTATTGATGAGGCGCGAATGTTCATTGATATCACTCAGACTCTTATTCGTAACCGCACTATGGATATGAAGCGCTACAAAGCCGATCTCACCTTCTGGGAGATGAATTCCGAGTGACTGATTGATTTCCTCGATCACTTCTTCAGCGACCGTGTATTCCTTTGGATATAGAGTCTGGGTCTCGGACAGAAATGGGTTTCGAATATCCATTCCCTGCTCCAGACGCTTTACAGCAAAAGCAACATGGTCGGTAAGCGCGACATGAATATGTTCATTGAGTGTGGTTTGCATCCGTTCTTCAATGTGTGTGATCACATCATTGAGCAGCTCGATAAAGGACTCTTCAAGAGAATGCACCAGCGTCTTATACTGCTCCTGCTCTTTCTCATTCGTTAAAATATAGAGTTTATCAATGGCATGATTCGTTATGAAATCGCCAAGCGCTTTGCCGAATCCAATTCCCTTTCCGATGATGATCAGTTCCTGGCTGGAGGCGTTCGTAGCAACAACCGCATTGTTATTGAGTATTTTTTTTATATGAAAGGGACCATTCATCCTTTTTCAATCCTTTCAAGAAAAAGCCTAAATTTCGCAATGCTTACATCATAGCCCAAAACAGATGGTTAATCAATTAAGAAAACTGCTGTAAATTCAGGAAAATTGAACTTTTCACCGAGGTGTAAAAAAGAAAACGGCTTTCATGGAAAGCCGTTTCCTGACTAAATTTCTAGTTCTCCAAGCCTCAGTAATTCGACGACGGCTTGAGAGCGCCCTTTTACCCCAAGCTTTTGCATCGTGTTGGAAATATGGTTGCGAACGGTTTTCTCGCTGATAAAAAGCTGCTCTGCGATTTCTTTAGTCGTTTTGTCTTGGACCAGTAGTTCAAAAACTTCTCTTTCTCGTTTTGTAAGTAGAGGCTTCGGTCGGTAGTGTTTCTCTTTCAATGATTTCACCCCTCCTTGCTAGGGTTTAAAGAACTGCCAATGCACAATTTGTAAATTGGAAGTATTTAGTCAACATATACTATGTTAAGAAGTTTTTAGGAGTGACTTGGTTCATTGAAAAAGTATTGGTTTTTTGTCCCGTTCTTTCAGAAAATGAAGCCCATTTATATCTAATTGCCTGGATGGATGACATGCAAACTTGTCCATTTTTCCCTTAGTCATAAAAATAGGCCTCTTCTTGGGTGAAGAGGCCTCGTTGTTGATTAAACTCTGTCGCTTCCGAAAAAGTTCTTGAAAGCTTGGAAGGTTGTATCTCTGTTCAAAGCAGCAATTGACGTTGTCAAAGGAATTCCTTTCGGACAAGACTGGACGCAGTTTTGCGAGTTGCCGCAAGACGCAAGTCCGCCGTCCGTCATGATTGCATTAAGCCGCTCTTCCTTGTTCATCGCTCCAGTTGGATGCGCATTGAAGAGACGAACCTGAGATAACGGCGCTGGGCCGATAAAATCAGATTTGCTATTAACATTCGGACATGCTTCAAGACATACACCGCATGTCATACATTTAGAAAGTTCATATGCCCATTGACGTTTAGTCTCAGGCATACGAGGCCCCGGACCCAAATCATAAGTTCCGTCAATTGGAATCCATGCTTTTACCCGTTTCAAAGCATCGAACATACGGCTTCTGTCAACTGCCAGGTCACGGACGACCGGGAAGGTTTTCATCGGCTCAAGACGGATCGGCTGTTCCAGCTTATCGACAAGAGCTGTACACGATTGGCGGGGTTTTCCGTTGATCACCATCGAACAGGCTCCGCATACTTCCTCAAGGCAGTTCATTTCCCAAGTAATAGGAGTTGTCGCTTCACCTTTAGCATTCACAGGATTACGGCGAATCTCCATAAGTGCGGAAATCACGTTCATGTTCGGACGATATGAAAGCTCGAATTCTTCCTGGTATGGGGCGGTTTCAGGACTGTCTTGCCTTGTGATGATAAACTTAATGGTTTTTGCGCTCATCCTTATTTCGCCTCAGCTTTCTTTTTGGAATAGTCACGCTTACGCGGCTTAATAAATTGAATATCAACTTCTTCATAAGAGAAGTCAGGACCATTTGTCGCCGGATTGAATGTAGCTTTTGTCGTTTTTAGCCACTCATCATCGTTACGATCCGGGAAGTCTGGTTTGTAATGTGCACCCCGGCTCTCATCACGGTTAAGGGCACCGATTGTGATAACTCGTCCGAGCTGAAGCATATGCCATAGCTGACGAGTGAAGGAAGCTCCCTGGTTGCTCCATTTGGACGTATCGTTGATGTTAATCTTTTTGTAACGCTCCATAAGTTCAACGATCTTGTCATCTGTTTGTTTTAACTTATCGTTATAACGAACAACCGTTACATTATCCGTCATCCACTCACCGAGCTCTTTATGAAGAACGTAAGCATTTTCGCTGCCGTCCATGCTCAGGATATCATCATATTTTTCTTGTTCCTTGCGAACCTGCTGTTCGTAAACAGTCGATGAAACATCATCAGAAGACTTTTCAAGGCCGCTTACATAAGCTGCAGCTGCAGGACCCGCTTGCATTCCGCCAAAGATCGCAGAAAGAAGGGAGTTCGCTCCAAGACGGTTCGCTCCGTGATATTGATACTCACACTCACCTGCTGCGAACAAGCCAGGAATGTTTGTCATCTGGTTGAAGTCAACCCACATGCCGCCCATTGAATAGTGGACAGCAGGGAAGATTTTCATCGGAACTTTACGAGGATCGTCACCCATGAATTTTTCATAGATTTCTATAATTCCGCCCAGCTTGATATCGAGCTCTTTAGGGTCTTTATGTGAAAGGTCAAGATAGACCATGTTCTCACCGTTGATTCCAAGCTTTTCATCAACACACACATGGAAGATTTCACGTGTTGCGATATCACGTGGTACAAGGTTACCGTACGCAGGATATTTCTCTTCAAGGAAGTACCAAGGTTTACCGTCTTTATAAGTCCAAACACGGCCACCTTCTCCACGCGCGGATTCACTCATCAAACGAAGTTTGTCATCTCCAGGAATGGCTGTTGGATGGATTTGAATGAACTCGCCGTTTGCATAGTGAACGCCTTGTTGATAAAGAGATGCTGCTGCTGCACCTGTATTAATGACAGAGTTCGTAGATTTACCGAAAATGATTCCAGGTCCTCCAGTAGCCATAATTACAGCATCCGCTGCAAAGCTGTGGATTTCCATAGATTTCAAGTTTTGTGCTGTGATTCCTCGGCAAACGCCTTCATCATCCACGATCGCTGATAGGAATTCCCAGTTTTCGTACTTTGTAACAAGACCTGCCACCTCATGGCGCCTTACTTGCTCATCCAATGCATACAAAAGCTGCTGTCCTGTGGTTGCACCGGCAAATGCCGTACGGTGATGCTGTGTGCCTCCGAAACGGCGGAAGTCAAGAAGTCCTTCTGGAGTACGGTTAAACATAACTCCCATGCGGTCCATAAGATGGATGATGCCAGGTGCCGCTTCACACATCGCCTTTACTGGCGTCTGGTTGGCAAGGAAGTCTCCACCATAGATGGTGTCATCAAAGTGAACATATGGGGAATCTCCCTCCCCTTTTGTATTAACAGCTCCGTTGATTCCTCCCTGTGCACAAACAGAGTGAGAGCGCTTAACCGGAACTAATGAAAACAAGTCAACGTTCATGCCGGCTTCCGCTGCTTTAATGGTGGCCATTAGACCAGCAAGGCCTCCACCGACGATAATAATATTCCCTTTACTCAAGATGGTTCACCCCTTCTTAAATGAATGCAAAAATAGTACGTACGCTAACGATAGCAAGCGCGACAAAAACGCCCATCGTCACGTAGGTTGATACTCTCTGTGATCGAGGCGAAACCGTGAGACCCCAGCTGACAAAAAAAGACCATAGGCCATTTGAAAAGTGAAACACTGCTGATAGAACCCCAATCAAATAAAACGCCACCATAAATGGCGAGCTTAAGATGTCTGCCATCATCTGATAGTTTACTTCTGCGCCAAATGCTGCTGCAATACGGGTTTCCCAAACATGCCAGGAAACATAAATAAGAGTTATGACTCCTGTTACACGCTGCAAAAGGAACATCCAGTTACGGAAATATCCATAACGGCTTGCGTTGTTTTTAGCCGTAAAAGTAATATAAAGTCCGTAAATCGCATGGAAATAGAGAGGAATAAAAATCACAAATGCTTCCAATAAATAACGGAATGGTAGGTTACCCATAAAATCTGCCGCATTATCAAACGATGCTGCCCCTTTTGTTGCAAAATAGTTGACTACTAGATGCTCAATAAGGAATAATCCAACCGGGATTACACCAAGTAATGAGTGTAGCCTTCTGGTGTTAAAATTTCGACTGCCTGCCATACAATTTGCCCCTTTCTCAATTACCTCTGTCTTTTTGCTGAAACCAGTGGTTTCTCTCCATCCCGTTTTAAGCGTTTCCTCAGCGCCATTACTAAAAAAGATGACCTATTAAAGCGTTAACCTAATAACATGTTTCATTTTACTCCCATCGTTTGACACCGTCAAGAAAACGGTAACATAAAAAGTTGGAAAACCTGTTGATTTTACTAACTTTTTCCGATGCATACCCTCACTTAAATTTCGACAAATGTGTGACTTTTTATAGAGTTATTGTTTTATTCAAGCTATAATGAAACAAGTAGAAAGCGGGGAGATCTAAATGGAACAACATGAGGACATCCAACACAATGAAGAAGCAACAGCCGAAAAGGAAAACAAGCCTGCTGCAGGAGTGCCTGCATTCGCTTATGAACTGCTGAAAAACATTCTTCTTCCGGATCTGCTTGGAAAAGAGGAGAGGAATATCCTTTATTGGGCAGGAAGAAAACTGGCAAGGAAATTCCCATTAGGGTCTACAGAAGAAATGGTTCATTTCTTTGCAGAAGCCGGCTGGGGCAACCTGATCATCGTTGAAATGAATAAGAACGAGATGGTTCTTGAACTGTCTTCCAATCTTATCGACAAACGCTTTGACCTGCAGGATAACCCTACATTCGGCCTGGAAGCCGGATTTATCGCCGAGCAAGTCCAAAATCAAAGAAAATGTATCACTGAAACCTATGAAACTGTGAAACGAAAGAACAAAATCCATTTTACCGTCCAGTGGGACCGCAAAGATGAGACCGCAGGCGAAGAAGGCGCCTAAAACGAAAATGAGCGGATAAAGACAAAAACTGATTTCGTCCCCCGGAAGAACTGGAATCCGAAACGCGAAAAACCGGCAGAAGCCGGTTTTTTTTTTGCGTTGACAATATAAAATGGCTGAATTAATGTTAACTTATATAAAATTCAAGTTAACATTAAGGAGGTAAACCCTATGAAATGGATGGAACTTGCAAACGAAGTGATCGACGGGAAAGAGCTATCCGAAAAGGAGGCAATGTCGATATTGGATTCTGACGATGATGAGCTGCTAAGTTTACTGCACGGTGCTTTTACAATCAGGAAGCATTACTTTGGCAAAAAGGTCAAGCTGAACAAGATCATTAACACAAAGTCAGGACTTTGCCCCGAGGACTGCGGCTATTGTTCACAGTCTTCCGTTTCTACTGCCCCTATCGAAAAATACGCGATGATGGATAAAAACACGATCGTTGCCGGTGCAGCAAAGGCATACAAACAAAACGTCAGAACTTATTGCATTGTGGCAAGCGGAAGAGGGCCGCTCAACCGTGACTTAAACACGGTCATAGAAGCGGTAAAGGAGATCAAATCCAGCTATAACATGAAAATATGTGCATGTCTTGGCATCCTAAATGACAAGCAGGCACAATCTCTAAAAGAGGCTGGGGTCGAACGGTATAATCATAATATCAACACTTCCGCTGACCACCACAGCCAAATCACGAGCTCGCATACATATGAAGACCGAGTCTCCACTCTTGAAAAGGTAAAAGAGGCAGGCATCTCACCCTGTTCCGGGGTCATCGTCGGAATGGGCGAAAGCCACGGTGACATCATTAAGATGGCAAAAGCCTTGAAAGAGATTGATGCAGACTCTATCCCGGTCAATTTTTTGCATGCCATTCCTGGCACTCCATTGGAGCATCTGGATGAGCTGAACCCTCGTTATTGTCTAAAGGTGCTCGCATTATTCCGGTTTATTAATCCAACAAAGGAGATCAGAATATCAGGCGGCAGAGAAGTGAATCTCCGAAGCCTGCAGCCACTTGGCCTTTATGCGGCCAACTCTATTTTTGTCGGCGACTATCTGACGACCGGAGGACAGGAAACAACGGCAGACCACCAAATCCTTGAGGATCTCGGATTTGAAATCGATTTCTTAAACGAGACGGTACAGATTTGATCGTGCAGTTGAAAATAAAAAAATCCGGGCACTTTAAGCCCGGATTTTCTTATTATAATTGCTGAACTGGCTGCCGTGCGTCCAATTCAAAGACGTCGTGCAGTGTTTCAATCGCTTTAATCATATCCTGCTGGTCCACAACTGTTGAAACTTTGATTTCTGACGTGCTGACCATTTTTATCATAATCTGATGATCGGATAAAGCTTTAAACATTTGTGCAGCTACTCCTGGATTAGAGATCATCCCGGAACCTACGATAGATACTTTCGCTAGTCCGTCTTCATGCACGATCGAACCGAACTGAAGCGAACTCTTATTCCTTTCAAGCAGCTCGATCGTTTCATCCAAAATGGCCGTTTCAATTGAAAACGAAATATTTGTTCTCTCCTGCGGGTTTACACTTTGAATGATAATATCCACATTCACACCGTTCTCTGCAAGTAAGGAGAAAACCGATGACAGCGTGTTTAAACCATTCGGAAGATCTTCAATTGTAATTTTTGTTACGTTCCCTTCAAAAGCCAGGCCTCTTACTACTAAATTATTTTCCATTGATGCTTCCTCCTCCACGAGTGTCCCATTTTCTTCCTCTGTACTCGAACGGACTTCCAGCCTTACCCCATAATTTTTTGCGAATTCAACCGCTCTTGGGTGAAGCACCCCTGCACCAAGATTGGCCATCTCAAGCATCTCATCATAGGAGATGGCAGGCAGTTTTCTCGCATGTTTTACCACCCGAGGGTCTGTTGTAAATACGCCCGTTACATCGGTATAAATCTCGCACTTATCGGCACGAAGGGCAGCTGCAAGGGCAACTGCCGTTGTATCTGAACCTCCACGCCCAAGTGTTGCAATATTTTTTGAACCAGTTACTCCTTGAAAACCGGCAACAACCGCAATTTTTCCATCTGCAAGCATTTCTTGAATTCTCTTCGTGTCGATGTTTAAGATGCGTGCATTTCCGTGAACATTCTCTGTTTCAATGCCTGCCTGCCAGCCTGTCAAAGACTCCGCTTCATATCCGGCTTCCTGCAGAGCCATCGCCAGTAATGAAACGGTGACCTGCTCTCCCGTTGTCAGAAGCATGTCCATTTCTCGCTTGGAAGGCCTTGCGGTTATTTCACCTGCCAGGCGTACAAGTTCATCGGTTGTTTTCCCCATCGCCGAGACAACGGCTGCTACTTGATTCCCCTCGTTTACCGCATGAATGATCCGCTTAGCCGCATTTCTTATTTTATCCGGTGTGCCTACACTCGTTCCACCAAATTTTTGAATGATTAAAGCCACGATGTCCATCCTCTCTCATCATTGAATATAATTTATTGCCTCGATCTAAAAGGCACCCAGATATGGCCAGCCTGATTTGGCTTCCACTACGCAACAAACTGATAAATAAAAATAAAAAAGCAGCAATAAGGAAAAGACCTTATTGCTGCTTGGTATAAGCAACAGTAAGCCAGCTTGTTTTCCCCTCTTGTGAGATAGTCCTCCACACACCCTCCGGGCAAGAATGTGTGACAGCTCTGCATTTATTCAATGCAGGTCCAGCCGTAAGAAACAGGAGCTTCTTAAAGCTTCGGCAAAAATCCCCTTTCCGCTACCATCATAAGAGCTCCTTCTCTTCAGATAGCATACTATTGGTTTTTGCTCCTCTACCATCACTTCAAAACTGAAGTATGGCGCTCTATTAAAATTTGTTTTTAAGTTTAGCAAAGGATTTCTGAAAAATCAATACCTTTATGAAGGTTCCTTTTGAAGAGCCTGAATAATTTCCTCCGCAACATTCAAAGGGATGCCTGCTGCCTGAAAATCCTCCAGGCTGGCCTCTCTCATTTTTTTAATGGAACCGAACTTCTTCAGCAGCAATTTTTTCCTTTTTTCTCCGACTCCAGGAATGTTATCAAGACTAGATTGAAACATGCCTTTTGCCCTGACCTGGCGATGAAATGAAATCGCGAATCGATGGACTTCATCCTGTATGCGCTGCAGCAGATAAAATTCTTGGCTGTTCCTTTGCAGCGGAATGATTTCAGGAGGGTCCCCCATCAAAAGCTGTGACGTCCGATGCTTTTCGTCCTTAGCCAGTCCGCCGACTGGTATCGCAAGGTTCAGCTCATTCTCCAGAACATCCTGAGCAGCTGCGATCTGTCCTTTTCCCCCATCGATAATGATGAGATCTGGCAGCTGTCCGTTCTCTTTTAAGATTCGGGAATAGCGCCTGCGAACCACCTCTTTCATCGAGGCGTAGTCATCAGGACCGGTTACTGTTTTAATCTTATACTTCCGATATTCTTTTTTGTTCGGTTTCCCGTCTTCAAAGACGATCATGGCAGATACTGGATTCGTTCCATGAATATTGGAGTTATCAAAAGCTTCGATACGGTAAGGAGCAGGAATATTTAATTGCAGCCCCAGATTTTCAACCGCTTTTATCGTACGCTCCTCATCACGCTCAATAAGAGCAAATTTTTCATTCAGCGCGAGCTGAGCATTCTTTGTAGCCAGTTCAACAAACTCTTTCTTTTGTCCCCTCTTCGGCTGAATCACTTTTATGCCGAGGAGTTCTTTGATCAATTGGCCGTCCGCCTCAGGAGGCAGCAATAGCTCCCGAGGCAGAATGTGATTTTTTTGAAGATAAAACTGTCCAATAAACGATAAGAAATCTTCAATAGCCTCTCCATAAAAAGGAAAAAGAGAAACATCACGTTCGATCAGTTTGCCTTGGCGGATAAAGAAAACCTGAACACACATCCAGCCTTTATCGTAATAAAAACCAAAGACATCTTTGTCTACCATGTCTGATGTCATCATTTTCTGCTTCTGCATCACCGCATCAATATGCTGTATCTGATCCCTAAGTTCCTTCGCCCGCTCAAAATTCAAGGCTTCTGATGCAGCAAGCATTTTCTCAGTAAGCTCCTCCTTCACCTCAGGGAAGCCTCCGTTCAGGAATTTAACGATTTCCTCTACCATCTTCCTGTTCTGTTCTTCTGTAATATCATAAACACACGGGCCTAGACACTGGCCGATATGATAATAAAGGCAGACTTTGTTGGGCATATGATCGCACTTGCGGAGCGGATACAGCCGATCCAGCAGCTTTTTCGTCTCTTGCGCTGCGAATGCATTAACAAACGGGCCGAAATATTTCCCCTTGTCCTTTCTGATCTTTCTCGTATACAGGAGGCGGGGCTGCTCTTCGGCTGTAATTTTTAAGTACGGGTACGTTTTATCATCTTTAAGCATGACATTAAATTTAGGATCATACTTTTTAATCAAATTCATTTCAAGAAGGAGAGCTTCTAGCTCTGAGGAGGTTATGATGTATTCAAAATCAGTAATATTCGCGACCAAACGCTGTGTTTTCCCGTCGTGTGAACCAGTAAAGTAGGATCTAACACGGTTCTTTAACACTTTTGCTTTTCCTACATAAATGACTTTTCCGAATTGGTCTTTCATCAAGTAACAGCCAGGCTGATCCGGAAGCACAGCCAGCTTCTCTCTTAAGGTATCCACGTTGTCTCTCCCCTCCTTTTTCTATGTAACATCATAGCATGATATCCTAATTTTTGCAGTTGAAATACAAAGCAATAAAAAAAGACCGGCATCAGCTGCCAGCCTTGGTTATAGACACAATTATTTATGTTTGTTTAAGAGCTCGCCAAGCGCTTCTTTTGGCTGGAAGCCTACAACTTGGTCAACAACTTCCCCGTCTTTGAAAACGATAAGGGTAGGAATACTCATTACTCCGTATTTACCTGCTACTTCTTGGTTTTCATCAACATCTAGTTTCACTACTTTTAAATCTTGATTTTCACTGGCTAGTTCTTCTAGAACTGGCGCGATCATTTTACAAGGTCCGCACCATGGTGCCCAAAAATCAGCAAGCACTAGTCCTTCGCTTGTTTCTTGACTGAACGTTTGATCAGTTGCATTTACGATTGCCATTTTAAAATTGCCTCCTTAGTTCATCGTGTAAAAAGAGTATATCATCAAAACTGACTAACAGCTATTTGTTTGCTCAGGTTTATCGTTCCCAACTTGTCCTTGAATCAAACCATAGTTTTAATGGGATGACTGCTTCAAGTGGGCATCACAGTTAAAGAGTGAACAGGCCCATTTCTGCTCTTTATGATGCAGCATGCTCACTGAAGTGTTAACGAGTGATCCATCATACTCATCACTTGCCAACAGGCCTTTTAGCATGGCTCTAATGAAAGTGCCATGGCTGACCACAATGATCTTCCGGCCTTGATGCTGTTCTACAAGGTCTTCAAGAAATTCATTGCCTCTTTTCAATACTTGTTCTATCTTCTCTTTTCCATGTTCCAGTTTACTCCAGTCAGTACCCCACCGTTTTATACGGTCCTGCTCATTTGTGCCCTCCAGCCTGCCAAAGTTGACCTCCCGGATGCGCTTGTCAGTATGCACAGGAATCCCAAGTGCCTGCCCGATGATGGAGCCTGTTTCACGCGCACGAGTGAGCTGGCTTGTAAAAAGTAGATCCCAATGTTCTTTCTCAAACCTTGAAGCAAGAGCTTGAGCCTGTGCACGTCCCTGATTATTCAATGGAACATCGATAATCCCCTGAATTCTTCTCTCAGCGTTCCAATCGGTAACGCCATGTCTTACGAAAGCAATTATTGTCACATTGTCCACTCATTTCTTTATTTGACGTAATTCATGGACTTATTGTATAAAAAGAGGCCAGCTTTGTCAGCCAGCCCCGCTCCATCTTTTTTATGATTTTACTAAAACATTTTTGAATTCTTCCGTAAGCAGTGGTACGACTTCGAATAAATCCCCTACGATGCCATAGTCCGCAACAGAAAAGATGCTGGCTTCAGGATCTTTGTTGATCGCAACAATGACTTTGGAATTGGACATACCGGCTAAATGCTGGATGGCACCGGAAATTCCGCAGGCAATGTAAAGATCAGGTGTTACAACTTTTCCTGTTTGTCCGATTTGAAGGGAGTAATCACAATAATCGGCATCACACGCTCCGCGGGATGCACCGACAGCAGCGCCGAGCACGTCGGCCAACTCTTGTAGCGGTTTGAATCCATCTTCAGATTTAACTCCTCGTCCTCCGGCAACGATGATTTTCGCTTCCGATAAATCCACACCTGTAGAAGCTTTGCGGACAACATCCTTCACAATGGTGCGCAGATCCTTAACATCGACCGCCAGAGAGGAAACCTCTCCAGAACGGCTTTCATTTTTTTCAAGCGGAGCAATGTTATTCGGTCGGATCGTCACAAACACAAGACCGTCTGTAATGACTTTTTTCTCGAACGCTTTACCGGAGTAGATCGGCCGGGTAAAAACAACGTTGTCTCCCGCTTGTTCAAGAGAGGTTACATCTGAAATCAACCCGGATTGGAGACGGGCAGCAAGTCTTGGTGATAGATCTTTTCCAAGCGCAGTATGGCCCAACACCAATCCTTCTGGCTTTTCCTGATCGATGACTTGAAGCAATGCCTGAACGTATCCGTCCGTAGAATACGTAGTTAGCAGGCTGTGCTCAGCAACAATGACCCGGTCTGCTCCATAATGGACTAAAGACTGTCCCGCTTCATTTAAACCTTCGCCGCAAAGCACGGCGACCACTTCACCGCCAGAGGAAATTTCCTTAGCGGCACCAATCGCCTCATAGGATACATTTCTTAATTCACCGTCACGGACTTCCGCAAGTACAAGAACTTTTTTAGACATGTAGCATTCCCCCTTATATCACTTTTGCTTCTGAGCGTAATAATGAAACCAGTTCCTTCACTTGATCGTTCAATTCTCCGCTTAAAATTTTCCCTGCTTCCTTTTTAGGAGGCAAGAAAACTTCCAAGGTCTTTGTTTTTGCTTCAACATCTTCTTCATCGATATCAAGATCATCGATTTCAAGTGTTTCCAGCGGCTTTTTCTTTGCCTTCATGATCCCCGGCAACGATGGATAACGTGGTTCGTTCAAACCTTGCTGAGCTGTGACTAGCAATGGAAGCTTCGTTTCAATTTTCTCAACGTCTCCCTCCACATCACGTTCAATCGCTACATCTGCTCCATTGATTTCAATCTTCGTGATGGTTGTCACTTGCGGGATTCCCAATAGTTCGGCCAATCGCGGCCCGACTTGTCCAGTTCCGTTATCGATCGCAACGTTCCCCCCAAGGATCAAGTCATAATCCTTATCCTTGAAGAACTCAGCGAGAACAGCAGATGTCGTATATTGGTCGGAGCTCTCAAGATCCTCGTTATCAATTAAAACCGCTTTGTCTGCTCCCATAGCCAATGCGGTACGAAGTTCCTTTTCTGACTCTTCGGTTCCCACGGTTACAACGGTCACTTCACCGCCATGAGCGTCACGAAGAGTGATCGCTTCTTCTATCGCATATTCATCATACGGATTGATGATATACTCAGCACTGTCATGAGAAATCTGTCCGTTAGAAATGCTGATCTTTTCTTCGGTATCAAACGTACGTTTTAAGATTACATAAAGATTCATGCTAATCCCTCCAACTATTTATTAGTTTTTAAAATTCGGCTGCCTTTTTTCAACAAACGCTTGAACTCCTTCTTGTCCATCTTCAGATACGAAGACTTTTCCGAAATACTCGGATTCTTTCTTTGCTCCTTCGCTGTACTGGCCACGGGCCGCATACTGCAGAAGCTCGAGTGTGTACCGGATGGACAAGGAACTTTTCGCAGCGGCTTTTGAAGCCAGCCTGTAAGCCTTTTCAAAAAGTTCCGCATCAGAATAAGCGGCGGTTGCCAAGCCCCACCTCACCGCTTCTTCACCTGAAATCGGTTCGGAGGTGACGAGCATCTCGGCTGCTTTGGCAGTTCCAACAAATCTAGGGAGACGCTGTGTTCCTGCAAAACCAGGGATCAGCCCCAGCTGCAGCTCCGGGAGCCCCAGCTTTGCCTCGCTGGATACGAGGCGGATATGGCAGGCCATTGCCAGTTCAAGCCCCCCGCCGAGTGCGGCACCATGAATCGCTGCGATAATCAGCTTTGGATAGTTTTCCATCCGGTCAAACAGCTGCTGCCCGAACGCTCCCAAATCAGCAAACTCAGCTTCATTATCAATCGTAGTAAACTCTTTAATATCTGCACCCGCTGAAAAGAAACGGCCTTCACCTTTGATGAGGATGACCTTTGCTTCACTGTCATTCTCCAATTCTTCGAAGACCTCCGACAATTCGCGGATCAGCTGGGTGGACAAAGCATTCGCCGGATGGCGATTCAGTTGAATAGTAGCTATCTTATTCTCTTTTTGAACCTGTAAAAATCCCACTCTCTCACACTCCTCAGGATAATCTATTCTTGCGCGGGGAGAGCCCCTGCAGTGTTGCTTAAACCATTAACAAGCATTCGGTGTACAGGCTGGGCAAGTGACGGCAAATCATAACGATGATCATTCATGACCCAGTTCGTTGCTGTTTCATCAATCGTGCCAAAAATCATCTGTCTGGCCAGCCGGGTATCCATGTTCCTGTCAAATGCATTTTCCTCCATCCCTTCTTTCAGGATAAGGTCGATCAGGGATAGATATCGTTTCAGCACTTCCCCGATCTTTGCCCTTAATGCCCGGTTGGTCTGCCGAAGCTCCAGCTGTGTGACGATGGATAGCTGGTGGTCTGCATCCAAGAGACGAAAGTGCATCTCGATCAGAGTTAAAAGTTTTTCGGTCGCCGACTTTTTGCTTTTCAGCTCGCTCCCCGTTCTTTCGATAAAGGTTCCCATTTTTTCATTAAAAACAGAAACAAGCAGATCTTCTTTATTTTTAAAATAGAGATAGATCGTCCCATCTGCTACAGATGCCTGCTTTGCAATTTTTGACACTTGGGACTGATGATACCCATGGACTGCAATAACATTAACTGCGGCATCAATAATTTTGTCGTACTTTGGGCCTTTACGCTTCACGATAATCTCCTCACTTCAAACGAGCTGCTGTAAACTGAATGATTGTTCATTCATATTTTAATTGTAAAACAAATCGTTTTTTTCTGTCAATTCTATTATTCCTTTGTTTGTATAAAAAAACAAGGACCTTTTTAATAAAGGTCCCTATATCTCCTGTGTTTCCCGCTCTTTCGCTCTTTCTTCCTCCAATAAAACTCTTCTTAGAATTTTTCCGACCATCGTTTTTGGAAGCTCGCTTCTGAATTCATATACACGCGGAACCTTAAACGCAGCCAAATTTTCTCGGCAATATTTATTGAGCGTTTCCTCTGTGCAAATGGCATTCTCTTTCAACACGATAAACGCCTTAACGGTTTCGCCGCGATAGGGATCCGGAATTCCGACGACAACGGCTTCCTTTACCGCTTCATGCTCATAGAGGACTTCTTCAATTTCGCGTGGATATATATTATATCCTCCCGCGATGATCATATCTTTTTTCCTGTCGACGATATAAAAATAGCCGTTCTTATCCATATATCCCATATCACCGGTCATAAGCCATCCATCTTTAAAAACAGCAGCTGTTTCCTCCGGCTGATTCCAGTAGCCTTTCATCACCTGAGGCCCTCGCACCAATAACTCGCCGACTTCTCCAACTTCCGCAAACTCTCCGCGCTCCGTTGAATAAATGGCAGCTTCCGTATTTGGCCATGGCAGACCGATACTGCCTTTGACCTGGTTTCCATAGATCAGATTGGAGTGAGTAACAGGTGATGCTTCTGTCAGGCCGTAGCCCTCAACCAGACTTCCGGAAATGACCGCTTGAAATTTTTGCTGAACTTCTTTTGGCAGCGGTGCAGACCCGCTGATGCAAGCCTGAATGGAGGAAAGGTCGTACTTCATTAAATCCGGATGATTCAGCAGAGCAATATACATGGTCGGCGCACCCGGAAACAAGGTAGGCCGCTGCTTATGAATGGTCTGCAGTACTTGCTTCGGATCAAAACGCGGCAGAATGATCAGTTTGGCCCGTGTCATGATGGCCTGATTCATCACCACCGTCATTCCATACACATGGAAAAAAGGCAAAGCAGCGAGTACCACTTCTTCTCCCACGCGGTGTTTATAAATCCAGATGCTGCATTGTTTTGAATTCACCACCAAATTGGAATGAGTCAGCATGACACCTTTTGCCGGTCCAGTCGTCCCTCCTGTGTATTGGAGCAGCGCCACATCTCCTTTTGGGTGAATGTCTACTGGAATCCGCCGATTTTCACTATTGCTGACTAACTCTTTAAACGAATGAACACATCCGCCATACTGTACATCAACGACCGTAAAAGGTTTTTGTTTTTTCTGTACAAACGGATAGAGCAAATTCTTGGGAAAGGGCAAATAATCCTTAATTCCCGTCACGATTATATGCTCGAGCTGTGTCATTTCTTTTACAGCTGCAACCCTTGAAAAGAGCTGATCAAGGCAGACGATTGCAGATGCCCCGCTGTCCTCGAGCTGGTGGCTCAGTTCTCGTTCCGTATACAGGGGATTGGTCTGAACCACGATTCCCCCCGTGAGAAGGATGCCGTAATAGGCAATAACTGCCTGCGGACAGTTTGGAAGCATAATCGCTACCCGGTCGCCTTTGCCGATACCGAGGGAAGACAGCCCGTTGGAAAATCTCACAGCACTCTCGTAAAGCTGTTGATACGACATTTCTTTACCTAGAAAATGAAGAGCAGTCTTTTCTGGGTTTATAGTGGCTGCTTCTTCTAAATACGTGAATAAGGGTTGTTCCTCATAGTCAACCTCACTGGGGATTTCTGGTGGATAATGGTTAAGCCATCTTCTTTCCACTTTTACCTCCTCCTTGATTCACGCCTTTCTAAAAAATACTCTCTCATCTTCATTATAATGAAAACGTATACAATTTAACATATTTTTTTAAAAATTAAAAAAGTTTATAGTGCTTTTGGCACTTTTTTGCGGGGATGAGCCTGTTTTTTCCGCAGCATACTAAACAATAAAACAAAGGAGGCTAACATTCATGACTCATTCAAAATCTAGAAGGGATGGAGCTTGGAAAGCGGGCAAAGAAACCCAGCACCCTCATGGCAAAATCAAATCACAGCAAGAAATCGCAAGCGAAATCGGAATGAAAGACACCAACCAGCTGACTGCACAGCCAGCTGATTTTGATGAGATCGAATACTGAATAGAACTTCGGCGGGCGTTGCCTGCCTCAGCTTTTTCGCTCACGGCTCGAACGCCAAAATCAGCTCTACTTCAGTTTACAATGGCGGACCCGAATTTTCTTGAAACAAAAAACCAGCCGGGAGGCTGGTTTTTTGCTTAAAAGCTGCGGAAATCCAATTTCATTTCCTTTATGTTAAAAAAATTAAATAAACGATGCCGAAGAGAATAAAAATTCCGCTGCAAATGAATAAAACCTTCCATAACGTATCCACCAACGCTTCACTCCTAATCAATCCCTGAACCGATCACAAACGACAAACCGATGGAGATGACCATGGAGATCAGACCCACGGCACGGTTATCGTTTTCAATCTCTTCATCAATATTGAATCGCGGGGTTAAAAATTCAAAGATAAAATATCCGGCCAGCAGCAGAACAAAGCCGAATAGGCCCCATGCCATCATCTGAGGAAGGGAATCGTTCTGCCCGATGGAATAGCGGAAAATATTCGCGATGCCGAATATCTTTCCGCCGGTTGCCATCGCTACGGCCAGATTTCCTTTTTTAATCTCCACCCAGTTCTGATACCTGGTGACGACTTCAAATACTGCCAAAAAAATAACGAGGAAAAGTACGACTACACTGTAATTTGCCGCCGTTTGGATAAACGGATTGTGGGATACGTCCATCTCTGACCTCCGATTATTTTAATACCGCTACGGTTATTCCGCTTCCGCCTTCGTTTGCCGCTCCCATTCGTGTCGATTTCACATTAGGGTGTGATTTAAGCAGCTGCTGGACACCCGAACGAAGGGCACCTGTGCCCTTCCCATGAATGATGGAAACTTGAGGATATCCCGCTAGCATCGCTTCATCCAAATACTTATCCACTTCATGCATCGCATCCTCATACCGTTTTCCGCGAAGATCGAGTTCAGGACGAACAGAGTCATCACTGCCCTGTACTTTTACAAACGTTCTCGGCTCTGTTTTTTTCTCCTTCGTCTGCTTGATTAATTCCAGGTCGCTCAGTGACACGTTCATTTTTAAAATACCGATCTGTACCTGGTATTCACTGTTGCTGACTTTATTGATGATATGGCCTTTTTGTCCAAAGCTCAGCACTCTCACCTCATCGCCTGGTTTAAACGAGGCAGACTTTGGTTTGGTGGAAGCAGCTTTTTTCTTTTTCGAGCGAAGTGAAGGAGTGGCTTCCTCCAGCTTCTTACGGGCATCGATCAATCGGTGTTCCTTCACATTGCCCGCTTCTTTCTGATATTCCCGAAGTTCTTTAATCACTTCTTCAGCGGTCCTTCGCGCATTCGCCACGGCTTCTTCCGCCTTCCGTTCGGCTTCTTCAAGCAAACGGTCACGATCCCGGTCAAGATGCTGCAGCTCTGTTTCGAGATCCTCTTTTAACTGTTCTGCTTCCTTCCTGATCCTTATGGCATTCTCCCGTTCTTCTTCGGCATGTTTCTGGTTATCTTCAAGCGAACGGATCATGTTATCAATTTTGTTATCTTCATCACTGATCTGCGATTTTGCCTCATCAATAATAGAAGGCTCCAAACCTAGACGTCTGGAAATTTCAAACGCGTTGCTTCGTCCCGGCACACCGATCAGCAGCTTGTAGGTCGGCCTCAGCGTCTCCACGTTAAATTCTACGCTCGCATTAATGACCCCTTCCCGGTTATACGCGTACGCTTTTAACTCGCTGTAATGTGTGGTGGCAATCACTTTTGCTCCCCGTTCAAAAACATAATCCAAGATGGAGATCGCAAGCGCCGCACCTTCCTGGGGATCTGTCCCCGCACCCAATTCATCAAACAGCACAAGGCTTTTAAAGTTGACGGTTTTAAGGATATCAACAATGTTGACCATATGAGAAGAAAACGTACTTAATGACTGTTCAATAGATTGCTCATCGCCGATATCGGCATAAATTGCTTCGAACACGGTCATCTCAGACTCTTCTTCTGCAGGAACCTGCAAGCCTGATTGAGCCATCAGCGACAGCAGACCGATCGTTTTTAACGTAACCGTCTTCCCGCCTGTATTGGGTCCGGTAATGATCAGTGATTGAAACGTTCCGCCCAGCTCAACATCGATCGGAACGACAGCATCCTGATCGATGAGAGGGTGCCTTGCCTTGCGCAGGGAGATGTATTCCCGATCGTTCATGATCGGTTTCGTCGCTTTTAGCTCACGGCTATACTGCGCTTTGGCAAAAGTAAAATCGATTTCCGACAGAATCGCCACATTGTGAGCGAGAGGCTCAGCAGATTCCCCGACTAAAATGGAAAGTTCTTTGAGAATCTTTTCAATCTCTCTTGCCTCTTTGGCTTTTGCGTCTTTCAACTGGTTATTTATCGCAACTACAGCCTGGGGTTCAATAAAAAGCGTGGCTCCCGATGCGGACTGATCATGTACCATTCCGCCAAAGCTGCCTCGGTATTCTTGTTTAACGGGCAGCACGAAGCGATCATTTCGAATCGTGATGATCGCATCGGATAGCATCTTTTGATAGCTTGAGGAACGGACCATGCTTTCCAACTTCTCACGCACTCTCGCTTCAAACGTGCGGAGCTGGCCCCTAATTGTTCGCAAGGCCGGACTGGCACTGTCCATAACATGTCCGTTGTCGTCAATGCATGCTTTGATTTCCTGCTCCAAATCAATGAGCGGCTCAATCTGTTCCACCAGGCCTTCAAGGATCGGCAATTCAATGCCATCCTCAACCATTCCCTCTGTAAACCGCTTAAACCGCCGACCGCCATACACTGTCGTCGCTACATCAAGAAGCTCATCCGTATTGAGCAGGCCGCCGATCTGTGACCGCTTCAAACTGGCTCGAATATCCCGTATTCCGCCGAGCGGAGCCTGTCCTTTTAAACGGAGAACCTTAACTCCTTCATCAGTGCTGTCCTGCCAATGGCGGATCTCCTCATATTCAACGGAGGGCTTCAGCTGTTCAACCTTCTGCTTACCTAAGCTTGAGCTTGCATGTTTTTTTAGCTGTTCGATGATTTTTGTATATTCTAAGACACGAAGTACTCGTTCCTGCAAAATTAGTTCCTCCTCCCAGGAGACGTTCTATTCTTGTTTATCATTTCGTTGTAAAAACGATTTCAACTCTTGAATCGGCATGGTGTTCAACACATTTTCCGGCCGGATATAGCCTTTACGGGCGACAGAAACACCGATGTCCATATGCCCCAGCGTTTCCCGGTAATGGGCATCTGTATTGATCGTAATTTTCACACCTTTATCCTGTGCTTTCTTGAGCCATTCGGGTGCCAGATCGAGCCGGCTTGGATGGGCGTTCAGTTCAAGTGCGGTATTCGTTTCAGCCGCCACTTCAATCAGCATATCCAAATCCACATCATAACCGGGACGGCGTCCGATCACCCTCCCTGTCGGATGTGCAATAATATCCACATGATGGCTTTTGAGCGCGGTCTTCATCCTTTTCATGATCGTCTCTCTGCTCTGTGAAAAAGAAGAATGGATCGAAGCGATGACAAGATCCATTTCAGCCAGGAGTTCATCATCAAAATCCAGTGTACCATCCGGCAGAATGTCCATCTCCACGCCGGCTAAAATTTTAAAATCATCGTACTTCTCGTTCAGCCTGTCAATCTCTTTTCGCTGCTGCCTCAGCCGCTCCGGAGTCAGTCCATTCGCTACCCTCAAGTACTGGGAATGGTCAGTGACCGCGATGAATTCGTACCCTTTTTCCCTTGCGGCTTCGGCCATTTCTTCGATCGTGTTCGCTCCATCGCTCCATGTGGAGTGCATATGAAGGTCTCCCCTGATATCATCAGGTTTGATCAGCCGCTGAGGCTCGCGAAACAACTCAAGTTCATCTCCGCCCTCACGGACTTCCGGCGGTATCCACTGAAGTCCGAAATGGGCATAGAATTCTTTTTCCGATGGAAATGTCATGACCTCGCCGGTCTCTGTATTTTCAACACCGTATTCACTGATTTTTTCGTTACGCTCTTTCGCCAGCTGCCTCATCTTCACGTTATGCTCCATCGAACCAGTGAAATGATGCAGTGCGGAGGCATACTGATCTTTGGAAACGAGTCTGAAATCCACGGATACCGGATACTCGTATTGAAATTGGAGAGAAACTTTAGTGTCGCCTTTTGCGATGATATCAGAAACGCCTTCGAGCTGGACGAGCTGTTCTTTTACTGCAGCCGCATCGGTAACCGCGAGAATGAAATCCAGATCTTTAATCGTCTCGCGAAAACGGCGAAGACTCCCAGCCAGCGAAAATTTCTCAATCCCTTCCACGTTCTTCAGCTGCTCTTCAATTTTTTCCGCAACAGGAAGCATAAATGCGATGGGAAGCCGCTCGGGGCGTTTTCCGAGTTCCTCAATTGCGGCCAGTATTTTCTCTTCTGTCTTGTTCCCAAATCCTGCGAGTCCTCTGACCTTTTCCTGTTCACACGCCTTTTTCAGACTTTCAATATCGGTAATCCCCAGTTCTTGATAGAGCTTGGCAATCTTTTTTCCGCCGAGCCCAGAAATGTCAAGCATCACTAAAAGTCCAGACGGAACCTCGGCCTGCAATTCCTCAAGCAGCGAAGACTTCCCTGTTTCGAGCAGTTCAGCAATGACTGCCGCAGTACCTTTTCCGATTCCTTTTAACTGGGAAGGATCCCCGATTTGCTGCATGTTCCTATCATCGGATTCCAACGCCTGGGCTGCCCTCCTGTAGGCCGAAGTTTTAAAAGAGTTCTCCCCTTTGATCTCTAAATAAACGGCGATCATTTCAAGGACATGGACTACCTGCTTCTTATTCAAATGAACACCCTCTTTCACAAGACTTGATAAACGATGCACGGTAAAAAAACTTCTCTGTTAAAGAGAAGTTTTACGCTATATTTTTGGACCACAAATCTTTGATCGTTTCTGAGAAAACTGGCGTATTTTCCACCATTCCCTGTCCGATAAAGGAATCCTGGTAAGCGGAGTGGATCGAACCGGACGGGATTAACGAAGCGACGTAAAGCAACAAGAACAAAATCAAGTAAACTTCGACAAATCCTAAAATCCCTCCAAGCCAGCGGTTAACCGTGCGGAGCAGCGGCAGATCCGCAATGAAGTTCAGCATGTTACCTACGATCTGCAGAATGATCTTTGTCCCAAAGAACAAGAGAGCAAAGGCAATGGCGCGGTAATACACATCTTCTAAGGAAATGCTGCTAAGAATCGTTGACATCGGGCTATCATTGCCGATGGAAGGATATGGAATCCATAACTTCAAATGAGGCGCAAGGTCATCAAAGTATAGATAAGCCACCACATACGCTGCGATAAAGCCGACGAGATGAATAACCTGCATGACAAGGCCGCGCTTCAGTCCGATAAAAAATCCGGCAATGAGTAAAACAATTAAAATGAGATCTAACATTTATTTATCCTCTTTCCTAATCTGCTGTTGCAATTTTTCCAGCTCTTCTTTAGTCTTTAAGTATTCGTTCATCAGATTTACTGCTGTGAGTACGGCAAGCTGTTTCGTATCCAATACAGCATTATACTGCTGGATGTCCCGCATCTTTTCATCAACCATTGCAGCAACCGAACGAATGTGGCTGGAAGCCTCAGTGCCTATTACTGTATACTTTTGACCAAAGATTTCCACGATGGTCCTTGCTTTCATTTTGTCTTCCGCCACAAAATTACCTCCAATCATAAGTTCACCTGCAAATAAGCTAAGAACTCTAATCATTATCTTAACAGAAAGCGAACAGTTATGAAAATATTTGTTCTAAAACCAGCTTTCATTATATCCAAATCCTACTAAAAAAAAATCCAATGAAAAGGAACATGATGATGGCAAATACGGTACTAAAAATGACAACCCAAGAAATCAATAAACTGAAAGAAGCCTACCAAGCTTTTATACAGCCTTCTTCTCCCCCGGGAAGTGTTTTTACGGCAAAACCCGCAGGCTGTACGGTTACAGCCTATAAATCAGGCAAGGTCCTGTTTCAAGGTAAGACGGCCGAAATGGAAGCTCAAAAATGGGGCTCCGCACCGGCAGCATCCGATCCGAAGCCTGGTAAATCAAAACCTTCCCATGCATTTGCCCCTCCTGAAAACGTGGGTACTCTATCCTTGATCGGAAGCGATGAAGTGGGAACGGGTGATTATTTCGGTCCGATTACAGTGGTAGCTTCGTATGTTCCAGCGTCACAGCTCGAGCTGGCAAAAGAATTGGGAGTAAAGGATTCAAAGTTTCTGAACGACAAGCAGATCGCAGCCATCGCAAAGGATCTTCTGCATACCATCCCGTACAGTCTGCTCGTCCTCAGCAACCGAAAGTACAACGAACTTCAGGCAAACCGAATGAGCCAAGGGAAAATGAAAGCTCTTCTGCACAACAAAGCCCTTCATAACATGCTGGAAAAAACAAAGGACCTTCACGTAGACGGTATTTTAGTGGATCAGTTCTGTGAGCCGGGTGTCTATTTTAATTATCTCTCAAGAGAAAGAAACATCGTAAAAAACAACGTGTTCTTCGCCACTAAAGGTGAATCTCTTCATTTGTCCGTAGCCGCCTCATCCATTCTCGCACGTTATGCATTTATTAAAGAGATGGATAAAATCAGTGCAAAAACAGGTATTGAGATTCCTAAAGGCGCCGGCAGCAAGGTGGATGTAAAAGCGGCTGAAATAATCCGCAAATACGGCCCGGATTACCTTAACGATATCGCGAAAATTCATTTTGCCAACACGAAAAAGGCGCTTAATCTAGCAGATGGCAAACGAAGCTGAGCGGCTTCCCAAATACAAAACCCGCATTCTCAATGAGAGAGATGCGGGTCTTTATTTGCCTATTATTTCCGAAGCTCAGCCCCGAATCGTTCTTCCAGGCTGCGCAGAATGTTTTCATGAGCTTTTGTTACTTCTTCATCCGTAAGCGTACGTTCAGGATCAAAATATTTTAATGAGAAGGCCAGTGACTTTTTGCCTTCCTCCATGTGCTCGCCTTCATACAAGTCAAACAAGCTGCTTTCTTTCAGAAGAGCTCCTCCCGCTTCATGAATGACAGTGTTTAAATCTCCGGCAGGCAGGTTCTTGTCAACCACCAATGCGATATCTCTCGTGATGGAAGGGAATCGAGGCAGTGTCTGATAAACGGTAGGTTCAACGATCGTCTGGATTAACTGATCCAGATCCATCTCAAACACGTAAGTTTCGTTTAGATCCCATTCTTTTTGAGTTCCCGGGTGTATCTGGCCGATCAGGCCGATCGTGATGCTGTCAAGCTTGATGACTGCTGTTCTTCCTGGATGCATCCCTTTCAAACTTTCACTCTCAAAAGAAATTCTGCTGCTTAATCCGAGTTCTTCGAACAATCCTTCAAGAATTCCTTTCACCACGAAAAAGTCCGTTCTCTTCTTTTCACCCTGCCAAGGATGGATATTCCAAAGGCCTGTGAGCGCACCGGAGAGATACGTTTTCTCTTCAGGCAGAACAGAGATCGGCTGTTCAATGGTAAAGAAGACAGAACTGATTTCAAACACACCTACATCATCAAGTGAACGGTGATGATTATGGCGCACCACTTCAAGAAGCTGAGGAATGAGTGTGCTTCGAAGGGTACTCCGCTCCTCGCTCATCGGGTGGGAAACCGAAATGGTTTGTATATTTTCCTGCTGCTCCTTCACAAAAGAGAAGCTGGTTGCTTTTTCAGGAGTGGTCAGTGCATAAGTTACAGCCTGATACAGTCCAGCGCCTTCAAGATAACGCATAACCTTTCTTCGGGCAGCCTGATAGGGGCTAAGTCCGCCAGGTCGGCTTTCTGTTACAAGATACGTGGTAGGAATACGGTCATATCCATAGATTCTTCCCACTTCCTCTACAAGGTCCGCATCAATGGTAATATCCGGCCTTCTCGCGGGAACGGTAACCTTGAATGTTTCTCCCTGTACCTCAAATGGAAAACGAAGTCTTGTGAAGATTTCACTGATTTGTTCGTTTTCAATCGCTGTTCCGAGCAAGCTGTTAATTCTCGTTCGGGTGACTTCAGCGGTTCCTTCACTTACCGAGCGTTCGCCATCCTCAACAATGCCTTCCGCCACTTCTCCTCCAGCATATTGCGCCATTAAGGAAGCAGCACGGCGGGCTGCCTCGTACACACGGTTGCGGTCGATTCCTTTTTCATATCGTGCACTGGCTTCACTTCGGAGCCCAAGATCCTTGGATGCAGCTCTTACACGTTGTCCTTCAAAATAAGCGGCTTCAAGCAGAACTGTCGTAGTATCTTCCTGAACTTCCGATGTTGCACCGCCCATGACACCGGCTACTGCAACCGGTACTTCACCATTGGTGATGACAAGATGGCTGCTGTTTAATTTTCTTTCCGTGTCATCAAGCGTCACAATTTCTTCTCCGTCTTTCGCTCGGCGGACGACCACTTCCCTGGATCCGAAACGGTCATAGTCAAAGGCATGAAGCGGCTGTCCGTATTCGAGCAATACGTAGTTCGTAATATCCACCACATTATTAATCGGACGGATTCCCGCTGCAATCAACCGGTTTTGCATCCAAAGAGGTGATGGCCCGATAGAAACATTCTTGATCAGCATCGCTCCATAGTAAGGATTGTCTTCTGTTGCATCAACTTTTACTGAAATATAATCTGAAGCTTTTTCACCGGTATGTTCAAGTGGAACTTCAGGCAGCCGCAGTTCTTCGTTAAGAATGGCTGCTACTTCATATGCGACACCAATCATGTTCAAGCAGTCTGCACGGTTTGGTGTCAACCCAAGCTCAAGAACATAGTCATCCAGGTTCAAGTAGCTCAAAGCATCGCTGCCAACTTGTGCATCAGAAGGCATGACGAATATTCCGGCCGAATACTCTTTTGGCACCAGTTTGGTATCCACACCCAGTTCAGTGAGGGAACAGATCATCCCATGTGACGCTTCTCCGCGAAGTTTCGCCTTTTTAATCTTGAAATTCCCAGGAAGTACGGCACCTACCTGCGCGACCGGAACTTTTTGTCCCGCAGCCACGTTTGGTGCGCCGCATACAATCTGTACCGGTTCTTCTGCACCGATGTCAACTTTACAGACCCGTAGCTTATCCGCGTTCGGGTGCTGAACACATTCCAGCACATGTCCAACGATCACTCCAGTGATCCCTTTGTTGAGGGACTCCACGATTTCTACTTCAATTCCACTTTTCGTAATTTTTTCACCCAGCTCTGCAGCCGTGATATCAATATTTACATACTCTTTCAGCCAGTTATATGAAACTAACACAGGGTTCCCCTCCTTATGCCTTTTTGAATTGTTTTAAGAAACGAAGATCATTGGTGTAAAAATGACGGATATCATCGATGCCGTACTTGAGCATGGCGATCCGCTCAGGGCCCATTCCAAATGCAAACCCTGTGTATTTCTTAGAGTCAAAGCCAGCCATCTCCAATACGTTCGGATGCACCATACCGGCTCCGAGGATCTCGATCCATCCCGTATGCTTACAGATCGAGCAGCCTTTCCCGCCGCATTTAAAACAGGAAATGTCCATTTCAACGGAAGGCTCAGTGAACGGGAAGAAGCTCGGACGCAATCGAATTTTGCGATCCTCACCGAACATTTTTTTCGCGAAGGTTTCGAGCACACCTTTTAAATCGCTCAATCGGACGTTCTCGTCAACGACAAGTCCTTCAATCTGCATGAACTGATGAGAGTGGGTAGCATCATCATCATCCCGCCTGTAAACTTTTCCGGGAGAGATGATTTTAACCGGCCCTCTTCCATGATGCTTTTCCATCGTTCTTGCCTGTACAGGGGAAGTCTGGGTACGCAGGAGAATGTCCTCTGTAATAAAGAAAGAGTCCTGCATGTCTCTAGCCGGATGGCCTTTCGGCAGGTTCAAGGCTTCAAAATTGTAATAATCGGTCTCCACTTCAGGACCCTCTGCTACGGTAAAGCCCATCGTTAAGAAAAGATCTTCTATTTCTTCGATGACCGCTGTTAACGGATGTGAATTTCCTTTCCTTACCGGACGGCCGGGAAGCGTCACATCGATCGCTTCTTTATTCAGCTTTTCTTCAATAGCTGCTTGCTCCAGCTGTCTGATCTTTGTATCGAGCGCTGCTGTAATAGCATCCCTTACTTCATTGGCATAAGCGCCGATCACTGGACGCTCCTCTGGAGACAATTTTCCCATTCCTTTTAGCACTTCAGTGATTGGGCCTTTTTTACCCAAATAAGAAACTTTAATCTCCTGTAGTTCTTTCAGTTCATTCGCCTGCTGGATTTTCAGCAATGCCTCTTCCTTTAATGCCTGCAATCGGTCCTGCATAACATTTGCCTCCTCATATTCATGACTCATTTCAAAGCCTGACAGCCTTGAAAATAAAAAATCCCCGTCCATAAAAGGGACGAGGATTCGCGGTACCACCCAGATTTACCAAGTTTTCAGGCCAAGGCCCTCACTTGTTCACTTCGTTCACATAACGGACTTGGTCCGGTCCGCCCTACTGTCGGTTCAGGCGACTGCTCAGGAGTGAATTCGATAAATTCTACCGCAGAAACACTTTCAGTCGAGATGTTTCCTCCCTTGGCGGCGAGCTTTTATGTACTACTCTCCATCATTGCATTTCATTTATTCAGCTGTTTTTATTATAGATGAACTTCGTGGACTGTGCAATCGCCAATCTGTCTTATTACGGTATTCCTTTTCGTTATTGACCGTTCTTCTGAAGTTCATACAACATGATACCTGCCGCAACCGCCACATTTAGCGATTCAGCGTTGCCGAACATCGGGATATAAACAAGCTGGTCTGCAGACTCCATAATCTCGGTTCGGACCCCGCTGCCCTCGTTGCCGACAACGAGCGCGAACGAACCGGAAGAATTAACGTCATGAAGAGATTGGGCCCCTTTTAACGCAGAAACATAGACCGGGACTTCCATCTGCTTGCACTCATCCATCCATTCTTCTAATTTTCCTTTTACAACAGGAAGGTGAAACAACGATCCTTGTGTAGAGCGAAGGACCTTACTGTTGTAGACATCAACTGTACCTTCTCCGAGCACAACCCCATCAAGACCCGAAGCATCGGCCGTACGAATGATCGTACCGAGGTTCCCCGGATCCTGGACGCCGTCAACAAATAGATATTTCCCGCCGGCTTTTATTTGCAGTTCGTTTGAGCTCATGCGGCAGATGGCCAAGACGCCTTGCGGATGTTCTGTATCGCTCAGCATTCCCATTATTTTTTTAGTAACGATCCATGGATCAAGGCGCATCTGTTCCCATTCAGCAGGAAGGCGATATGATTCCTCTACTATCAAATGGGCGATCTGGACATTATGATTGATCGCTTCTTCAATAAGATGCGGCCCCTCAATGATAAATTGCCCGGATTTATCCCGTTCTTTTCTTGTGTATAGCTTTTTCCATTGTTTAATGGAAGCATTTTGTTCTGATTCAATCCGTTTCATCCGATCTAACCATCCTTTAATCTCTCTCAACTTTTTTTATTATATCTTCAAAATGATACATAATCCATCGGCCCTTAATAAAAACTAGGAAATAGGCACAAACTTTATGAAATAAATCTGTTTGAGGTGATAATGATGGATATCGATATCCGTAAAGCAGTTCTGGCCAACGTGTCTGGAAACAACAAAGAACAATTGGAGAGTACGATCATTGACGCGATCCAGAGCGGTGAAGAAAAAATGCTTCCTGGTCTCGGCGTACTGTTTGAAGTGATCTGGAAAGAATCAGACAACCAGAAAAAGGAAGAGATGCTTTCTACCTTATCCAACGGTTTAAAATAACAAGAATCCCGGGTGTCGCTTCCCGGGATTTTTGTTATTGTTTAGCTACAGCTCCGAGGGCTGAAAACGAACTTCAGTTTTCAGCCTAATAACCTTCATCCTGCCTTTGGTGGTTGACTTGGTTTTTGGAATAATACCCTTTGAAGATTGTTTCTTCCGTAAAACCGAGGAGATGTCCAAGCCCGAGGTATTCAGAAAATAATCGGCTGAACAGTTGGGTATCTTTTTTACCTTGAAGCTCGCTGATTGTGCGGTAAAGGCACAGGAACTGGGACGTCAGATCTTCGCTGACAACTGTTCCTTCCTTTATCGCATCCTGCAGGCCGTGATCGAGTCCGACAGACAGCACAAAGTGCAGCCCGTCCACATATTCCTCTAAAATGACGCTGTCCGAAGACGGTGGCTTTACACTCCAATATTTAAAACACCGGGTTTCGTTCGCCAACTCCCCAAGCTCGACAAGCAAGGCGAGAAGTCTCTTATCGTATAAATCTTCGTTATGTAGAGCGTGCTCCTGAACAATTCGTTCATTCAGCTGATTCTGCATTTCAAATAATTCTTTAAAACCCACGTTATCCACTCCTTTCGCTCATTATAACAAAAACCCCAGGTGAGTGTCCCTGAGGCTGTTTCCACATGATCATGCACTTTTGGCTGGAGTTTTTCCTTTTTCTTTTTCAAAGAAATCCTCCCATTTTACGATCCATTCTTTCGTTCTCAAGAGATGAAAGAAGACGAGCATCATGGCAGCAATTCCGATTCCCCACACGACGGAGAGATGAAAGATGTAATGACCGAACGTAGAGTACATGAAGGCAAGCGGAACGTTGGACACCACGCTTGCTTTAGTATATTCCTTAAAACCTTTTGTTATCTCCAGAACCAAAAGGGAAAGCAGAGAAAAATGGATGAAAGGGATAAGCTTTAATATAGCAATCTGGCCGATCGAGAACGGCATTCGTTTGCCTACGATTTTCCGCTTGATTTTCATAAACCGGTTGAGTGAATTCGGCATTCTTTTCAGCAGTCCGTAGAACAGCAGGCTGGACAGGGTGATGCCGATGATGGAATAGAGCGTTCCATAGACCGATCCGAACAGAACCCCGCCTGCCATACAGATCAAACCTACAGGCAGAAAAAGAAACTGCCTCATCATATGGAGCAGAATAAAAAAGACAGGAGCAAAAATACCTGCAAACTTCAGAATATTAAGGATTTCTGCGAGCTCATGCTGCATGTTTCAACCCCCCTTTATCGCCATCTTATGACATAAGACGAGCAGTTATTCTCTTCCTACTCCCAAATCCATGAATATTTACATGTCTTTTATGACAAGTTAAAGATTAGAAAAGATGGTTTTATTTTACATGAAACCATTTGTTTGAGGAGTGGTTTATTTGGATACAGTTGTGCTGGCTCGTGCTTTTTTCGGTACGTCTCTTGCCTTTCATATCATTTTTGCAACTCTTGGCGTTGGAATTCCCCTGATGATCGTAATCGCGGAAATCCTTCATCATGTAAAAAAAGACAATGATTATGCCATTATGGCCAAGCGCTGGACAAAAGCTTTTGCTGTGCTGCTCGGTGTCGCTATTCCCTCAGGTACGATCGTCGGTGTACAGCTGTCCTTGCTTTGGCCGGGATTTATGGAGATTGTAGGAAAGGTCATCTCCCTCCCCTTCCAAATTGAACTGTTTGCCTTCTTTATCGAAGCCTTGTTCATGTCCATCTACGTTTACGCAGCGGACAGGCTGCCGAAGTATTTCAGGATCATCTCTGTGATCCTTGTAGCATTTGGCGCAGTAGCATCTGCCATTCTGATCACCGCCGTTAACACGTGGATGAATACCCCTGACGGCTTTAAGATCACGAAGGACGGCACGATTTTTGATGTTCATCCCTGGGACGCCTTTTTCAATCCAAGCTTCCTTTCATCTGCCTTCCACGTATCGGTGACCGCCTATATGACCGGTGGTTTTGCCGTAGCATCTGTAGGAGCTTATAAGCTTCTGAGAGGAAAACTCTCCAAGAATGAATCCGCTTATCATAAAAAGGGATTTTTACTCGCCCTTATTGTAGGTTTGACTTTTTCATTGATTTCAAGTTTTTCAGGCCACCACTCTGCACAGATTCTGCATGAGCATTCACCTGAGAAGCTTGCTGCCGCTGAAGGATTATTTAAAACCCAGCGGTATGCACCGCTTGCGATCGGAGGGTTCACTGATCCGAAGACGGAGGAAGTAAAATATGGTATAGAACTTCCATGGATGCTCAGCTGGCTCGCGGCCGGCAAGTTCGATACAGAGGTTAAAGGACTCTATGAATTCCCGCGTGAGACCTGGCCGCCTTTTTATGTTCACACCCTCTTTAATGTTATGGTAGGCATCGGTTTTCTTTTGCTGGCCCTGGCTGCTGTCGCCCTGTTTTTCTGGTGGTATTACGGCAAGAGAAAACAGAAGCCATTTCCTAAATGGCTTCTGTTCATCTTAATCTTTTCAGGTCCCCTATCCATGCTGGGCATCGAATTCGGGTGGATATTCAGCTGCAGCGGAAGACAGCCGTGGACGATCTACAGAGTTCAGACCACTGCAGAGGCGGCTACACAATCTGAAAACCTTGCCCCACTGTTTCTCCTGTTCATCGGTCTCTACCTGCTGCTCAGCGTCCTGACCATCCTGATTCTTACAAGCTACTTTAAAAGACACCCGGTTTCCAAAGACTTTGAAAAATACCCTGGCTATTAATTGATGAAAGAGGGAGCATTATGAACGAAGAAGTCATTGCCATATTGGTCTTATGGACCTTTATCTTTATCTATAGCATTTTTGGATCCATTGATTTCGGAGCAGGGTTCTGGGCGATGGTTTACAACGAGCACCGGTCTTTTGCCGGAAAAATTGCGAACCGGTTCCTTTCACCGACCTGGGAGATTACAAACGTCTTTCTCGTCCTTCTCGTCGTCGCCTTCGTTGGCTTCTTTCCGAAGGGAGCATTTACACTTGGAACCGTTCTCTTGATTCCGATTTCTCTGATCTTATTTTTGCTTTCTATTCGGAGTGCTTTTATGGTATTTTCCTTTTCCGTTCAAGGATACCGCAAAACGATGTTTATTATCTCCGGTTTGTGCGGTGTTTTGATTCCCGCCTTGCTAATAACGGTACTGCCTGTTAGCCAGGGCGGATTTATTGAAGGAATGAACGGAAGAGATACACTTCTCCTTGGAAAGCTGTTTTCGAGTCCTTCTTTATATATGTACATTTTGTTTGGACTCACGTCTGAGCTGTTCCTCTCTTCCTTGTTTCTTGCGGATTACTCAAGGGTTTCAAAGCAGGAAGATGCCTATAGGCTCTACAGGAGAAATGCATTGCTGCTCGGCCCTTCTACCCTTCTGGCGGCCGTGATCACCCTGCTGGTGATACAGCCTGAAGCCGGCTGGCTGCTCGATAATCTGTATGATCAACGAATTTGGTTCATCCTCTCCCTCATAGCATTTGTCGTCGGCTATTGTTCTCTTTGGCTGAGGAACAAAGACGGACAAACAAGGGGTAAACCGCGTGTTACCCTCCTGGCCATTGTTGCTCAATACGGCTTTGCCAGCTATGGATACGGCATGGCCCACCTGCCTTATATTGTTTATCCGAACCTGACCATTTACGATGCGTTTACGGCAAAGGAAACGTTCTATTCACTCATGATCATGTATGCGGTCGGTTTAGCCATCCTGACACCTGGCTTCTATGTATTCTGGAGGCTTTTCCTTAAAGATAAACGTTATCTGCAGCAGGATTGAAATATCGTTAGATGAAGTACCTGGCAACGATGAAAAAATCGGCCAGCACGAGCAGGGGCACCCCGATCTGAAAGCTTGGATGCTTGGTTTTATGCCGGAATTGTGCCATACCGGCCCAGATGCCGCAGGCACCTCCAATGATCGCCACCAGCCAAAGCCGGCGTTCTGGCGTCCGCCACTTTCCTGCCTTTGCCGCTTCTTTATCATGATGCATCAGCCAGAAGGCAATGATATTAATAAGTACCAGATAAATGTAGATCATACCAATCAATTCTCCTTTATTCTATGAAAGCTGAATCTAATTAAAAAAGCCATTTCCTTCATGGAAAATGGCTTTTTGGGTGCTTAACTTATGCTTTTAGGCTGTCTTTTGCTTTAGAAGCAAGTTCAGCGAATGCTTTTTCATCAGAAACAGCGATTTCAGCAAGCATTTTACGGTTGATGTCAATGCCTGCAACTTTTAGGCCATGCATTAAACGGCTGTAAGAAAGACCGTTTGTGCGAGCCGCTGCGTTGATACGAGTGATCCAAAGTTTACGGAAATCACGTTTCTTTTGACGGCGGTCACGGTATGCATACATAAGAGATTTGAAAACTTGCTGTTGAGCAACTTTAAATAACTTATGTTTGGATCCGAAATAACCTTTAGCTAACTTCAATACTTTTTTACGACGACGACGTGACACATAGCCACCTTTTACTCTTGGCATTTTAAAACCCTCCTAGATATATGTGAATCGATTCTTATTTTTTCTTGTAAGTCAATAGTGTACGGATACGTTTGAAGTCTCCGCTTGTAACAATCTTAGCTTTACGAAGTTTACGCTTAGCTTTTGTAGATTTGTTAGCGAACAAATGGCTTGTAAACGCACGAGCACGCTTAAGTTTACCTGTACCAGTCTTTCTGAAGCGCTTTGCAGCACCTTTATGTGTTTTCATTTTAGGCATGATTGGATTCCTCCCTGATAATGATTATTTTTCGGTTGTTGGTGCTAAAATGAGGAACATGCTCCGGCCTTCCATCTTAGGTCGAACTTCAACCGTAGCAACGTCTTCACATTCTTTAGCCAATTTTTCAAGCACAGTTTTTCCGATTGAGGAGTGCGTGATCGCACGGCCACGGAAACGAATGCTTGCTTTCACTTTATCGCCTTTTTCAAGGAACTTGCGGGCATTTCTAAGCTTTGTGTTAAAATCATGTTCCTCAATTGTAGGGCTCAAGCGAATTTCTTTCGTTGTAACAATCTTTTGATTCTTACGCGCTTCTCTGTCTTTCTTTTGCTGCTCAAACTTAAACTTACCGTAGTCCATGATTCGGCATACCGGCGGTTTTGCGTTAGGAGCAACAAGCACAAGATCAAGATTGGCATTTGCCGCAATATCAAGAGCTTCATGACGTGTTTTAATCCCTAGCTGGCTGCCATCAGCCCCGATAAGTCTTACTTCACGAGCACGGATGCCCTCATTGACAGACATGTCCTTACTAATAGTAAGTCACCTCCAAGAATTTATGTGAGTCAGTTCCACTCAGCATTTTGTAAACAAATAAAAAAGCGTCGGCGCATACTGCACCCACACTACCTCATCATCATTTCTGAAAGTTCGGTCGACCAGCCAACTGCGTACGCGTTGGACAGGTGAGAAGCGGGTGCTTCTGCTTTGGTTCGAAACTCAACTATTTAATTACCTAAGTTAATATACCATTGTCAAGAACACCTTGTCAACTACTGTTCTTATTTTTCACAACAGAGTTTATTTTACATGAACCTTTTGAACATTGCAAGTAAAAAAAGAACTGCGAATGGACTTCGCAGTTCTGCTGAACTATCCTCTTTTATTCACTTGCTCAAGTATACTTGATTTGAACGCTTCAAAAGAAACAGTTTCTGATTTTTGCTCACCATACTTGCGGACGTTTACAGCTTGATCTGCGATTTCCTGATCGCCAAGTACGAGCATGTACGGTATTTTTTGCATTTGAGCTTCACGGATTTTATATCCAAGCTTTTCGTCACGATTGTCGACTTCCACGCGAATGCCTTCTTCCAGCAATTCATCGCTGATCTTTCTCGCATACTCTTCATGAACAGCGGATACAGGGATAATCTGAACCTGTACAGGTGCAAGCCATACCGGGAATGCGCCTTTGTATTCTTCAATCAGGAAGGCAACAAAGCGTTCCATTGTTGAAACGACACCGCGGTGAATGACAACAGGGCGGTGATCTTTGCCGTCGCTGCCTTTATACGTTAAATCGAAGCGCTCCGGCAAATGGAAGTCAAGCTGAACGGTAGAGAGCGTCTCTTCTTTTCCGAGAGCTGTTTTTACCTGAACATCAAGCTTCGGACCATAGAATGCCGCCTCTCCTTCTGCTTCTACATAATCCAAATCCATATCTTCCATTGTTTCTTTAAGGAGAGCCTGTGCTTTTTCCCACATCTCATCGTTGTTTACATATTTTTCCTTATCTTCAGGATCGCGGTATGAAAGACGGAACTTATATTCAGTAATGCCGAAGTCTTTGTACACGCGCTGAATAAGCTTTACTACGCGGATGAACTCATCTTTTAATTGGTCAGGACGCGCAAAGATATGAGCATCGTTCAATGTCATGGAACGAACACGCTGTAAGCCAGCCAATGCTCCAGACATCTCATGGCGGTGCATCGTGCCAAGCTCCGCTATCCGGATCGGAAGGTCACGATAGCTGTGCATGCTGTTCTTGAACACCATCATATGGTGCGGACAGTTCATCGGGCGCAGAACGAGCTGCTCGTTGTCCATCTCAATGGCAGGATACATGTCTTCTTTATAGTGATCCCAGTGGCCTGATGTTTTATAAAGCTCTACGCTTCCCAGGTGAGGTGTGTATACATGGTCATAGCCAAGTCTTACTTCTGTATCTACAATATAGCGCTCGATGATACGGCGGATGGTCGCACCCTTGGGAAGCCAAACGGGCAGGCCTTGTCCAATTTTTTGGGAAACGGTGAAAAGATCGAGCTCTTTCCCGAGTTTACGGTGATCGCGCTCTTTTGCCTCCTGAAGGTAGACAAGATGCTGATCCAGCTCTTTTTGGTTAAGGAACGCAGCCCCATAAATACGCTGAAGCATCTGGTTGTCGCTGTCCCCTCTCCAATATGCCCCTGAAATGCTCATCAGCTTAAAGGATTTGATCTTCCCTGTGGAAGGAACATGTGGCCCGCGGCAAAGGTCAAAAAATTCGCCTTGCTCGTAGATTGTAATTACGGCATCCTCCGGAAGGTCACGAATAAGCTCCAGTTTCAGGTGATCGTTAATGCCTTCAAAGATGGCGATCGCTTCTTCCCTGCTGACTTCTTTACGAACAATCGGAAGGTTTTCGCTTACGATCTTTTTCATTTCCTTCTCAATCTTCGGAAGATCTTCGGGTGTCAGCGCTTCTGCGAGATCGATATCATAGTAAAACCCGTTTTCAATAACAGGCCCAATACCTAGTTTTACATCCTTATAGATGCGTTTAATCGCTTGTGCCATTAAGTGTGCTGTACTGTGGCGTGTCATCTCAAGCCCTTCCGGTGAATCTTGAGGAACGATCTCAATGGATGCATCCACCTCAATCGGACGGGTGAAATCATACAATTCCCCGTTTACTTTACCGGCAACCGATTTTTTCTTCAGACTGGAACTGATGGACTCCGCTACTTGTTCTGCAGTGATTCCTTTCGGGTACTCACGGACAGAGCCATCAGGAAATGTAAGCTTAATGTCTGTCATTGTTTATCTCTCCTTGGTCAAAAATTAAAATAAAATACAAAAAACACCCGTCCACAAAAAGGGACGAGTGTTGTACTCGTGGTTCCACCCTTGTTCCACCGCACTATTGTGCAATGGCACTCGGTCAAGAATTAACGGCTTTGGGCCGTCAGCGATTACTTTGCTTCACCGCTGAAGTTCAAAGGGGGTAAGAAATTTTTCCGTGTTAAGATGCTTTCAGCCTCAGGCATCTCTCTCTATAAACCGTAAAAAATATCCGTTGTCCTTATCTTTACTGATTCTGGTATCCAATTGATACAATTATTATATTCATACTGTCTTGCAAAATCAAGAGCAATCCTTATCTTCCGTCCATCTTTTCGAGAAATTTATTCCGGAAGGCATAAAACAGTTTCAAGGGCTTTTTAATCAGTCTTTCCTGAAAGACGTTCTGCAATGTATGTATCATGCCATGATTTTCCTCTTCCAGGTACAAATACAGCACTTCCGGAGCTAAACCCATGATCGGACCCAGTACTTTTTCGTCAAGGTCAAACTCTTTCGTCAGAACCAATGCTCGCTCATGCATGAGCTGCAGGACCTTTTCACTATACCGCCTGAATTGATCATCGTACAGCTTAAATTTTCCATCGAACGCCACATGAATTTCTGAAGTAAGAAATGGCTGATCAGCCGCACATTTTCTCAATTGTTCGATGAAAGATTGATACTCGAGCTCGAGTTTATATTCATCAATCGCACATTCGACGTAAACTTGAAGAAGATCAAGGTACTCCTTCAAACGGAACTGTACAAACGATTCAAAGGTAAACGACAGCTCTTTTTCGGATAATATTTTCCTCCATGCTTCCTTTACATGATAATCGCAAGTATCCAGTTCTTTTACCGCGGGCACTTCCTCTCGCTCCTGCTCGATAAATTGCTTGGCGATCGCAGCAATCTCTGCCTGCTCTTGTTTATCAGTAAAACAAAAAAAATGTTCAATAAAATAAAGGATGCGCGATTCCTCCAGCTTTTTTCGAGTATAACAAGCCAGCACCTGAACAATAGAATCCAGATGCTCTGCGGTATTTACCAGTAACGAGCGGCTTTTTACTTCTACAAAGGAAGGTTTTATATGAAGTGATCGAGCAATCTGCGTCAGTTCCTTTTGTAATTGGTTATTTTCTTCATAATCTGCAAAAATAAGTTCGGCCAACCCTGTCCCTCCCCCAAACACTCGATGTTACACTATATGGGACAAAGCCATGAAAAATGAACTCTTTTCAAAGATTAATTAAAAAACAGCAGGTTTCCCTGCTGCGGTTTAATCCAGTGCATATTTGCGTTCAAGAAAGTTTAGAAGCTGTGTCAAAGTCAGAGTAAGAATCAGGTAGATCAGCGCTACCGTTAAAAACGGCTCCCATGGACGGTAATATTCACCCATCATCGCTCTTCCCCAATACATCAGTTCTTCCGTTGCGATAATGGCTGCCAGTGAAGAGTCCTTAATAAGAACGATAAACTCGTTGCCTAGTGGAGGAATCATGCGTTTGGAAGCCTGGGGAATGATGATATGCTTCATGGTCTGCCCATGTGTCATCCCCAATGAACGTGCCGCTTCTGTCTGTCCTTTATCAATGGATTGAATACCTGCCCGGAATATTTCCGCGATATATGCAGCAGCATTCAGAGAAAGTGCTGTTATCGCGGATATAAGCGCTACAGGAGGTTTCATAAACAATGGCATCACAGCAAAATGGATCAGCAGGATTTGCACGAGAAGCGGTGTTCCCCGGAAAAAGTTGATGTACCATATGAAAGGCTGCCGAATGATCTGAACAGAAGACATTTTCCCGAGGGCAATCAACAGGCCGAGCACAGTGCCCAAAATAATGCTCGCGACTGAAATTTCAATCGTAATCCATGTCCCTCTGATAAAAAAAGGCATGTATTTTTCGATAAGGTCAAATTTAAAATCCATGTGTTCCTCCGGTCATCATGCAGGTTTATTTTTTGAGTGCATCAAGGTTTGGTTCAACTTTAAACCATTTCTTATAAATTTTTGTGTATGTTCCATCTTCAATGACCTTTTTCAAAGCTTTATCCACTGTTGCTTTGTCTTTACTTCCTTTCGGAAGCGCTATCCCGTAATATTCGGATTCAAAGTTCGTTTTGTCATTTACAACGACAAGTTTTTTATCAGGATTGTTTTTTGCATATTCGTCTACTACTGTGTTATCTGCAACCACTGCATCCACTTCTCCATTCAGCAATGCTTGAATGGCTAATACGTTGGATTCATATTTTTTTACCGAGGCATTGTCTTTCCCGAACTTCTTCTCTAACGCCTCCTGCCCTGTTGTACCGTTTTGGACACTGACTTTTTTCCCTTTTAAATCGTCTACACTTTTTATATTTGATTCTTGTTTCGTGAGGATTTTATTGATGGATTCAAAGTAAGGTGTGGAGAAATCATAAGATTGTTTTCTTTTGTCATTGATCGTGATGGCTGAGATCCCAGCCTGCACTTGTTCATCTCGCAGTGATGCAAACAGTGGTTCCCATCCCGTGTTTTTTAGTTTATAATCCAGCTTGGCTTCTTTCATTACAGCCTTGAGCAAATCAACATCAAATCCGACAATTTTCCCGTCCTTTAAGTACTCAAACGGTGCATATGCCGCATCTGTTCCAACTACGAATTCCTCACCCGACGCACTTCCTGGTGTCGATGTCGACTTGCCCCCGCATGCCGCCAGTGCCAGCAAACTCATCAGCGTTAATAATAACACCACTTTTTTCATTCTTTTTCCCCCTTAATTTATGTAATCCCCCCTATTATAACAAAATTATTAAAAATAAAAATATTCCAATAATTAATTTTATGATAAAAAAAATCCTCACCCAGCGGGCGGGGATTTTAAATGTTTAGTTAGTTCTGCATGACGAAATCTTTTTCGGCAGTTTCTTCTTCATTGAACACACGAAGTATTTCGTATTTGGTATTACGCTGGGCAGGAATTTTGCCCGCTTCACGGATGAGGCGCAGTGTCAGGTTCGTGTTGACCTTATGCGTCGTTCCTGCCGCCGAAACCACATTCTCTTCCATCATTGTGCTTCCAAAATCATTGCAGCCATAATGCAGAGATTTCTTTCCGACTTCTGGACCCATTGTCACCCATGAAGACTGGAAGTTAGGGATATTATCCAGGAACAGGCGTGAGATCGCAACATTTTTAAGATATTCACCCGGTGTTGTTTTCTCACCCTTTAAGTTCGTGTTATCGGGCTGGAACGTCCAGGAGATGAAGGCAAGAAAACAGTTCGTTTCATCCTGGGCATCACGAACACGCTGCAGATGCAGCGCTCTCTCTTCAAATGTCTCGCCGAAACCGATAACCATCGTTGCCGTGGAATGAAGGCCGACTTTCTTCGCGGTTTTCATGCAGTCGATCCACTCAGTCCATGACCCTTTCAGACGGCTGATTTTTTTCCTCGTACGGTCATCCAGGATTTCAGCTCCTCCGCCAGGCAGCGAATCTAGCCCTGCTTCCTTCAGCTCTTTCAGGACTTCTTCCAACGAAAGGCCTGAGACTTCAACCATCTTCCAGATCTCTGCCGGAGAGAAAGAGTGCATCGTAATATCAAAGCGCTTTTTAATATTGCGAAGCAGATCCGTGTAATAGGAGAATGGAAGATTTGGATTTGTTCCACCCTGCATCAAGATCTCTGTTCCTCCAACATCGATCGTTTCCTGGATTTTTTGGAAGATCACTTCATCATCCAAAACATAACCTTCCTTGCTTCCAGGCGGGCGATAGAAGGCACAGAAACGGCAGTATGTATCACAAAAATTCGTGTAGTTTACGTTTCGACCAATGACAAACGTTGTGATCGGCTCTGGATGCCAGCGCTTCATGATCACATCGGCTGCCTCACCCATTTTTTCAACTTCATCACTCTCATATAGTGCAACCGCATCCTCGACAGTTAATCGTCTGCCATCAAGGGCTTTCTGCAAAATCGCATCAATGCTCATCTATATTACCTCCAGTTACGGACATCTTATGTAGCATTCTATTATCCTATCACATTTTAATAAAATTTGCGAAGCGGGGCTGCAGCGGAAAGATGCTGCCACAAAAAAGGACAAACCGTCGAACAGACGGTTTGTCCTGGGATGATTATTCATTTTATCCTTAACCCCGGCCTGCCTGAAACGATGGATATAACGTCATTCCACCGTCAGCGACGAGTGTATGGCCCGTAACATACCTTGACTCCCTGGAAGCGAGCCATACAGCGACCGACGAAATTTCCTCCGGTTCAGCGATATATCCCATTGGAATTAACTTTTCAACATCCGCTTTTTTACCGGGATCTGAAAACTTTTCGGCATTGATCGGTGTGTTGATCGCCCCTGGGGCAATGGCATTGACCCTGATTTTCTTCGGTGCGTACTCCATCGCCAACGTTTCGGTCATAAGTTTCACACCGCCTTTGCTTGCTGCATAGTGCACAAAGTGCGGCCAAGGAATGATCTCGTGTACACTCGACATGTTAATGATGCAGCCCTCAATGTTATTCTTCAGAAAATAGGAGATCGCTTCGCGGCAGCCAAGAAACTGTCCGGTAAGATTGGTTGCGATTACTTTATTCCAATCCTCAAGAGAAAGCTCGTGAGAGGGAACCTCGTTTTCGATACCTGCGTTATTAATCATGATATCCAGTCTTCCGAAGTTCTCCACTGTGCGTTCGACCATATTTTTAATATCTTCCTCTTTCGTTACATCTCCCTGAACCGCGATCGCTTCTCCACCGAGATCTCTCAGCTCTTGAAGCAGTTCTTCCACTTCATTGCCCTTTTCAGTAAAATAATTGACAGTGATCTTTGCTTTTTCTTTTGCAAAACGCTGAGCACATGCCTTTCCGATTCCTGTACTCGCTCCTGTAATAACAACTGCTTTTCCTTCTAGATCTGTAAACATGAACTTATCCGCTCCTTAGCTTTTTGTGAAACCGAGCATTACGCCGCCTGCAATGATAAGTAAACACCCTGCTATAACGAAGATGATCTGGCGCTTCGATTTCTTCTCCTTCAGGATGAAGATGCCGCCGAGTGTGGAAATGATAATCCCTGTCTGTGACAGAGAGAAGCTCGTTGCCACCCCGATTTTCGGCAAAGAAAGCAACAGGGTGATATTCCCGGTACTCCAAATAACACCCGTAAGTATATTTCTGACCGCAAATTTATTAAAAGGCTTCCCAGTAAACGTCAGGAGCAAACCGCCGATAAACATCCCCGCTGCCTGCGGTAAGATCGCTTCCCATCCTCCAACCTTAAACCAATTCACAATAACCACATAGCCGACATAGCCTGCGGTAGACAACAGCAGAATAAGAAAACCTTTTTTATAGCTCTTCCCACTGTCCTCCTGGCTGCCTTTATCTCTGAGCGAAGTGAATACTGCCCCCAAAATAATAACAGAGATCGAGATGATCCCGATGATGATTTCCGTTTTTGTTTTCCACTCATGGAAGACGAGGACACCAAAAAGTGTGGTCCCGAACAGCTGCATTCCTGTTGACAATGGAACTATTTTGGATACGCCCAGGTGATCAACGCTGGCAAATTGAAAACGCTGGCCAACCACCCAGAATGCCCCTGATACGGCACCTACGATTAAAACCAGGGTGTTGATCTCCGGGTGGACGATAAAAAATGTGATCACTGAAAAGACAAGAGCACCAATGGTCATACCCAGTGTTTGGCTGTATGAATCTCCTCCAAGTTTTTGGCTGACCAGTACGATGCTTCCCCAGCAAACTGCTGTAATGACTGCTAGAATGATTCCCATATTCATTTCCTTTCTGTCTGCTGATTCTCTAGGTAGTATTTGCATCTTCCCGAAGATTCATGAGATTAAACAAAAAACCCCTATCTTTTTTTTTAGATAGGGGTTTCTCGGAAACAGGATTACTGCTGAGTCCTGAAGTTTTTATCTCCACCGATAAAGATCGGCACAGCAAGATGACGTATGCGTTCCATGATCCGTTTCGCTTTTGCCTGCTCCAGGCCGCCTTTCTGCGAGTAGGAAAAATGCTCTTCAAGCAATGTAAAATCATAATTGGACGAGTACAGTGTCGGCAGCCTCTCCATCATTCGGTATTGAAGAATGACGCCTATGATCTCATCTCTGACCCAGTTCGTCATGTTTTCAGCACCGAGGTCATCCAGCATAAGGACTGGCACGGTTTTCAGAAGCTCCATTTTTTCATTGAAGCTGCCGTCCGAAAGGCTGTTTTTCATCTCCCGCAAAAACTCTGGAGTGTGAACGAGCAGCGAAGGGATCTGCCGCTCAGCTAATGCATTAGCGATGGCACCGAGCAGATAGGTCTTTCCAACACCGAATTTGCCGTAAAAATAGATTCCTTTTGCTGCTTCTCCGGAAGAGGCTGACTTTACAAAATCCCATGCCGCGCCAATCGCTTCTTTTCTGTCCTGATCAATGCTGTGAAGGCGGTCAAACGACGCTTGAAGTATATCTTTTGGAATAAAATAGCTTCTGATAAGGGCACTCATCGACTTTTGTTTTTCATCCTGTTTCTTCAGCATGCATTTTTCATAAAATATATCGATCTGGTTTCTGTCGGCAGCCAGCTCAGGCTGATAGCCTTGCATCAGGTTCGGGCAAAGGTCAAGCCCCGGGCAGCTGGAACAATGGTTTTTTTCCTTAGAATACTCATAGAGCTTGGTCAACCCTTTTTCAACGCTTGACTGATTTAGTTCAGGGTTCTGCTCAAGGAACGAGCGAACATAAGGATCCTCGAGTACATGCTGCTTGATTCGGTCATACTCCTTTTTAAGCTGATCATACCCCTCCATTTTTTTAACGGCGTCCATCATCGATTCCATGTCTGTTCCCCCCTTTTACATTTCTTTCAGCAGGTTTTCAAGCCATTGCTGGTTTTGCTCTTCCAGATCATTATTGCTGTTCTTTTCTTTTTTCCCTGTTCCAGATTCTTCATCCTTCAGCCAGTCCGGAAGGCGGGCGCCTTTCTTCTGCTTTCCATTTTGTTTATATGAATTGGTCTGCTTACGCTCTTGCCATTCCTTGTACTTTTGCTGTTCTGCACGGGCAAGCGCCATCGCTTCCGGTACAGATTGCACTTTTTTCCTGGCCCAGTGGCTTGCAATTTTCTCGACGAATGAACGGTTAAGCCTAAGATCGTTGGTCTTCAGCACATAATCGATCAAAACATTGACCACACCTGGCGTCATTTTCTGCTCCAGCATCAGGTAGGTAACAATATTCAAATCGACTTCTGCCGGCTTCGTTCCGGAATGAAGCTCAAGTAATTGATAAGGCGATATTTCCTCAAAGAATTTTATCACTTTTTCTTCTTCTGTAACAGGCTCCGTGCCTGCCGAAGATTTTAAGGCCTGCGGCTGGGTCCGGAGAGCCATCTGCGGAAGCTGGTTATTGTTTTCAATCCTGTACCATTTTTGTACTTCTTTCCGAAGGTTTTCAATGGTCAGCTCTCCATGAAGGTGGTAAGCGTTTTGTATTTGCCTGCTCATTTCAATAGGTCCCATCTGGTATACATATGCCAGCTTCAGTATCGATTCCCTTATAGACGGTGTTATGACCTCCTTTGGAAGGATGAAGCTTGAAATGCTTGAGATCAACAATTCAAAATCAAAGTCGTCAAAGGCGATGGAGAGCGGATTGCCCAATTTCCTATCAGCCAGATTCGCCTGCGAACCCTCCTGGATTTCCGAATATGTTCCTGCGGTCATTTCCGAGGGATGGAGCGAGACAAAGATATCATTGAATGCTGAGGTGATCTCCTCGTACTCGTCCATCTTCGTTTTTTCTTGTATAAAATGGTCACGCATCTCACCATATTTTGTTTTGCCCAACCGGTTGTACAGATAAATGTTTAAAACCCCGTCATTGAAAAATTCAGCGGGAGATAAAGGAGTTTGCAGCTCATAGAGGTAGGCTCTTGATTCGTCCGTCTCCCTCTTAAAAGTCTTCAGCAGTCCGATTGCTTCCAGCTTTTTCCGGGATGAGATAATATCCTTTAATGAAAATTGGGTGACATTCATAAGTCTTTGATGCGATTGTTGTTTTGGTGCCTCCATATCGGCATCACACCAAAAGGTCATATATAAACTATAGGCAAATGCGCCTATTAACGGCTGGTACAGCATGGTCAATACTTTGCGGTCGATATGATGAAGATAACCGCTAAATTGAACCTCATATGTATCCACCGGGACAATTTCTTTCCAGTGTACACTCATGGTTCTCACCTTTCGAAAAAAAGTTTTTGCTTGATAAAAAAAAGCGTAAAACCGGTGTCTTACGCAGGTTATTGCTCGTCTTTTTTTATTAATTCTTTCAGTTCTTGTATAAATACATTAATGTCCTTAAATTGCCGGTATACCGAAGCAAATCGGACATAAGCTACTTCGTCCGTGTCCGCTAGATAATCCATGACTTTTTCGCCGACTTCTTTGCTGTTTATCTCTGAAATCCCTTGGTTCCTTAAGTCTTTTTCAATATGATCTACGATATTTTCAAGAACTTCTAAAGGTACGGGGCGTTTTTCACAAGCTTTTATGAGTCCGCGAAGAATTTTTTCTCTGCTGAACTCCTCCCGGGTACCCTCTTTTTTCACAACAATCAGCGGTATTTCTTCAACTGTTTCAAAGGTTGTAAATCGATAGGTGCATGACTCGCATTCCCGTCTGCGGCGAATCGATCTTCCCGAATGGACCGGTCTAGAATCAAGCACTTTTGTACCGTTAAACTGACAGGACGGACAACGCAAAGCAGATCAACTCCAAAAATTAATTAACCTCTATTATAATTCTATCTTAGACAAAAGGAGGGCATGTGACAAGAATTAATTGTTTTCCAGCAAGGAGGTACCAATAAATTCAAGTCTCCCCTTCAACCCTTCATTTATAGATAGGATTACCTTCCTGCTGTATCCAAAGTCAATAGGAAGCGGGGATTCAGATGTCACGTTAATATCTACGGCCGTTTTAAAAGGTCTGAGAGAGGTTGCAGTGATAACAGCAAAAGCCTTCCTTGGAGAAGTCACTTCAAAAGATAGTTCTCCGCGCTCCTTGGATGATCCAAGCAGTTTATAATTGCTTTGCTGCTTAACGAGCTCTTCGACCGCTTCCATAACTTTCGTGCGGTTCGCTTTAAAATAATGGGTTTGGAGTAAAGGGTCCTGATGGTTCTCGGAAGTTTCTGAATTATTTTTCAAGATATTTTGCAGCCTTTTTAGCATGTTTCTCCTCCTCTTGACTCTTCTATTTAAACAGAAAGTAAAAAAAGAGGTGCTAAAACACACCTCTTTTTCGACTTAGCTTTCATTTTATTAATTAGCGGCAACTTTATTTTTAACTTTAACAGGACCCATTCCACGTGGAACCTCTAGATTTTCACGGCTGTTTGCTTCCAAAGCCTGTGAAATATAATCAGCAGCCACATTTGGATCAATACGATCCCCACAAGTGTATACATCGATGCTTGCATAACCATGCTCTGGAAAACTGTGAATTGTTAAATGTGATTCAGAAATAATAACAACCCCGCTCACGCCATGCGGCGCAAACTTATGAAAAGCAACCTCACGAATTTCTGCACCTGCTCTAAGGGCAGCGTCAACAAACGTCTCTTCAATAAATCTCATGTCATTCAGCTTTTCACTGTTGCATCCCCAAAGTTCAGCAATTACGTGTCTTCCCATTGTATCCATATTAGCATAGTCCCCCTTAAAAATTTTTCATGCCTTCAAGCATGCGGTATTGAACACCTACCACGGGGGAAAGTTAGTCCTAAGAGGTCCTAACCCTTTAAGTAGAATCCAACGCCTTGGTTTGCTTTATTTGAAGTTCACGAATCATAGTATACTTGTTTTATTTTTCATTTGCAATAATTAGTTTGAAATTTCCCTTTAAATTTTTATGTAAAAAGTAAACGCTTTACAAGGTGGAATTTGTTCGGAAAATGAGAAAAAACGGATTGAGCCGCAAGCCGGCGCCATCCGTTTTTCCATTCAAGGTTTTTTATAAGGAAGCAATCTTCATGTCTGCTTTTTGAGCTAAACCCGAAGCCACAAGGCCTGCAAGATCAACAACGCGGCAAGAATAGCCCCATTCGTTGTCATACCAGGCGAGTACTTTTACTTTTTTATTTTCAATCACCATGGTAGAAAGACCGTCAATGATCGAAGAATTCTCATTGCCATTATAGTCAATAGAAACGAGCGGCTGTTCGCTGTATCCAAGAATACCGTTTAATGATCCTTCAGACGCGGCCTTTAATGCGTCATTGATCATCTCTTCTGTCACATCCGTTTTTAGATCTACAACTAAATCCACAAGGGATACATTGGGAGTGGGCACGCGCAGCGCCATCCCGTTCAATTTTCCAGTGAGATGAGGCAGAACCTTGGAAATGGCTTTTGCTGCACCGGTAGACGTTGGAATAATCGATTGTCCGCACGCCCTTGCACGTCTGAGATCCTTATGCGGGTTATCAATATTCCTTTGATCATTGGTATACGCATGAATCGTCGTCATCATCCCTGATTCAATACCGAACTGTTCATCAAGCACTTTCACAACAGGGGCCAGGCAGTTCGTCGTGCATGATGCATTGGATATAATATGGTGTTCGTCCGCTTTGTAATCGCTGTCATTTACACCCATAACAATCGTAATATCTTCGTCTTTTCCAGGTGCCGTGATGATGACTTTTTTCGCTCCTGCCTGCAGATGGTAGCCAGCTGTTTCTTTTGTCTTAAATTTCCCGGTAGCTTCGATTACGATGTCAATACCGAGGCCTTTCCATGGCAGTTCTCTTGGATCACGAGAATTTAATAGAAGGACTTTTTGCCCGCTCACCATTAAGTAGCCTTCATGGGCAGTTACTTCACCATCAAACCTGCCGTGAATTGAGTCATACTTAATCATATGTGCTAACGTTTCAGGAGGATAGCTTGCGTTGATTGCTACGACCTCAAACTCGTTATTTTCCTCCATCATCTTACGAAAAACCATTCTTCCGATCCGCCCGAGTCCATTAATCGCTACTTTTGCTTTCATGGTGTGCTCCCTCCATTTATGTTATACTTTTTAATCTCTTTTTCTACAATTAGTATAGCATATTTAGATAAAAAAAGAACATCATTTTATTAAAATGGGCAAAAAATAAACCTCTGACTAATCAGAGGTTTAAATGATCTTCCATTCTCTCAATTGTTCATCCAATTTTACTTTTAGCTCCTCGAGTGAACCATTGTTTGTAATCACAGCATCCGCCAGCTCCACTTTATCCTTTAAAGGCATCTGTGAAGCAATCCTGCTCCTTGCCTCCTCCTCAGTGAAGTTGTCTCTCTTCACTAACCGGCTGAATTGAGTTTTCTCATCCACATAGATCAGCAGTGTGCGATCTACCATATGAGTCAATCTGCTCTCAAACAACAAGGGAATATCCATGACCACATGAGAGAATCCTTCCATCAGGTAGTGTTCCGCTTGCTTTTTCATTTCTAGCCTTACTGCCGGATGAACAATTCCATTCAGCGCTTTCCGCTTCCGGGCATCTGTAAAAATGATGCCTCCGAGTTTTTTCCTGTCAATGTTCTCCTCTTCGTCCAATACTTCTTTTCCAAAGTGCTCTACGATTTTAACGTAGGCAGACTGGCCTTGCTCCACAACCTGGCGCGCGATAAGATCTGCATCAACAACAGGGATATTATAGCTTCGCAAAAGATTGGAAACCGCGCTTTTTCCGCTGGCAATTCCGCCGGTCAGGCCAATAATCATGATTGTATAAGCCTCCTATTACATTTTCAGCAATCCAATAATAATCAGTAAGATCCCGGGAAGAAAGGTAAGCTTCTTCATCCATGTAATTCTGGACAATGAAAAGCCTAACTTCATCCCTCCAATGACAAAGATTGAGCTCATTGCCGCTACCGTAAATGCCGTAAGAAAAGGAGGCATATTCACCATCGCAGCACCAATCCCCGCTCCAAAAGCGTCGAGAGAAAGGGCGATGCCCAGCAGGACCGCCTCCCACCCATTAATGGAGCCGGATTTATCAAGATCTGCGATCGTCGGCTTGCTTAGGATTTGGATCATGATTCCCAGTGATTTTATTTCTAATTTTACAATAATCTTCTCTTCAGGTATAGCCGATACCTTTTTTTCAGGCTTGGCTACTTGGTACAAAAAATACGAACCGAGACTTAAAAGGATCAAGCCGCCGGTTACCTGCCCGGCATGCGGGGATAAAAAACGTTCTAAAAAGTGACCGAACCCCATGGCAGCAAAAAAAGTGATGGCTGAACAGATGGAAATGATGATGACCGACTTTAACGGAATCTTTATTTCCTTCATGCCATACGTCAGCCCCGTACCAAAGCTGTCAAGGCTTACTGCAAACGCCAGTAAGAGCATCGAAAAGGACACCATAACGGCAAAAGCTCCTTTCATACCACGTGCTGTAGTATATGAAAGGAGCTTGGGAACTGTTATTTTTGGCAGCTGCTGCAAAAATGAGTGCCTCTTCCGGCCACAACGATTCTTGCTATTTCACGTCCGCACTTTTTGCAAGGTTCGCCTTTTTTTCCATAAACAAAAAGCTCCAGTTGAAAGTTCCCGGATCTCCCTTCGGAGTTCACATAAGACCGAATCGTACTTCCGCCTTTTTCGACCGACTCTTTCAGAATGGAAACCATGTTTTCCTGAAGCCGTTTTAACCGATACAGCGATAGTCCGCTCGCTTTTTGTTCCGGATGAATACCCGATGCAAAAAGAATCTCATCCACATAAATATTTCCGAGGCCTGCAATTAAAGACTGATCAAGCAATACCGCCTTCACCGACCGGCCTGTCTTTGAGAACATCTTCTTTAAAAAAGCTGGGGTAAGTTCTGCAGAAAAAGGTTCATATCCAAGTTTGGATAACGGCGGCTGTTGTTCTTCTTCACCTATAGGATACAAGTGCATCGTACCGAATTTCCGTACATCCCGATACCTGAGCTCACTGCCGTCAGTAAACTCAAAAAGAACATGCGTATGTTTATCAATCGGTTCTTCTTTTTGATTTAATGCATACTTCCCCTCCATCCTCAGATGGGAGACCAGCACGTCATCATCAAGAAAGATCTTCAGGAACTTGCCCCTTCGCTCGACATGTTGAATCGTCTGGCCGCTGAGCCGGATTTTGAATTCATCGAGCTCAGGATGTTTAATAATATTGCTCCATAAGACGTTCACTTCTTTAATCGTTTTCCCGCCAACCAGTCTGTTGAGCGTGTTTTTTACGTTTTCTACCTCTGGCAATTCAGGCATATCTTTCACCTCAAATGAAACGGAAAACAGCCGAAACGGCTTTTTCTCCACTCTATTTCGCGTCGTACCATGTATCTCCGTAATCTAAATCAACTTTTAATGGGACATCCAGGCCGAGTGCAGATTCCATCACCTTAGGGACCAGGGAGCAAAGCTTATCAATTTCGTTTTCCGGCACCTCAAAGATCAGCTCATCATGCACCTGAAGCAGCATTGATGCTTCGAGTTTTTCTTCTTTCAGCACCCGATCCATTTCAACCATCGCTTTTTTAATGATGTCGGCCGCTGTACCCTGAATCGGAGTATTCATGGCCGTCCGTTCGGCAAAGCTTCTTAAATTAAAATTCCGGCTCGTGATCTCCGGCAAGTAACGGCGGCGGTGCATGAGCGTTGAAACATAGCCATCCTGTTTCGCCTGGCGGACGACGGATTCCATATATTCCTTAACGCCAGGGAACGTTCTTAAATACTTCTCAATAAATTCTCCGGCTTCTTTCCTTGTAATGTTCAAGCTTTGCGAAAGGCCATAATCACTGATTCCATATACAATTCCAAAGTTAACCGCCTTCGCATGCCTTCTCATTTCCGAGGTCACTTCATCCGTGCCCACGTGGAAGACATCCATCGCAGTCTTCGTATGAACGTCCATTTCTTTTTTGAAGGCTTCCATCAAATTTTCATCCTGAGAAATATGTGCAAGGACACGAAGTTCAATTTGAGAATAGTCCGCGGCGAGGATTTTCCAGCCCGGTTTTGAAGCGACGAAGGCTTGCCTGATCTTTCTTCCTGCTTCAAGCCTGATCGGAATATTTTGCAGGTTGGGTTCTGTCGAACTCAATCTTCCTGTTTGAGTGAGTGCCTGGTTAAATCGTGTATGGATCTTATGCGTATCTTCATCAACTACCTTCAATAGGCCTTCAATGTAGGTCGAGCTTAATTTTCCAAGCTGGCGATAAACAAGGATTTTCCTGATGATTTCATGCTTGCCTTCCAATTTTTCAAGCACATCCACCGAGGTGCTGTAACCGGTCTTTGTCTTTTTGATCGCCGGCAGATTCAGTTTCTCAAACAGGATCTCCCCTAACTGCTTCGGCGAATTGATGTTGAAAGATACACCGGCCAGTTCATGAATCTCTTCTTCCAGCGTTTTCAGCTGTTCTGTGAGTTCTTGTCCCATCGCCTGCAGCCTTCCTGCGTCCACTTTTACTCCTGTCGTTTCCATTTCACCAAGCACCAGTGATAATGGAAGCTCCAGGTCCGCAAAAAGTTCATACTGTTCGTTTTCCTTCAGCAGTCCAGCCAGCTTGTCCTGAAGAGCAAAAATCGCATTCGCTTTACGGACAAGATGTTCCGCTAATACCTCTTCTTCCGGAACCTTGCGTTTGGCGCCTTTTCCGTATACCGCTTCTTCCGTGTCCGTGTCATGTATACCGTAGCGTTTAGCAATGCCCGCTACGTCTTCTCCTGACTCAGACGGATCCAAAAGATAAGAAGCGATCATAAGATCAAACTCCACACCCTTTAGTGAAATTCCGTTCCAGTCCAATGCCACGTAAGCTCTCTTGGCGTCGAACACGTACTTCGTTTTGGTGTCATTCTCCGCCCATTCTTTAAACACTGCGGAAGACAGCGCTTTTTCAGCAGGGATATAATACTTTCCATTGCTGTTCACGATCGCCAGCCCGTTGACCGGAGCTTTATGGTACGTTTCCGGGGTTGTTTCTACGATAAGTGCGGCAGGTGTTGATAAGATCTCATCATTAAGCTCTTCAGCCTTCTCAAAGGATATCTCTTCTTTTTCCTGTTCGCTCAGCTGTTCAGCTCCGCTGTCACCGCCGATTCGTTCCAGCAGCGAGTTGAACCCAAGATCTTTAAAGAGTGGAATCAGCTGTTCTGATTTGTAACCTTCATACACCGAGTCGTTTAAGGAGATTTCGATCGGTGCTTCATGCGTTATGGTAGCCAGTTGTTTACTCATCAAGGCCTGTTCCTTATTGTCAGCCAGTTTCTCCTTCAGCTTTGCCCCAGAAACCTGATCAATGGATTCCAGTGTTTCTTCCAGTGTGCCGAACTGTTTGATCAGTTTAATGGCTGTTTTTTCCCCGACTCCTGGAACTCCCGGGATGTTATCGGATGGATCGCCCATCAGACCCTTCATGTCGATAATCTGGTTTGGGTTTATGCCATACCTCTCTTCCACCTGTTTTAGGTCGTAAGCTTCCACTTCCGAGATCCCTTTACGGGTCAGTGCAACTTCAACGTTTTCTGTTACGAGCTGAAGCAAATCTTTATCACCAGTAAAAACTTTAACGTCCCAGTCCCCTTTTTCAGCCTGGCTGGAAAGCGTCCCGATAATATCATCTGCTTCATAGTTTTCGAGCTCGTACCGCTTAATCCCAAAACCGTCCAAAAGCTGGCGGATGAGCGGGAACTGTTCGGAAAGCTCTGAAGGAGTCTTCTGCCGTCCGCCTTTATATTCGGTAAACGTTTTATGCCTGAAGGTTGTTTTCCCCGCATCAAATGCTACAAGCACATGGCTGGGCTTTTCATCTTCCAAAATTTTAAGAAGCATCGTCGTAAATCCGTAAACGGCATTTGTGTATACACCTTTATCATTGTTGAGCAGAGGAAGCGCGAAAAACGCACGGTATGCGATACTGTTTCCATCGATCAATATTAATTTATTTGCCAAAATGATACCCCCTGATCAGTTGTTTTCCTGTTCCCATTGTACCATCCTGCTCTAAGAAAAGAAAATTGCCGGTTCCTGTTTAAAAAGAAGACAAAAAAAGAGAGAACCCGGAACGGATTCTCTTAAAGGGGGTACTGAAAAAGGATAATTATAGCATAACGATAAACTGTTAAGCCTGAACAAATGCAGTGTTAATATTTTGTAAATTCACGCATTAAAATCTTTTTTAAAGACCAGTGTAAACGTTGAACCTTCCCCCGGCTTGCTTTTTACATGAATACGCCCTCTGTGGGCTTCTACCAAGTGCTTGACAATCGCGAGGCCGAGGCCTGTACCGCCGGAGTTTCTGCTTCTCGCCTTGTCTACTCTGTAAAACCGTTCGAAGATCCGTGATATTTCCTCTTTATGAATGCCGATTCCTGTATCGGATACACTGAAGGTCACTTTTTCACTGCTTTCCTTCAAACGGATGGTTACCCTGCCGCCTTTTGGCGTATAGTTTAGGCTGTTATTGATTAGATTGATGAACACTTGCTTTAACCTCGGCGAATCCCCTTCAATCACGGTATTCCCTTCTGCAGAATACTTGATCTTTATCTCTTTCTCCTGTGTTTTTGTTTCCAGCATGAGCATCACTTCTTCAACGATCGTCGCGAGATTCACTTTTTGCAGGTTCAAGGAAAAGCCTTGTTCCACTTTTGACAGATCAAGCAGATCCTGGATAAGATGCTGCAGCCGGTCACTCTCTTTCCACATGATCGTAAGAAACTTTTTGCGGATTTCCGGATTGCCGTCTGCCCCGTCCAATAAGGTTTCAGCAAAACCCTTTAGTGAAGTAACCGGTGTTTTTAATTCATGAGAAACGTTTGCAACAAAATCCTTTCTCATTTGTTCCAGTTTTTTCAATTCAGTAATGTCATGAAACACAAGAACAATGCCGCGAAGTTTTCCAAGACTATTGAGGACCGGAGCGCTGTAAATATCAAAGTTCTTTCTCTCAATATGAATAGGAAGCACGACTTGCTTCCGGATGTTGGTTTCCATAATAAACGTATCTTCAACGATCTTTGTAATCTCTTTATATGGAAATACCTCATGAAACAAGTGGCCGGTCCATGAATCGGTATACTCTTTAAAAATTTCTTTGAATGCCCGGTTAACAATCGTTATATAGCCGTCAGAATCGATCAAAATCAATCCGCTGCCCATGTTTTCAATCAGGGTCTTTAAACGGTCTTGCTGTGATTCATAGGATTTTGTCATCTTCTCGAGATTTCGGGCGAGTACATTTAAGGAGAAGTTCAGTTCCCCTACATCGCCTTTATATTCATAGGTTCTCGCCTTAAAATTCCCTCTTGCCAGCTCCTTCGCGGTGCTTGTCGCCTCCTCGACTGGCTTCACGATCCGATTCAGTACACGGATCGATACGAAGAGAACAATAATTAAGCTGATGATAAAACCAAGAGACATGGCAAGCCATATGGACCGCTCAGTGCCGTTGGCTGTCTTTTCAGGAATAACAAGCTGGACATACCCCTTAATTGATTCAGACGCTTGATTTTTTACAGGAAGAGTATAAATCATGCGGTCGATATCTTTTGTAGCAGCCAGAGAGTTTCCTTTATAATCGGCCAATCCTCTTAACGGCTCATCGGGAACAGCTTCTTTCTCATTTTGTGACTGCGCCAAAACCTTTCCTTTAGGAGATAGATAAAGAACCTTACCTCCTAAATCCTTCTCCGCTCGGTTCAGCAGCTTTTCCAGAAAAACCGGATCACGGTTTAGAGCCGCAAGGGAAACCAGCTGGAGTTCACGCTGGTAGGATTGCAGACGTTTTTCCTTAACAGTATAGTGCACCAGACCCCCGACAATCAGAGCGAGCAGGATGAACACAAGCATAATTCCAACCAGGAAAAAAGAAAGTACCCGGTTTTTAAAATCTGGCATTATTGCGGAACCTCAAGCTTATAGCCCATCCCCCTGATGGTTTTGATATAAATCGGCTTTCGGGTATTTTCTTCGATTTTTTCCCGCAAGTGGCTGATGTGCACATCCACAATCCTAGTATCTCCGACAAAGTCATAGTTCCAAACAGCAGACAGGAGCTGTTCACGGGTGAGCACCCGGTTTTTGTTCTTTGAAAGGTAGACGAGCAGCTCGAACTCTTTCGGGGTCAGTTCAAGTGCAGTGCCTTTGTAGAAAGCTTCATAGTTCTCGGGATAGACTTCTACCTCACCGATCGTCAGCTTCTCTGGTTCCTCTGGTGGAGCAGGCTCTTCAATTGCTGCCTGCTTTGTCCGACGGAGGATCGCTTTCACACGGGCAACTACTTCACGGGGGCTGAACGGCTTTGTCATATAGTCATCTGCGCCTAATTCCAACCCTAGTACTTTATCAAATTCATCATCTTTTGCAGTCAGCATGAGAATGGGAATAAAAAGCTGCTTTTGTCTCAGATTTTTACAGACCTCGAGACCATCCATTTCAGGAAGCATAAGATCAAGAACGATTAAATCCGGCTTTTCCATTTCTGCTAATTCAAGGCCCTTTCGTCCATCCATAGCGGTGATCACTTCAAAACCAGCTTGTTCTAAATTAAATTGTAATAATGTTGAGATCGATAATTCGTCCTCGACTACCATGATTTTCTGGCTCATCTTTTCCCACCCTTTTTTATTTACGTTTCACCATTTTCAATACAATCATACTATTTTTTTCTTCGAAGCACAAAAGGGCTAGATTAAAGATTTCGTAAAGTTTGTAAATTTTAAAAGAAAAACCGAAGCACCTGTTTAAGCCGACACGCGCTGGAGTTTCTGAATTCAGACATTTAAGTCGAAAATAGATTTCAATTTTCGTCCTCGGGTTCTGAAGCAAGATACCACTTTATGCCAACAAAATCTTTTGCTTGTTTAAAATAAAAAAAGACCGGTTGCCCGGTCTAAAAGTTTTCCAGCGTATTTGATGTAATAGATTTAGGCGGATAAGGAGGACATATTTCCAGGTCCCCTTTAATGACCAGCTCGTTTTTCTCATTTTTTCCTTCTACTTTCATTATGATGGAATGTGCCGACTGGTCGATTTCTGTCACTTCAAACAGGAAATTCACTTTGCCGTAATGATAAACAGGTTTCGGGAATGACAGTGATTGTTTTTTAATGCTGCTTCCGGGACCAGGCAAATATTTGGACACCGCCGCTGTTATCATCCCGGTCAGCAGAATCTGCGGAACAATTGGTCTTTTGAATGGAGTCATGGATGCATAATCATGCTGGATGAATAATGGGTTGTTATCGTTGGTAAGTCCAAGGTATAAGAGCAGATCTTTATCTTCAATCGTTTCGGACATTTCTAGTTTTTCCCCTGCTTGGATCTCTTCTATATTTCTGCCCAGTTTACGTTTTTTTCCTAATAACATAAATGGCCACCCCTTATTACTCCTTAAGTAAACGCTTACATTTCTTTTTTGATTAAAAGATTCGGGATCGCCCGAACCTTTTAATCAAAGGATTTATGCTAAAACATTCATTACACTTTTAACAGATTCTGCAGAACGATCCAGCGCTGCCTTTTCATCAGCTGTTAATTCAAGTTCAATGATTTCTTCAAGTCCGTTGCCGCCTACGATTGTTGGAACACCTAGACAAATTCCGTTATAGCCGTATTCGCCTTCGAGATAAGCGATCGTTGGAAGAACACGTCTTTGGTCTTTAAGCACCGCTTCTACCATTTCTACCAAGGAAGCAGCAGGAGCATAATAAGCGCTTCCGTTTCCTAGGAGGTTGACAATTTCTCCGCCGCCTTTGCGAGTACGTTCAACAATCGCATCCAGACGATCTTGAGGAATTAATTTTTCCAATGGGATTCCGCCTGCATAGGAGTATCGTACGAGCGGCACCATGTCATCTCCATGTCCGCCAAGAACAAAACCGGTGATGTCTTTGACAGAAAGGTTCAATTCTTGGGAGATAAACGTACGGAAACGAGCAGAATCAAGGATTCCAGACTGTCCGATCACTCGGCTTTTCGGGAAACCGGATTCTTTAAGAACCGTGTAAGTCATCGCATCAACAGGATTTGTCAGAACGATGATTACTGTGTTGGGAGAATACTTCACGATTTCTTGTGTAACGCTTTTCATGACTTTCGCATTTGTGTTCACAAGATCATCACGGCTCATGCCTGGTTTACGTGCGATTCCTGCAGTAATAACGACCACATCGGAATCTTTTGTATCTTCATAATTGGAAGTACCAATGATATTCGCATCAAATCCTTGTACAGGGCTTGCTTCCAGCATGTCCAGCGCTTTCCCTTTAGTAGGATTCTCTGCTTGAGGAATGTCAACAAGCACTACATCCCCAAGTTCTTTTTGAGCTGCGATAAATGCGGTTGTTGCTCCAGTAAAACCTGCACCAATGACTGAAATCTTTTTGCGTGAGTTTACTGCCATAAGGAATCCCTCCAATAATCTTGGTTCTTTTTTTCAAAATTTAGGAATTGGCCCCGGAGGACCGGGGCCAATTTTAATTACATATTGCTGATGAGTTCGTCAGCAAACTCAGAACATTTTACTTCTGTAGCACCGTCCATCAAACGTGCGAAGTCATAAGTAACAACTTTGCCGGCAATAGCTTTTTCCATAGCAGAAGTAATGAGTTTAGCTGCTTCATGCCATCCGAGGTGCTCCAGCATTAAAACACCAGATAGAATAACAGAAGAAGGGTTAACTTTATCCAGGCCTGCATATTTAGGAGCTGTACCATGAGTAGCTTCGAAGATCGCATGGCCAGTTTCATAGTTGATATTAGCTCCAGGCGCGATGCCGATTCCGCCTACTTGTGCCGCAAGCGCATCAGAAATGTAGTCACCATTCAGGTTCATTGTCGCAACAACATCAAATTCTGCAGGACGAGTAAGGATCTGCTGAAGGAAAATATCAGCGATAGAGTCTTTAACGATAATTTTGCCTGCAGCCTCTGCGTCAGCTTGTGCTTTGTTAGCTGCGTCTTTTCCTTGTTCTTCTGCAATGCGGTCGTATTGAGCCCAAGTGAATACTTTATCGCCGAATTCTTGTTCAGCAAGCTCATAACCCCAGTTTTTGAATGCACCTTCTGTAAATTTCATGATGTTTCCTTTGTGGACAAGCGTTAAGCTCTTGCGCCCTTCGCTGATCGCGTACTGAAGGGCAGCACGAACCAAACGTTTTGTTCCTTCAGAAGAAACTGGCTTGATTCCGATACCGGAAGTTTCAGGGAAGCGGATTTTCTTTACTCCCATTTCTTCCTGCAGGAAAGAAATAACCTTCTTCACTTCATCAGATCCGCTTGCATACTCGATACCCGCGTAAATATCTTCAGTGTTTTCACGGAAGATCACCATATCCGTATCTTCCGGACGTTTTACAGGTGAAGGTACACCTTGGAAATAACGAACTGGACGAAGACAAGTGAACAAGTCCAATTCTTGGCGAAGTGCCACGTTTAATGAACGGATTCCTCCGCCAACAGGCGTGGTAAGAGGTCCTTTAATAGCGATTATGTAATCGCGGATCACATCAAGTGTTTCGGATGGAAGCCATTCGCCTGTCTCGTTGAATGCTTTCTCCCCGGCAAGAACTTCCTTCCAGACGATTTTCTTTTCGCCATTGTATGCTTTATCTACTGCTGCCTCCAAGACACGTGACGCTGCCGCCCAAATATCAGGGCCAGTCCCGTCTCCCTCAATAAAAGGGATGATCGGTTGGTTAGGTACGTTTAATACCCCGTTATCTACTGTAATACGCTCTCCATTTGACATGTTGCTCGTCCTCCTATCTAAAATCTCTTACTTTTCTATCCTACTAAAATAACCTTCAAAAGAGAAGAGGAACCCCTCTTCTCTTTTCTTACTAACCATTAGCGTTCAGAAACTGGAATGTAGTTTTGCATGGAAGGTCCGGTATAATCTGCACGCGGACGAATCAAGCGATTGTTTTCATACTGCTCAAGAATATGGGCAATCCAACCGGATACACGGCTCACCGCAAAGATCGGTGTAAAGATATCGTGAGGAATGCCAAGGCTGTGGTATACGCTGGCAGAATAGAAGTCTACGTTTGGAAGCAGTCCTTTTTCTTCTTTTAGCAGCTCTTCTAATTTGACAGACATTTTATACCATTTCTCTTCGCCTGTTGTGGTTGTAAGCTGTTTGCTCATTTCACGAAGATGTTTGGCGCGCGGGTCGCCATTTTTGTATACACGGTGTCCGAAGCCCATGATTTTTTGTTTGTTGTCAATGGCCTTTCTCAGGTAAGTTTCCACGTTCTCTTCACTGTTGATTTCGCTGAGCATCTTCATCACCTGCTCGTTTGCTCCTCCGTGAAGAGGCCCTTTTAACGCACTGATCGCAGCAGTTACACCGGAGTACATATCAGAAAGCGTTGCTACAGCAACACGTGCAGTAAACGTTGAAGCATTCAGTTCATGGTCTGCATGAAGAACCAATGCTTTATTAAATGCTTCCAATGCCACTTCGTCTGGTTCTTTGCCTGTCAGCATGTAAAGGAAGTTAGCTGCAAGGCCTAAATCTTTGCGTGGAGAAACAGGCTCTTGGCCTTCACGGATCCTTGCAAACGCTGTAACCACTGTTGAAATCTGTGCCTGTAGTTTAACCGCTTTTTTGTAATTTCCTTCTTTAGTCATGTCTTCTGCATCTTCATCGTACATTCCAAGCAAGGAAACCGCTGTACGAAGAATCGCCATTGGGTGAACTCCTTTTAAAGGAAGCGATTTCAATTGTTTGATTAAATCATCAGATACAGCCGCTTGTTCAGCAAGCTCTGCTTTAAACTGCTCCAATTCCTTTTCGTTAGGAAGTTTTCCATTCCACAATAAATATACTACTTCTTCAAATGTTGCGTGGTCTGCCAAGTCGTCAATGCTGTACCCTCTGTATGTCAGTACATCATCAATGATTGAGCTGACAGATGAGGTTGTAGCCACTACACCTTCTAATCCTCTTGTTGCTGTCATGGTTATCTCTCCCTTTCTAGAATCTCTTTCTCCTTTAATAGAAAAGCACAAAACCATAAAACTCTTATACGTAAGAGCTTACATTTCTAGCCTTTTAAGAAATGTAGACTATTTAAAGGAAATCGTACATATAAGTCAATTATAAACAATAAACAGGGCTTTGTGAATGGAAATGCCTTTTTTCGTTGTTTAAGCACTGAAAAATTCGACAATTTTCATAGCGATATACGCAATTCCTGCCCCGATAAGAGGACCTACCGCTACGCCGTTTAAGAAAGCTACAGCTAGAATGGTGCCGAAAACAAGAGCTGCTGTAATATGAGGATCGTTCTGCAGAAGCGTTATTCCTTTTGATGCGATAAGCGCAACAAAAATTCCGGAAAGTAAAGCAATCCAAGCAAATGATGATTTTAAGGCTTCCTGCAGCTGTTTAAATCCGATGTCCCCTGTAGCGATTGGAATCAACACAGCAATCGTGATGATGGTTACGCCCCAGTTGATGCCTTTCTGCTGAATCAGAGGAAAGACCTTATCCCCGATCCCTGTGAATTTAAGGACAAGCAATACGGCAAGAGCAATGATTAACGACTGGTTCTTCGCTATGATTCCAATGGCCAGCAGGATGACCAAAAACAATGTTGACTGCATGATAGGCAACCTTCTTTCTATTTATGTAGTGATCTGAACGGATGGTGAAGGATATGAACAATGACTATTTGCACCGTATTCTGCGCTTTTTTCTCATAGTATGTTTATTTTCCATTGTCTTACTTGCCTGTTTTTTTCTTTCCAAAGTAACTTACCCTTTTATCCTTGGCGGAATCATCGCCATGTCGATCAATCCATTCGTTAACTTTTTAGAAGAAAAGGGGAGAATGCATCGAGGCTTCGCTGTTTTTACGGCTCTGCTTCTGCTTATCGCAACATTGGCAGGAGCTGTGTTGCTCCTGATGCGGGAAATTTTCTCCGGATTTGCTTATCTGGCACACGTTCTTCCTACGTACAGTAAAATACTGGTACAATACATGGAAATCTGTTTCAAGGAGAAAATCCTCCCCCTCTATAATGACATCAACCGTATGTTTAATAACTTGGATGACGGGCATCAGCAAACGATCATGAAAAATATTGATACGGTCGGAACACACATTACAACAACCGTAAGCAATTTGGCTCAACAAACGGTCAACTGGATCTCCACTGTGCTTGTCAGTCTGCCGAGCATTGTTACCGTACTTGTATTTTCCATTCTTGCGGCCTTTTTTATTTGCAAAGACTGGTATCGTTTTTCTGGATACCTGCGAAAGGTCTCTTCTGATAAATGGATGGCGAGCACCCGAACCGTTTACATTGAACTGCGCAAGGCATTATTTGGTTTTGCCAAAGCGCAGCTGACACTTATCTCAATAACAGCCTTTATTGTATTGATCGGCCTATTGCTGCTTCGGATAGAATATGCCATCACAATTGCGTTGTTAATCGGCGCTGTGGATCTTCTGCCCTATTTGGGAACCGGAGCCGTCTTCATGCCCTGGATTGCCTATACCTTTGTTTCCGGAGATTATCCGTTAACGGTCGGGCTCTCTGTTCTCTATGGCGTGGTCATTATACAGCGGCAGCTGGCCGAACCAAAAATTCTTTCCTCGACCATCGGGCTTGATCCTCTCGCGACGCTCATTGCCCTGTTTGTCGGGTTCCAATGGTTTGGATTTCTCGGCCTGTTGATCGGACCTGCCTTTCTTGTCATCATCCGTGCTCTCCATCAGGCTCAATTCTTCCACGAAATTTACTATTTTATTAAAGGAAAAAGCTGAAATTTCCAAATAAAGAGAGAGCCTCCAACTGGAGGCTCGTTTTTATCGTTTCCAATAGAAATTATATTGTCCGGATCTTATTTTCCGTTGAAAATAACGTAATAACTGCACTTTAGCTACAGAACGTGTCGGAGGAAAAAGCAGCAGTAATCCGGCAAAATCGGAAATAAATCCTGGAGTGAACAAGAACACGCCCCCCGCCAGAATACAGATTCCATCAATGAGTACATTCCCCGGAACCTGGCCGTTTTGCAGCTGGGCCTGTGCATTTCTGAGTGCGTTCATACCTTCTCTTTTGGCCAGCCAAGCGCCCAACAGACCGGTAAACATAATGAGTGCTACGGTAGGGACCGGACCGATCAGGTTACCCGTCCAGACCAATAATCCGATTTCTGCAGCTGGTACGACAAGCAGCAATACAAACAAAATCCTGAACATAAAGACTGCTCCTTTAGTAAGGTTTCTAATCGATGAAAAAAGAGAAGGATCAGCTCCTTCTCTTCTTATTATAGATTATAAAACGTTTTTGCGCCCGTCATAGATATCGCCTTTAGAAGCGTCCACCGTGATTTCCTGTCCGTCTTTTAGAAGCTTTGTAGCATCTTGAAGACCCACGATAACCGGTTTTCCCAAGCTGATGCCGACTACTGCAGCATGGCTAGTTAATCCGCCCTCTTCAGTAATGATGGCTGCTGCCTTTTCAATCGCTGACATCATTTCACGGTCGGTTCCGATCGTAACAAGGATATCACCTTCATTTACTTTTGTGGCTTCTTCTGCATTGCGTGCAACAACCACTTTACCAGTCGCTGACTGCTGTCCAATCCCTTGCCCTTTTGCAAGAACATCACCGATCACGTGAACTTTCAGAAGGTTGGTTGAACCTGTTTTACCGACAGGAACTCCAGCCGTAATTACGACGATGTTTCCATGTGCGACCAAGTTGCTCTCGAGTGAAGAATCGATCGCGATTTGGAACATTTCATCTGTTGTATCGGCTTTCTTGCCCTTTACAGGATATACTCCCCATACAAGAGATAGTTTTCTCATCACGTCTTCATGGCTTGTTACAGCAATGAGAGGTGCTTTAGGGCGGTATTTAGAGATCATCCGTGCTGTCATTCCTCGTTCAGTCGCAGTGATGACTGCATCCGCTTCAAGATTTAACGCTGTAAAGGAAACCGATTGAGAAATAGCGTCTGTGATCGTTGTTTTGCTTTCCTTGCTTCGCTGAGACAGGATGTTACGATAATCTAAAGCAGATTCTGCACGTTCTGCAATCTTGTGCATCGTTTGGACCGCTTCAACCGGATACGTTCCTGCAGCTGTTTCACCTGAAAGCATGATGGCATCCGTACCGTCAAAGATGGCGTTCGCCACGTCACTCGCTTCCGCACGTGTCGGACGAGGGTTGCGCTGCATGGAATCAAGCATTTGAGTAGCTGTAATGACAGGCTTCCCAAGTTCATTACATTTTTTGATCAGCATTTTTTGTACAAGCGGCACTTCCTCAGCGGGAATCTCAACGCCTAAGTCACCGCGGGCTACCATCAAGCCATCAGATACCGCAAGGATTTCGTCGATGTTCTCGACACCTTCCTGGTTTTCAATCTTAGGAATGATCTGGATGCTTTGTGCATTGTGTTTTTCAAGAATCTCACGGATCTCAAGAACATCCGTTGCACGGCGCACAAAGGAAGCAGCGATGAAATCGATTCCCTGCTCAATCCCAAACTCAATGTCCTTCGCGTCCTTATCAGTGATTCCAGGAAGCTTTACACTTACGCCCGGAACGTTTACGCCTTTTTTGTTCTTTAATGTTCCGCTGTTCAAAATCTTTGTTGTGATTTCTTTGGAACCAATGTTCGTAACTTCAAGCTCGATCAAGCCATCGTCCAGCAGGATTTTAGATCCGACGTGCACATCATCAACAAGACCTGGATAGGTTACAGAAATCTTCTTGCTTGTTCCCATAACTTCTTCCATCGAGATAACAAGCTCTTCCCCGGCTTGCAGTTCTGCAACGCCGCCTTCAAGTGTTTGTGTACGGATTTCAGGGCCTTTCGTATCCAAAAGTATCGCAACAGTCTTGCCAAGCTTGGCCGCTGCTTCTCGAATGTTTTTGATACGCGCTCCATGTTCTTCAAAATCTCCGTGTGAAAAGTTTAGACGAGCTACATTCATACCTGTTTCGATGAGCTGTGTCAACTTTTCTACACTTTCACTTGCAGGTCCGATCGTACAGACTATTTTTGTTTTACGCATGGGTGTTCCTCCTGTATTTTGCATTTCGCTAACATGCATTTATTGAATTAGATAGATAGTTCTTGAGATAAACGGTACATGCCCCGGTCAATTTGGTGTTTGCTTGCAAGAACTTCGGTTATGTCATGATCTACCAATACGTTTTTTTGCATACCAACCGTACGCCCGGCTTTGCCTTCGAGCAGCAATTCTACAGCTCTGGCACCAAGACGGCTTGCAAGCACGCGGTCAAATGCCGTAGGAGAACCTCCGCGCTGGATGTGCCCCAATACGGTTACCCGTGTCTCCAAGTTTGTTTTTTCCTCGATCTGCTTGCCGATTTCAACTCCGCTGCAAACACCTTCTGCAACAATGATAATACTGTGCTTCTTGCCGCGCTCGATCCCTAATTTCAACCGGTTGATGATCTGTTCCATCTCATGTTTTTCTTCAGGAATAAGAATGGATTCTGCACCATCGGCAAGGCCTGCCCAAAGAGCAAGGTCGCCCGCATCCCGGCCCATGACTTCAATAACATAAGTTCTGTCATGGGAAGTAGCCGTATCTCGAATCTTATCGATGGCTTCAATGATTGTATTTAATGCTGTGTCAAATCCGATGGTAAAGTCAGTTCCCGGAATATCATTGTCAATTGTTCCCGGAAGCCCGATCGTAGGAAAACCGTGCTCAGTGAGCTTCTTCGCTCCCTGGAACGAACCGTCGCCTCCGATGACGACAAGGCCTTCGATTCCATATTTCCTCAGCTGTTCAATCCCTTTGGCTTGTCCTTCTGGTGTTTTGAACTCCTCACATCGCGCAGTGCGAAGCATTGTTCCGCCTCTATGAATGATATCCCCTACAGAACCAACCTCAAGCTTTGTAATATTACCCGAGATCAATCCTGAATAGCCATTGTATATGCCATAAACTTCAAGATCATGAAAAATCCCCTTACGAACTACAGCACGAATGGCAGCGTTCATACCTGGTGAATCTCCTCCACTTGTAAGAACCCCAATTCGCTTCATCTTATTTCCACCTCTCAAGTATTCTCATCTTATTAAAATATCATGTTCAAAACTTCAGCACAATAGACAACAAAAGACAAAAAATGCGCTCTCTCACTAGGGAGAAAGCACATTCCTTAATTCATCGCAATGGAACCGTTTACAAACGTAAATTGTCCCATTTTTTTGTACTTTTCATATCGCTGTTCAACAAGCTCCTGTTCTGACATTTTTTCGAGCTGGGCCAGGGATTCCTGTAAACACGCGTCTATGCGCCTTGATTGTTCAGCGGCATCATGATGGGCGCCGCCTTTCACTTCTTCGATGACTTCATCGATTACTCCGAGCTCTTTTAAATCCGGAGCTGTAATTTTCATTGATTCTGCAGCTAGTTTCGCTTTTGTGGAATCTTTCCAAAGGATAGAAGCAGCACCTTCCGGAGATATAACCGAGTACCAGGAGTTTTCCAGCATGTGAACATGGTTTCCCACTCCTAAAGCAAGGGCGCCGCCGCTGGCTCCTTCACCGATAATAATACAGATAACCGGTACTGTTAGCCCTGCCATCTCCACAAGGTTCCTTGCGATAGCTTCGCTCTGACCGCGTTCTTCCGCTGACTTCCCGGGAAATGCTCCTTTTGTATCAAGAAGGCAGATGATCGGGCGGGAAAACTTTTCAGCCTGTTTCATCAATCGAAGAGCTTTGCGGTAACCTTCTGGATGAGGCATCCCAAAGTTTCTGCGGATGTTTTCTTTTGTGTCTCTTCCCCGCTGCTGGCCGATGACAGTTACCGGCTGGCCATGGAACATTCCAATACCGCCTACTATCGCTTGGTCTTCTCCAAAAAGACGGTCTCCATGAAGTTCTATAAAGTCTGTAAACAAGTAAGGAATGTAGTCAAGCGTTGTAGGACGCTCGGGATGGCGGGCAACAAGAACACGGTCCCAAGGAGTCATATTCTCATACGTATCATTTTGAAGTGCACTCAGCCGTTCTTCCAAAGAACTGATCTCGTCTGTTAAATCAATTCCTTTTTCCTTCATGAATGACTCTAACTCAGCAATCTTCTTTTTAAGCTCCGTAATCGGACGTTCAAACTCTAATTCACCGACCATGTCTATTCCCTCCTTCCCGAATGTATTTTTAATACCGTAGTTAATGTTTCTTTCATTTCGTCTCTTGGAATGACTTTATCAAGCTGACCATGCTTAAGCAAAAACTCCGACGTCTGAAAATCTTCAGGCAGATCTTCACGGATCGTCTGCTCAATTACCCTGCGTCCGGCAAAGCCGATCAAGGCTCTTGGCTCTGCAAAATTAAAATCTCCAACCGATGCAAAGCTTGCAGAAACGCCGCCGGTTGTAGGGTGCGTCATCACCGAAATGAATAACAGCCCGCGGTCGCTCAGCTTTTTAAGTGCCACACTTGTTTTTGCCATCTGCATTAAGCTGAGTATTCCTTCCTGCATTCGTGCTCCGCCAGAAGCAGTAAAAATAAGAAATGGCGTCTCTTTTTCGATGGCTTTTTCGATCGCTCTTGTAATTTTTTCTCCAACGACCGAGCCCATGCTGCCCATCCTGAAGCGTGAATCCATGACAGCGATAACGACCGGGTGGCTGTTTATGGTGCCATCACCGGTAACAACCGCTTCGTTGATCCTTGTTTTTTTTCTGTCGCTGTCTAATTTTTCGAGATACCCCGGAAATTCAAGCGGGTTTTCTGATATCATATCCTGATCATATTCTGTAAAACTGCCTTCATCTATAAGGCTTCCAATTCTCTCATACGACGACATTGGATAATGATAGCTGCAAGACTGGCATACGAGCAGATTCTTCTTCAGCTCTTTTGTGTACATGATGTGTTTGCACTCAGGACATTTAGTCATGAGCCCCTCAGGTACATCCTGTTTCATTCTTTCGGTTGGAATCGTGGCATATTTCTTCTTCTTGGCGAAAAAATCTTTTAACAAAATTACACCACCCATACTATAAAATTAATGTCACAGTTCACGAGACATTAGCTGAATAACTTTCATGCTGTCCCCGTTTTTTAAATGCTCCATAATTTGCGAGCAGTCCCCTGGGTCAGGAAAAAACGTTTTCCCGTGAAGCGATGAACCATAACCGGACAGTTCAATCCATAGCCTGTACAGCAAATGATTATCGCACAATCGAATAACAGCATCCTTAAACTGATAGGAGAGCTTCTGAAGCTGACCTGAATCATCTTCTTCATGCATTTGTTGAAGCAGGACATTTAAGAACTCAACATCCTTATCTTTTATCCGTTTTACCGCAAGTTCAATGCAGTCACGGAGAATGATGGATTTTGTCTCCAAAAGGTTCTGCTTCGCTTTTTTGTCATGCAAAATGAATGAAGCAAGCACCTCAACAAGCCGGTGCCCAGTAGCAGGTTTGATGAACGTACCCTCTCCCCGTCTGGTTTCAATCAGTCCAAGAAGCTCCAGTGACCGGAGCGCTTCTCTTACGGAAGACCGTCCAACATGCAGACGGTCCGTGAGTTCACGTTCTGATGGGAGCTTGTCACCGGCCTGAAGATTGTCTTCTTCTATAATTGTTTTAATCTTTTTTAAGATCTCAACATAGACTTTTTCAGATGTGCCTGACAACTGTCCAGCCTCCCTTGAGAACCTATTATTCTTTTCCAATCAATGAAAGCTGCATCGTTTTTTCAGCGATTTTCTCAGGATCCACTTTAATTCTCGCAACTCCTGTTTCCATAGCTGCTTTCGCAACCGCAGCTGCCACAGCAGGTGCCACACGAGGATCAAATGGAGCCGGAATCACATAATCCGGATTTAATTCACTTTCGGCAACAAGATTAGCAATCGCGTTAACCGCAGCGATTTTCATCTCTTCGTTAATGTGTGTTGCCCTTACATCAAGAGCACCGCGGAAAATCCCCGGGAAGGCAAGTACGTTATTTACCTGGTTAGGAAAATCTGAACGGCCTGTCCCAATGACCATCGCGCCTGCTTCTCTGGCATTTTGCGGCATAATTTCAGGATTCGGGTTAGCCATTGCAAAAATAATCGGATTCTCGCTCATCGAACGGATCATCTCTTCCGTTAATGCCCCTTCTACGGATACACCGATGAATAGATCAGTTCCGGCGATTACCTCTTTCAGGGAGCCTTCTTTTTTCGAACGGTTCGTAAACTTGGCAACCTCGCTTTTCACGCTGTTCATACCAAACGGACGGCCTTCGTAGATCGCACCCTTAGTATCACACATCACGATGTCTTTTACACCGAAACGGTCCAGCAGTTTGATGATAGCAATCCCAGCTGCGCCCGCGCCATTAACAACCACTTTGATTTCGGACATCGTACGTTTTGTAAGTTTCAATGCGTTAACGAGGCCTGACAGCGTCACAATCGCTGTACCATGCTGATCATCATGGAAGATTGGAATATTGGTTTCTTTTTTCAGGCGCTCTTCAACAAGGAAGCAATTAGGGGCTGCGATATCCTCAAGATTCACACCTCCGAATGTTGGCTCAAGAAGCTTAACTGTCTCAACTATCTTATCCACGTCGGTTGTGTTCAGACAAATAGGAAACGCATCAACGCCTGCAAAACTTTTAAAAAGAACAGCCTTCCCTTCCATTACCGGCAACGCGGCTTCCGGGCCGATATTTCCTAGCCCAAGAACTGCAGTACCATCGGAAACTACAGCAACAGTATTGCCCTTCATCGTATATTCATAGACCTTGGACTTGTCATCATAGATATCTTTGCACGGCTCTGCCACTCCCGGAGAGTAAGCAAGACTCAAATCCTTCGCATTTCTGACAGGAACTTTAGGAGTCGATTCCAGCTTTCCTTTGTTCACTCTGTGCATATGCAGGGCTTCTTCTCGTAAAATAGACATCATTTCATCTCCTAATTTTATTAAATTAAGTATATCAAAGGGTTGGGTGAAGCAATGTCCAACACTGGCAATGCTGTGCTCTTGCAATAATGATACAATCTGCTTGGTGGTCAGACCACCATTGACTTATGACTTATTTATTATAACAGATGCATGCAAGCTGTAAAGACATTACTTCCCTTTCAGAACCACGTTATCTGCCCCTATGAGCTCTTTAATTTTCGTGAGAAGGCCAGCGGTCGGGGCGATCAATTGGGACAGCTTTACACTTTTCCTGTCCTGTTCATAATAAAGAATAACCTCGGCATTTCCGTTGCTTGATCCCAGCAGATCCTTGAGATGGTTCAAACGGGAGGAAGACAGGTTCTCCTGTATTTTAAGATAGAGAACTTGCTTTCGTACTTGAACCTCTTCCCGATGGCTCAGCGATGTGAGCTCGCCTGCTTTATTGAGCAGTACCTGTCTGGCTCCGTCTTTCTCCTCAATCGTTCCTTCTACCAGTAAAAATTGCCCCTTCTGCAGAAGTTCATGATAGGCTTTGTAAGCCTTGGGAAAGGCAACAAACTCTATTTCCCCAGACTCATCGCTTCCAGATAAGAAAGCCATGAGCTCCCCTTTTTTCGTCTTGATGGTTCTCGCTTTCGTGACCATGATGCCTAAACGCACAGCAGATCTGGCGCTTTGTTTAATTGCCTGACCGATTGTAACAGCATCAAAACTGTCGAGTACAGACTGGAATTTTTTCAGCGGATGGCCGGACAAATAAAAACCGAGCGCCTCTTGTTCAAACTTCAAACGTTCTGCCTCTTTAAAAGGAGGCACTTCCACATATTCCGGCTTCCTCAAGCTGTCCTTTTCTTCAAACAGCTGAAATTGGTTTTCTTCACGGTAAGCCTGCACCTTGTGCCCATATTCCATCGCGCGGTCCAGAGTGGCGAGGAGACAAGCTCTGTCCTGGCCAAAGTCGTCCAGCGCTCCAGCGAAGATCAAGGATTCCAGCGTTCGCTTGTTAACTGCTTTGGCAGAAGCATTAGCACAAACATCAAACAGATCTTGATACGGACGCTGCTCTCTTGCAGCAATAATGTGCTTGATGGCTTGATAACCCGCATTTTTTATGCACAACAGACCAAATCTAACACAATCTCCTTCAACAGTAAAATGGAGAAAACTGCTAATAATTGAAGGAGGCTTTACGGTAATGTTTTTCTCAGCACACTCTTTAATGTATTGTTCGATCTTCTCCGGGCTGCCTGTCACACTGGACAGCAGAGCAGCCATAAAGTACAGAGGATAATTGGCTTTTAGATAAGCAAGCTGATACGCAATGATACTGTACGCTGCAGCATGGCTTCTATTAAACCCGTAATCAGCAAACCTCACGATCAAGTCATAGAGACCGTTTGCGGTTTGCTCATCATGTCCTTTTTTCAAGCAGCCGCGCACAAAGTGCTCACGCTCCCGATCGAGCACATCCCTCTTCTTTTTACTGACCGCACGCCGTAGAAGATCCGCTTCTCCAAGAGAAAAACCAGCCATCTCTGATGCAATTTTCATAATCTGTTCCTGATAGACGATGACGCCATAAGTGGATTTCAGGATGGGTTCGAGGTCGGGATGGCGGTACTCTACTCTGCGCTGCTTATGTTTTCCCGCAATATAATCCGGGATGTTCTGCATCGGGCCGGGCCGATAGAGTGCATTGACAGCAACGATGTCTTCAAATTCCGTCGGCTGCAATTGCTGGAGCACCCTTCTCATCCCATCGGATTCCAGCTGAAATATGCCGGTCGTATCTCCTCTGCTCAGCATTTCAAAGGTATCCGCATCATTAAAAGGGATTTCGCTTAGGTTTATGGTTCTTCCAGTCCCCCTCTTCACAAGCGAGCAGATCTCCTCCAGCAGCGTCAGGTTTCTCAGACCAAGGAAATCCATTTTTAACAGCCCGATCTCTTCCAGCCATTCCATGCTGAACTGGGTCAGTGGAATTCCCTCGTTTCCAGCCTGAAGCGGTGCGTAATCCGTTAACGGGCGTCCGCTTATAATCACGCCGGCCGCATGTGTTGAAGCATGCCGCGGGAGGCCTTCCAATGTTCCTGCAACTTCAAGAAGCTTTTGGACCTTAGGTGATTCTTTGATCAGCCTCTGCAGACCGAATGACTCTTCTGCTGCCTTAGTGAGCGTCATGCCAGGACGGGAAGGGATTTGTTTGGATACAGAATCTATAAGGTTTCCCGGCAGATTCAGAACTCGAGCGGTATCACGAATCGCAGCTTTAGCCGCGAGCGTTCCAAATGTAATGATCTGTGCCACCCGTTCATCCCCGTACTTCCCCTTAACATATTGAAGCACTTCATCTCTTCTTATATCCGGAAAGTCAATATCAATATCTGGCATCGTCACCCGTTCTGGATTTAAAAAACGTTCAAACAGAAGATCATGCTTGATTGGGTCAACATCTGTAATTTGCAGTACATAGGCTACGAGAGATCCCGCGGCCGATCCCCTCCCTGGGCCGGTAATCATTCCTGACTCATGTGCAAATTTCATAAAGTCCCACACGATCAAAAAATAATCATCGAACCTCATTCTGTGGATGATATCCAGCTCATATTCGAGCCTATTATGTACTTTTTCATCCTGTTCACCGTATCGTGAATCCGCTCCCTTTAAACAAAGTTTCCTTAGATAGGTTGAAGAATCAACACCTGCTGGAAGAGGAAACTCTGGTATGAGCTGCTGGTTGAACGCCAATTGAACATTGCACTCCGCCGCGATCTTCCCAGTGGCTTCAATGGCACCGGTCAGGTGATGAAAACGCTGATTCATTTCTTCTGGGGAGGTCAGGTAGTACTCCTCCGTCGGCAGCACTTCCCTGTCTGGATCATTGAGCTTCTGGCCGTTCTTTATACAGAGCAGCACTTCGTGTGATTCCGCTTCATCAGGATGAATGTAGTACGTCTCATGGGTGGCAGCGAGCGTTATATTCTCTTCTTTTGATAATTGTTCCACCTCGAGGTTGATCGTTTTTTCTTTACCTGTTCCATGGTCCTCTACCCCAAGATAAAAATGAGGGCCGAACCAGCTTTTATATAGTCTGCAAGCCTCTTTCGCCCGATCACCTTCACCTCTTGAGAGAAACTGCTGGATCTCTCCTTCAGGACCCGCAGAAATAACAAGAAGTCCGGCTGCATTGCTCTTCATTACATCTTTTTGCAAAGAAGGCATCGCAGTAGGCTCCTGCATGAGTTTTGTGCTGATTTTCAATAAGTTCTGATAGCCTTCATTATTTCTGGAATATAGAAGAAGCTTTCCAATCTCCGGTTTTTGGCGTTTGTCAAATACCGGACCAAGCAAAAGATTCACCTCGAGCCCGATAATGGGCTTAATGCCTTCTTTCAAGCATTCCTTATAAAAGGGGATCACTCCGTACATGTTGAGCTTGTCCGTGATGGCAAGAGCTGGGTATCCGAGTTCTTTTGCCCGATGAATAAGAGGCCTTAGCCTGCAAGAGCTCTCAAGCAAACTGTACTCTGTATGTATATGCAACGGAACAAATGTCATTGCAGCACTTCCTAACATCTCTTTTGATTCTTATTATAATACACCATCCTGACGTATAGAAAACAAGCATATTCCCTTGAGCGTGTCCATAAAAATGATACAGAGGGGGGATGGCGTATGAGGGATTTTCTGTCCACGATCATTATTACCTTTTTCATCGCTTTCGGCGTCATTCTTGGAGGAGCGATCATCGGGGGTCTTGCCTCTTTTCTTGTTGGAAAAGCACCATTGATGGAAACGGTGGATCTTGCTAAAAAGCTGAAGATCTGGGCGATTGTTGCGGCAATGGGAGGAACGTTTGATACCATTACAAACTTTGAACGCAGTTTTTTAAACGGCGCCACCTATGAAATTGTGAAACAGCTGGTTATTATATTTATCGCGATGGCAGGAGCCAATACAGCGATGCTTCTTCTTCAATGGCTGACACAGGAGAATTTAAACTAACATGAGAATTCCTCCTTTCTTCAACCGAAAAGGCTATCAGCGCTTCTTTTCCGGGATCATGCTGGGGTTCATCATCGGATGGCTCTTTTTTCTGATGCAATACGGCATGACCGTCGAACATTATGTCAGCACCATAGACAAACAAGCCCAGCATGTGGCTGATCTTAAAGAACAGATCGCCCAATGGAAGAGCACCTATGAAAAGAGCAACGAAGACAATGAAAAGAAACTGCGCGTCCAAAAAATAAAAGTGTTTGTGACCAACAACCAGACGCTTAAGCTTTCACAGCTAACCATTTACGAAATCTCTGAATCTGTGCAGGATCAGCTCGAAAACCTGTTGGGAGAAGATATCGAATCCATCCATAAAACAAGGATGCTTCTCTATAAAGCCATTGAAAATAAAAACTATGAAGTGGACGGAGAAAAATACAAGGTGACGGTTGATCAGTTATTTTTATATACGACCGTGGAAGTCCATGTGAAAATTATTCCCGAAGGATAAGCACGTTCGCCCTCAATTTACTGTTTTGTGACAATTCAAACAATCTGATAGCAATTTTATGCAAGATTGTTTAAAATGTTAGAAGAGAACGCAAGACAGAGGGGGTATTTTGCTTGATTATTAATCGTAAAGAAATCGCGCGTGAACAGGTCAAAAAAATACAGAACGGTTTTTCTGCCTTTGCCGAAACAAAAGAAGTAGCCGAACTCATCAAAAAAGAACTGATAAAGCTGAATATTCCTGTTCATGAAGATGTGACGGATATCGGTTCATGGTTCATTCCTGAAAAATCATAAAACGAAAAGACCCTGATCCGCAGGGTCTTTTTGTTTGCTGTTAATTCGAGCTCTGATAATCTTTACAAAGCTTCACAAGGTCTTGTACGAGACGCTTTGACTCTTCTTCACTATAGATGGTCGCCCCTGAAGCCATAGGGTGCCCTCCTCCGTTGTATCGCATTGCAAGCTTGTTGATGACAGGCCCTTTAGAGCGCAGACGCACTCTGACCTGTCCGGGCTCGTCGACGAAAAACACCCACGCCAGCATCCCTTCCACATTGGCAAACGCGTTAACAAGCAATGAAGCTTCGCTAACTGTCACGCCATACTCTTTTAAAATCCCTGCCGGCAGATGAATATACCCCGCGCAGCCATCGACAATTTTAAAGTTCTGAAGGACATATCCATTCAGCCTGGCCGTATTCTCATGTACTTTATAGAGATTATCAAAGATTTCCTGAGGGTTGATTCCCATATCCACCAGTTCTCCTGCGGCATGATAGGTTTTCACTGTCGTACTGCTGTACAAAAATCGGCCGGTATCGCTCACAATTCCCGCGTACAGCAATCGGGCAGCTGCCTTGTTTAAAACGAGCCCTTTATCCTTCCCTTGTTCGTACCATTCATAAATCATCTCGCTCACAGAGCTGGCACCCGTATCCACCCATACCACATCCCCGTATGGGTCTTCATTCGGATGGTGATCGATCTTAATCAGTTTCTCTCCCAGTTTATACCGTTCATCACTAATGCGGGGAGAATTGGCCGTATCACAGACAATGACCAATGCTCCGTTATACGTTTCCTCAGTGATGTCATCCATTTCCACAAGAAAAGTCAGTGAAGGGTCCTCCTCGCCTGTCAGATAAACTTCTTTTTCAGGAAAACTTGCCTTGATGATTTCGGCAAGCCCTCCCTGGGAACCGAGTGCATCGGGATCCGGACGTATATGGCGGTGAATAATAATTTTATCGTACGCTTTTATCCAATCGAGTATCTTATCTTTCATTTCATATCTCTCCCTTTTCTTTCCGAAGCTTCTGGCAATTCTTTTCTTCAACGATTACAATGGAGTTGGATTACTTTCATGGAGGTCAGAAGAAATATGCCGTTATTTGTGATTTTAATTGTGGTTTCTCTTTCATTTTACATCTTTTATAAAGTAAAAGAAGTGCGATCTAAAGCTGCTTATGAAAAAAGCTGGATTGCTTCAAAAGCAAAAGCAGCTTTGGGCTTATTTTTACTTTCATTCGGCCTGAACGAATTTACGATGGTGGATGACAAGATCCAGCTTTGGATCGCGATCATTTTTACAGTTTACGGATTGTTTATGATGGTTGCCGGTTATAAAATGTACAAGCATTTTCTGCCTCTGGCCATTGAAGAAGCGGAGAGGTCTCGTTCCGCACAATGAATAAAAAAAGGGTGACTCAGGTAATATCCATCTGAGCCATCCTTTTTTATTTATGACCGGTGACCGATCAATTGAGCCAGCAGCAGTGCTTTGCCGACGACCGCTCCTTCATGATAGAGCTCTACATCGATTTTTCCGAACTTTCTGCTCACTTCAAGCACACGGGGAACAATCTCAATCGTACTTTCCATCTGCACGGGTTTAATAAAATAGAACGTCAGGTTCTCGACGACAATGTCGCCTTTTTTAATTTTTCTAAGCACCCGGCTTGCCCCTTCTATTACGAGCGTTGTCATCACGCCATAGGATACGGTTCCCAGGTAATTCGTCATCTGCGGAGTAACTTCAAACTTATATTTAGGACCTTGTCCATCTTTCACTTCGGTAATGCTAGAAGTGATCAGATCATCAAACGTTTCTCCCACCTGGGGCTGTTTTTGAATCATCTGCAACGACTTCAGAACGTCTTGCCTTGTCAAAATACCTAGGAGCTTCTGGCTGTTATTCACGACTGGCAAAAGCTCGATCCCTTCCCAGATCATAATGTGAGCACAGGAGGCTACTGACGTTTTGTGATTGACTGTGATCGGCGAACGGGTCATCACTTTATCGATGGATGTGGACCTTTCCATTCCAATAATATCCTTGGAAGTCACAATGCCGACGACCTTCATCTGGCTGTCGATGACAGGATAACGGCTATGTTGGGTTTTGTGATTCAGCTCGTACCACTTTTCGACGTCATCTGAAGTGGTCAATAAATGAGTGTTTTCAGCAGGTATCAAAATGTCAGAAGCCAAAACAATTTCCTTTTTGATCAATTGGTCATAGATGGCTCTGTTGATCATCGTTGCCACGGTAAACGAGTCATAACTTGAAGATATGACCGGAAGTTTAAGGGAATCGGCAAGCCTTTTCACCTCTTCTGTCGTATCAAACCCACCAGTGATCAGTACGGCTGCACCAGAGTTGAGTGCGAGCTCATGGGCATTCTCCCGGTTCCCGACAATCAGGAGACTGCCAGGGTCGACATACCTCATCATTGCATCAAGCTTCATCGCTCCGATGACAAATTTGTTCAGGGTTTTATGTAGACCTTCTCTGCCGCCCAGCACTTGGCCGTCAACGATATTAACGACCTCGGCAAAGGTCAGCTTTTCAATGTTTTCTTTTAATTTACGCTCAATTCGTATCGTCCCTACACGTTCGATCGTGCTGACGACGCCTTGGTTTTCAGCTTCTTTAATCGCCCGGTAAGCTGTACCTTCACTCACCGATAAAGCTTTGGCAATCTGCCGGACAGAAATTTTAGAGCCGATTTCAAGTGACTCAATATATTCAATAATCTGTTCATGTTTGGTAGCCACGTTTTCCACCGTTCCTTTGGCATCTGTTTTATCTGTTCTACTAAGAATGATTAATACAGATTATACAGACAATAAATCAGAAACTCAATGATTCTTAAGCCAGGTTTCTTTGGAATCCTCATGAAGTTCACTTTTGTGGAGTTTAGGGTCTTCTGATAACGCTCCCAATGCCAGCCACAAACGTTTCGTCTGTCCTATAAATGCAACCAACGCAAAAGCCAGCCAAAGGAGTGAAAAAATAAAAGATGGACTGCCTAATTTTGAAAAATTCAGGTGTGGAATCCCGTAAACAAGAAGCGCCAACAGACATAAAGCTTTTAACGTACGGTTACTGGACATTATAAAACCTCCTTATCCCATGCTTATGCATCATGACAAGAAGGCAGACTATCCAGACAGCTATCTTTCGATGGATTCACCCGGTTTAAGGACTTTTCCTTCCACTTTTAATGAGGATACAAACAGATCCGCATCCTGCTCGATGACAGGGAAGGTATTATAATGGATCGGCACTGTAAGTTTGGCGTTCAACCATTCAGCTGCCGTGGCAGCATCTTCCGGACCCATTGTAAAGTTGTCACCGATCGGCAGGAACGCGACGTCGATGTTGTTTCTTTCACCAATCATTTTCATATCAGAGAACAGGGCAGTGTCCCCTGCATGATAGATGGTCTTTCCTTCTGCGGTAAACAGAACCCCTGCAGGCATCCCCGTATACACGACCGTTCCATCTTCTTCAGTAAAGCTGGAACCATGGAAGGCTTGCGTCCATTTGACATGGCCCCACTCGAATTCACGGCCGCCCCCAATATGCATCGGATGGACATTGAGCCCCTTTGACCCAAAGTACTCGGCCAGCTCGAAGGGGGCAACAATTAAACTGTTATTCTTTCTAGCGATTTCCTCCGCGTCGCCCGCATGGTCATTGTGTCCATGTGTCAGCAGGATCACATCGGGTTTTACATCTTTGATATCCACCACAGCAGTACTATTGCCTTTAATAAAAGGATCAATCCAGATGGAATGTTTTTCTGTCTGAATCTCTAGTGCAGATTGTCCGTGAAAAGTCAGCTTCATGTTCAACATCTCCTTTTACTTACTATCTTCTTCAATTCGCAATTATACCTTCATTTCCTTCTCATTTCCGTTTTTTCTGATTCTTAAACGCGCCATTTCGATTGATGCTTCGTTTACATCCCTCATCCATAGTGATACATTGAAGGCATAAGTTAACTCTATTGCAATCAAAGAATCCGTCATACATAAGAAAGGAAGATACCGATCATGCAAAAAATCGAAGCACTCACAACTTGGATGAAAGAACAAAATATTCAGGGAGCCTTTGTAACCTCAACAGCCAATGTTTACTACTTGACTGGTTTCCGTTGTTTTCCCCACGAGCGCCTTCTTGGTGTCTTTGTTTTCCAGGACAAAGAACCGATTCTTGTCTGTCCTGGGATGGAAGAACTGCAGGCAAGAAACGCCGGTTGGAAGCACGAGATCATCGGTTTCTCAGATACCGACAACCCATGGGAATTGCTCTCTGAACGAATCACCGACCGCGGCATTACTTCGGTGGATTCCATTGCCGTTGAAAAGGAACATCTTTCATATCACCGCGGTATGCAGCTGTTGAACCTGTTTCCTAATGCTTCTCTCGTTTCAGTGGAACATGAACTGAACGCCATGAGACTGATCAAAAGCGAAGACGAAATCTCCATTCTTCGTGAAGCCGCCCGCCTTGCAGACTTTGGCGTAGAAACAGGTATTGCAGCGATCGGAAATGGGGTGACCGAACTTGAGCTCGTTGCTGCGGTGGAATACGCCCTTAAGAAAAAGGGAGCCGCAGAGATGTCGTTCTCCACAACGGTCCTTGCTGGCGATAAATCGGCCATGCCTCATGGGAATCCTGGACTGAAAGAGATTCAGCCAGGTGATTTTGTCTTGTTTGACCTAGGCGTAGTCGTGGACGGCTATTGTTCCGATATTACAAGAACAGTCGCTTTTCAATCTGTTTCTGAAAAGCAAAAAGAAATCTATGAGATCGTCAAGAAAGCGCAGCAGGCTTCTCTTGATCTCAGTAAACCCGGAACCCGCGTGGGCGATCTTGACCTTGCAGCAAGAAAAATGATAGAAGATGCCGGCTACGGCCGATACTTCCCTCACCGCATCGGCCACGGTCTCGGCCTCGATGTTCATGAACACCCATCCATGAACGAGAAAAATAACGATAAGCTGACTAAAGGCATGGTCTATACGGTCGAACCCGGCATCTACCTGCCGGAAGTAGGCGGCGTGCGGATTGAAGATGATGTGTACATCACAGAAAATGGCCACGAGTGCCTCACTCAGTTTACGAAAGAACTAGTGATCGTTAAATAACAGCAGAAATAGAAAAGCGGATCCAGTGCGGATCCGCTTTTCTTATTGATCAATAAATTCGTGCACAGATTTAAATTCCAGTCCATGGGCGTCCGCCACCGCCTCGTACGTAACATACCCTTCCAACGTATTGATTCCTTTGAGAAGCGCTTCATTTTTCCGGCAGGCTTCTTTATATCCCTGATTGGCGATCTGCACCGCATAAGGAACGGTTACATTCGTAAGGGCGATCGTTGATGTTCTTGGCACCGCCCCCGGCATATTGGCTACAGCATAGTGAAGCACACCATGCTTTTCATAGGTCGGATTGTCATGCGTTGTGATTTTATCTACCGTTTCAAAAATTCCCCCTTGGTCGATCGCCACGTCAACGACCACGGATCCCGGTTTCATGGATTTGATCATTTCTTCAGTGACCAGCTTTGGCGCTCGTGCTCCAGGAATGAGAACTGCACCGATCACAAGGTCTGATTCACTGACTGCCAGTGCGATATTCAAAGGATTGGAGATCAGGGTATTGATTTCATTACCAAAGATGTCATCAAGCTGCCTCAGTCTCTCCGGGCTTAAATCAATGATGGTAACATCCGCACCGAGACCCATTGCAATTTTTGCTGCATTCGTCCCGACGACACCTCCGCCAATGATGGTTACTTTTCCCCTTTTCACTCCCGGTACTCCGCCAAGAAGGATCCCTTTTCCTCCTTTAGGTTTTTCAAGGAATTGTGCACCGATCTGCGCAGACATCCTTCCCGCGACCTCGCTCATTGGTGTCAGAAGCGGCAGCGAACGGTTCGGCAGCTGTACGGTTTCATACGCAATGCCAACAACTTTGCTGTCAATCAATGCTTTCGTTAATTCGGGCTCAGGAGCAAGGTGCAGATAAGTGAATAGAACGAGTCCTTCCCTGAAATACCCGTATTCCTCCGGAAGCGGCTCCTTTACTTTCATGACCATATCCATGGACCATGCCTGATCAGCGGTCTGAACAATCGTTCCTCCCGCTTTTTCATACTCGCTGTCATGGAAACCTGAACCCTCGCCCGCACCCGATTGAATAAACACTTCATGGCCGGAAGCAACTAAGTTAAGAACACCCGCCGGAGTCATTGCCACACGATTTTCATTATTTTTCACTTCTGTCGGAACACCGATCTTCATTTTTCATCCTCCTCATTGTGGACCAATGATCATTTATGTAAAAACGTGTCAATGTTTATACTTACCATACCACTAATAATAAAAACTAATACATTATTTGCGGTGGCGGTTGATGACATCTAAACCTCCGGTCGCTGAAATGATACTGCCAGTGATCATGTCTGAGTTCTCTTCACACAGAAACGCGATCAGCCGGGCGATATCCTCCCCTGTACCGGAACGTCCGATCGGTGTATCCTTATCTTTTAAAATTCTTGCTTCTTCGATGCCCGCTTCCTTCATGTCACCGATAATGTTTCCGGGACAGACCATATTGGCGGTAATGCCATGCTCCGCCTCTTCCAGGGCCACCGTCTTCGTTAACGAGACGAGACCGACTTTTGCCGCACTGAAGGCTGAACGGTAAACCCAGCCCGGAGTATATTCTGCGTCCTGAAAACCATACGTGATGATCCGCCCAAAGCCGTTTTTTCTCATTACCGGGATCGTCATTTTCAGAAAATGATAAACAGAGCTTAGATTCCCATCGATCATTTCGTACCATTCATGATCTTCGTAATCGGCCAGTTTTTTCCGTTCAAACACATATGGGCCTGCATTATTTATAAGATAGTCGATACGCCCAAAGCGGTCGATCGCAGATTCACAAATATGCCGGATATCTTCTTTTTTTGTCACATCTCCTTTTACAAAATGAATTCGGCTCCCGAAGCATTCCCAATCCCGCTTAAGCCGGCTCACCGCGTTTTCATCGCTACGATAGTTTACAGTGATGGAACACCCCTGCTTGATTAGCTGTTCTGACACCTTTTTGCCAAGCCCTTTAGATCCTGCTGTAACAATGGCATGCCTCACCGTTCCACCTCCAAAAAATCTGCTTTCCTTTCTTCATTATCATTGTAACCATTTCCCCATAACTAAGTCTATTCAGGACCACAGCGATGCGCCATTAATACAGACAAAAGGCAGACAAAAAAGCAGAACGACTTGGTCATCCTGCTTTCTGTCTGCCTGGCTTATTGCAGGCTTTCTTCATCTTCGGCTTTTGATTTCGACTTTCCCTGATCGAGATAGTCAGCTACCCCGCTTTGATAAGATTCGTTGATCTGCTGCTGTATGGTAATTTCATTTTCCTGATCAAAATCCACAAATGATACTGGTTTCTTTTCGGTCAAGTTCATCATCCTCCTTCATCTTTTAACCCTATTGTTCACTAATGAAGGAGAAAATTATGTGCCACAATCTGGGTAATCAGATCTTAGTTTTAGCGGTCTCTAGAGCAGCACGGACGGCTTCAAATCCGGTTCCGCCCGCTGAATTCCGTCTGGAGACGGCCGTCTTGGCCTGAAGAACTTCAAACACATCCTGTTCAAAACAGGGTGAAGCTGCCAAATACTCTTCAAAAGGAAGATCAAGTAGGAAGATGTTCTTCTGGATGCAATTGAGCACCAGTTTACCGACAATTTCATGAGATTCACGGAATGGAATGCCTTTGCTGACAAGATAGTCAGCAAGCTCTGTCGCATTGGAAAAATCAGATGACACTGCTTTCTGCATATTTTCCTTGCGGACCGTAAGACTTTCAAGCATGCCGGTAAAGATGGACAAGGAACCTCTTAATGTGGTCACTGCATCAAAAAGCGGCTCTTTATCCTCCTGCATATCTTTGTTGTAAGCTAGTGGCAGCCCCTTCAGCACGGTAAGAAGCGAGATTAGGCTGCCGTATACACGTCCTGTTTTCCCTCTGATCAGTTCTGCCATATCAGGGTTCTTTTTTTGCGGCATCATGCTGCTACCTGTGGCGAATGAGTCGCTGATTTCCACAAACTGAAACTCCTGAGAAGACCAAAGGATCAGCTCTTCACAAAAACGTGAAAGATGCATCATCACGAGCGATGCATTGCTGCAGAACTCAACCAAAAAGTCACGGTCACTCACTGCGTCAAGACTGTTTTGATAAATATCTCCAAAGCCGAGAAGCTGAGCTGTATAGGTTCTGTCGATCGGAAAGGTTGTACCTGCAAGGGCGCCTGCACCGAGTGGACATAGATCAATACGCTTCAAGCTGTCAGTAAGCCTTTCTTTATCCCGCTGAAACATCCAGAAATACGCCATCAGATGATGCGCAAAGGATACCGGCTGTGCTCTTTGAAGGTGGGTATAACCAGGAAGGATGGTTTCCACATGCTCTTCAGCAAGAGACACCAATACCGTTTGAAGCTGGTTGATCTGCTGAATGAACGAAGATACCTGCTTTTTCATGTACAGATGGATATCTGTAGCTACCTGGTCATTCCTGCTTCTTGCCGTATGAAGTTTTCCTCCGACCGGTCCTACTTCGTCGGTCAAAAGCTTTTCCAGGTTCAAGTGGATGTCTTCATAGTCGACTTTATACTCCAGTTCACCATGCTGGGCTTTTTTCAGCAGCGTCTTGAGACCTCCTCTGATGGTCTCTGCTTCTTCCTCTGTTATGATGCCGCATTTCGAAAGCATCGTCACATGAGCGATGCTTCCTGCAAGATCTTCTTCTACCAATTCTTTATCAAATGAAATGGAAGCACCGAATTCATCGACCCATTGTTCAGCCGCTTCGGTAAATCTTCCCCCCCATAATTTAGAAGTCATGCTTTCACCCCGTTATGCTGCACCTTGCTGCTCACTTTTGTCGGCAATCCCCACAATGAAATGAATCCAACAGCATCCTGATGATTGAACGTGTCCTCCGTGCTGTATGTCGCAAGTTTTTCATCATAAAGGGAGAACGGTGATTTTCGGCCTTCTACGATCGCATGCCCTTTGAACAGCTTTACACGCACAACGCCGGTAACATATTTTTGGGTTTCCTGCAAAAAGGCTTGAAGCGCCAGGCGTATAGGAGAGAACCAAAGACCTTCATAAATCACTTCTGTAAGCTTTTTCTCAACGACAGGTTTAAAATGGGCGACTTCTTTCACAAGTGTAATGTCTTCCAGTTCACGATGTGCCTTCAATAATGTTACCGCAGCAGGACATTCGTAGATTTCTCTTGATTTAATACCCACCAAACGATTTTCCACATGATCGATTCGCCCAATGCCATGTGCACCGGCCACTTTATTCAAATACTGGATCAGCTGCTCCAAGCTGTAAGGAATGCCGTTTAGCTCTACAGGTACACCCTCTTTAAATGTGATCTCGATGATTTCTGCTGTATCTGGCGTAAATTCGAGAGGAGCGGTCAGGTCATACGCTTCTTCTGGAGGCGCCGCCCATGGGTCTTCCAATATTCCGCATTCGTTGGCTCTGCCCCATAGGTTTTGATCAACAGAATAAGGACTGTCCAGTGTAGCAGGAATCGGGATATTATGTTTTTTTGCATATTCAATTTCTTCATCGCGCGACCATCCCCACTCGCGGACGGGGGCAATGACTTCAAGATGCGGGTTCAATGCAGAGATGGAAACTTCAAATCGAACCTGATCGTTGCCTTTCCCCGTACACCCATGAGCCACCGCATGAGCTCCGTACTGTTCTGCGACCTCGACGAGTTTTTTTGCGATCAGCGGTCGGGAAAGAGCTGAAAGCACGGGGTATTTCCCTTCGTACATGGCATGGCTTTGGAGAGCCGGCAATACAAACTCTTCAGCAAACTCTTTTTTAACATCTAAGCTGATGGATTCAATCGCTCCTACCATGAGCGCTTTCTCTTTAACAAAGTCCAAGTCCTTGCCTTCTCCCACATCAAGCCCAAGTGCAATGACATCGTACCCCTTTTCCTGGAGCCACTTAATCGCTACTGAAGTATCCAATCCGCCTGAATACGCTAATACCACTTTTTTATTCGCCATCTATAAAACCCCTTTGCATTAAAATACTAAACTATAAATTTTTATACATCCACAAGTAAAAATAAAAGAAGCTGCCTTTTGCAACTTCAAATTATTTCTTCTGAATACACTATAACAACATTTTGAGCGATTTTCAATAATTATTTATCAAGATGTATAAATATTAGTTTTTATTCATTCGCAACTTCATGTCTTTTCATGTAAAATAAGGGTGAGGTGATACACATGGCATCTGATTTTGTTTATAACGAACGGTTAGGCATCGAACTTCCTTTGTTGCAAAAGTCTTGGGAAGAATACTCTCCTGCCAGGCAGGAGGGAATATTGGCCCAATGGGAATCCGTGAGGGGCACCATTCCTGACCGGATCCATTCAATAGAACAGATCATCAACACGAAACAGGATCAGCTCAGTGTGGAAGAAAACTTTGAACGCTCCTGCACTCTGAATTGGGAGATCGCTGAACTGGCATCTGTGATCAATGACTTATGGCTTTGGTACAGAACACATCAGGATATCAGCCTGAAACTTCACATATAAATACAAAACACCCGAAATCATTTCGGGTGTTTTGTATGGTCTATGCATAAACATTATAACTGTTTTTCAATAAGAAAGCGTTTTTGATAAAATTTATGAGCAAACTCCGTCACTTCTCTGGACTTTTGGTAGTTCATGGTCGCTCCAAAAAGAACACCGAGCAAAGGAATGCCCTGAACCATCTTTTTCTTTAGCATGGTAATGATGATTCCCTTTATTCCTTGTTTTAGCGGCATCGACAGCCAGGAAACATCGGCCACAGATTCGTCGCCCACATAAAAGAATGCATCTCGTTCTCCGTTTGAGATCTCATCAAGAAGCTCGTTCCAGCTTTCATGCTGATAGCGTTTTGGCAAAGTGGACGCATGAAATACCTTTAAGGACATCATCATTTCAGACGGTCTCTGAATATCATATCCATAATTCATTGCAATGTATTGTATGGAACGCACTTGCAGAGCAATCATTGCCGGGATATCCATCCCCAGCAGCAGTCCGCCAGTACCGGAAAGCCCGCCCTGTGCCAATGAAATAATTCTGCTTCTGGCAATCTGCTGCTGTGCAATATATGTAAGCTGTTCGATTGTACATGTTTGTAGATCTTCAATATCCTCTATTTCGGAATTAAAAATACGTGCTTCGGACAACAGCCTCTCTCTCACATCTGTTTGGTACCTGGAATTTTGAATCAATGCGTGAACATGAAACAGTGCAGAATCAATAAAATCATTCATTTTTTCAATGAGTGCCGGGTTCAATTGATTCAACTGATTTTTAATCCACCGTTCATAGGTTGCTTCAAAATCTGTCGGCTCATAGTCAAAATAACTGGATTCCCACTGGGTGATGGATTGCCATACTTTTTCCTCTCTTGAAGTTAAGCTCACAATTCAACCTCCTGCCTTTAGCACATTTGTTATACATATTATACATTCTTTTCAACGATAAAAACAAAAAACCCGAGGAAATCTCTTTTAACAGAGGTATACAACCTGAGGAGGCACCCTTAACGTGTACAGTCCGGGAAACGAAACCCGTCCATAAAAACAAAGACAGCTTTGTTGGAAAAGCTGTCTTTATCCTAACCATTATTTAGATAGTCTTACAGTATCCCTGGCGATCATAACTTCTTCATTCGTAGGGATGATGATAACCTTAACCGGTGAATGAGGATAGCTGATGAATGCTTCTTTTCCGCGTACTTTGTTTAGTGCAGGATCCCAGTAAACGCCCATGAATTCCAATCCTCTAAGAACACGTGCACGGACTGTATCACTGTTTTCACCGATGCCTGCTGTAAAGATAATCGCATCAAATCCTGCCATACGCGCCGCATATGAACCGATATATTTATGGATACGAGACGCAAAAACTTCTAGAGCAAGCTCTGCTCTTTCGTTTCCTTCTTTTGCTTTTTGCTCAATGTCCCGGAGGTCGGAAGAGAATCCGGATACACCAAGCATACCGCTCTTATTATTTAATACGTTTAGTACTTCTTCCGCAGTTTGTCCTGTTTTTTGCATGATATAAGGGATCAATGCCGGATCAATGTTACCGGAACGTGTTCCCATCGTCACACCTGCCAACGGAGTGAAGCCCATAGAGGTATCAATGGATTTCCCGCCCTCAATGGCCGCAATACTCGCACCATTGCCTAAATGGCAGGATAAAAGGCGAAGCTGCTCGACCGGACGTCCAAGCAGTTCGGCTGCACGCTCAGAAACATACTTATGGGAAGTACCATGGAATCCGTATTTTCGGATGCCGTACTTTTCATAATATTCATATGGTAAACTATACAAAAAAGATTGCTCAGGCATGGATTGGTGGAACGCCGTATCGAACACTGCCACAGCAGGCACGTTTGGCAAAATTTCTTTGAACGCTCTGATACCGACAACATTAGCCGGGTTATGAAGAGGGGCCAAGAAAGAAAGCTCCTCGATTTCTTCAAGGACCCTGTCAGTGATTACAGCTGAATCATGGAACTTTTCACCGCCGTGAACGACACGGTGGCCAATCCCTTCAATCTCATCATAAGAGGAGATGATTTCGTGGGCCGTTAACTTTCCGAGCAGTATTTTAACTGCTACTCCATGGTCGGGAACCTCTGTTACTTCTTGTATTTTTTCTCCATCTACTTCAATAGTAAAAATGGAGTCATTTAAACCGATACGCTCGACTACACCTTTTGTGAGAACATGCTCTTCAGGCATCTCGAGCAGCTGAAATTTCAGTGAAGAACTCCCAGCGTTGATTGCGATAATTTTTGCCATTCTGTTTAGCTCCTTAACAGCAATGAAAAAGAAGTGCATAAATGACATGAACTTCTGCCATTGTAAATTCATAATATCCTTAACCATTTAAACACCCATGCTCACTTATTTCAAGCTTGTAAAGCGTTTTCTGTACATATTCGTTATATTCAGAAATGAATTCGTTTGCATACGGGGTGTTCCAATGGAGTATTGCTTCAGGAGAAACGAAAGCTTTTTGGGTTTCAGGGTTGTTAGATGGCATCACTTGCGATTCGACATGATTTACTTTCACTTGCATATCACATCATTTTCATATATTGGGCCAATAAAAAAACTCCAGCTCACATTGAAGCCGGGGCTTTTTTATCATGAGCGTGTTAGTTCGGTGCTAAACCACTGGTTCATCTGGCTCATTACGCTCGCCATCGCTTGTTTTTTAGAAAAGGACGGCAGATCAACAAGCAGGGCCTGCTTTGGTTTGATGGTTTGTTCTCCGTTTTTTTGCAGCAGAACGATGCTTTTGGCCTGGCTTTCCTGTTTAAAGAGTGACATAGGCAGCTGGATCATCCCCAAAGTTACTGCACGTTCCTTCAGCATAGCTTGAAGCAAAGGGGCTTGTTCGCTTGAAAACAATGAATTCGGCACGAGGAACACGCCAAAGCCTGAATCTTTTAAATAATTGATGCTTTGTTCGATGATTAAATGGTGTGCATAAGTATGTCCCTTTTCTGAAAACACCTTGAACTCCTTAGCTGTGTCATCGTCAGGATAAAATCCGACCGGCAGATCGGACACTACGATTTCAACAGGGTCCACATATAGAGGCTTGATGCTGTCCTGATGATAAAATTCCACGTTATGCTTCTGCAGATTGGATATGATCCAGGCCAAACGAAGAAGTGTTTCGTCCACTTCAACTCCGAAGCTTTTAACGCCCTCGCCAAACTGATTCAACACCGTAGTCAGCAGGTTTCCTGATCCGGCTGCGGGATCGAGAATCACGAATTCTTTTTTCTGCTGCATGAGTTTTTGTACAAGATATCCGACAAATAAGCCTACAGCATCTGGTGTCATCGCATGATGCGGCTGGATGGCTTCCTTCATCCCTTTTAAAACAGCGAGCTGAAAGGCTTTTCTGATTTCTTCCGCTTCCATCGCATCAAGATTGATCTTTGCGTATTCTTTTTCTAAGAAGGCTTTCGTTATTTGCGAAACCTCGTCCGGTATCTCTTGATGGAACAAGTTTTCACCTGTTTCCACAAGCGCGTCGAGATAGGTTACTTCTTCTTCTTGCTTAATTCTCTCAGATGATTGGTCAATCACTGTAAAAAGCTTTTCTATGTTTGAAAGGCTGCTCATCTTACTTCCTCCTATATCCTTACAGCTGGTTCTCTATTGTTCAATGAAGCGTTTATGGGAGATGGAACACCGTTAAAAAACTCCGGAGCAAGCGTCCGGAGTCTTTTTGTTTAATTAGCAGCTTTTGCAGCTTCGATAGCAGCTTCGTAATTTGGGTGGTTTGTTACTTCATCCACATATTCCACATACGTGATTTTGTCTGAACTATCCACCACAAAAACAGCCCTTGCAAGAAGGCGTAATTCTTCGATCGCTACACCGTATGCTTGGCCGAATGACAAATCACGGTGATCGGAAAGAGTCTGCACGTTCTCTACACCTGCAGCAGCGCACCAGCGTTTCTGGGCGAAAGGCAGATCAACAGAGATGGTTAAGACCTTAACATTGTCGAGCTTGGATGCTTCTTCGTTAAAACGGCGGGTTTGCGCATCACAAACGCCTGTATCGACAGAAGGCACAACAGAGATCAATCGAACAGACCCCTTTGAATTTGCTAACGTCACTTCTGAGAGGTCGTTGGCAAGCACCTTGAAATCTGGAGCCTGGTCACCAACCTTCACTTGCTTGCCTGCCAGCGTAACTGGTTTTTCCTTAAATGTTACTCCCATGAAAAAGCCTCCTTTATTTAATTATGTACATGTTTCATAATAAAGCGAAGACCGCGATTGTGCAAATAAAATGTAATGCTGAAATGACCAGGCTTTTGTCCAATTGAAGCTGGATTAAGTGATGAAACGATGCCCCAAAGAAAAAAGCTAACTGCTAAAACAGTTAACTTAGAAAGGGTTCTGCTGCTGGTTCTGATTCTGCTGCTGGTTCTGCTGAACATTTCTTTGTCTGTTCTTGTTGTTCATCATATGCTGTATCTTCTCCACCACTCCTGGAGCCAGGTCAAGCAGGCGTTCATAAAGATGAGTGCTATTATCCAGGTGAATGGTTTTTACGCCTGTAGAACCAACGATTAAAAACGCGATTGGAGTAATTGAAACACCTCCGCCGCTTCCTCCGCCAAAAGGAAGTTCCTCTCCGGAATTCTGTCCCTGCTGCTGGCCGCCTCCGTGGTTTTGCTGATCACTGTTGTTGAATTCGCTTCCTCCTGCTGCAAAACCAAAACCTACCTTAGAAACGGTCAAGATCACACTGCCATCCGGCGTTTCTACAGGATCGCCGATAATCGTGTTCACATCGATCATTTGCTTTAAATTTTCCATTGCCGTCTTCATAAGGCCTTCAATAGGATGCTCAGACATGTGATGTTCCTCCTGCTATATATTTTTTAGATTTCTTGTTTTTGCTGGAGCTTATTTTTCTCCAATGTTTCAACATCTGTAACATGACGACAATAGCATGCCCGATTTTAAAAGAAATCATACAGGATAGCCTGGTTTGCGTAAGAGTACCTTGATATACAGGTATGACCTGAATGGAAGGAACGCCTTTTAAAGAGACAAAGTGTGATAATATGCCGAGCACATTTCCTTTTAGGGCCCAGATCGCACCTGAAGCAACAGCGGTTGAAGCTGCATCACCCAACCCAAACCTGCTGTCCCACCTTACCTCTGAAATTTTTACTTTCTTCAAAAAGCGCCTGAGGATTCGATAGAACCCCGTAACCTGAACAAGGAGCCGGCTGTATTTTTTGTAGTTTTCCTTAATGGTCTGTACGGTTATCTTTGTTTTTTTACGTTTAGCGCCAGTAGTTCCTTTTGATTTTCCCTTGACTTCAATCTTTTTTTCGGAAGTATTGACTTTAACTTCTGGCACAACAAAAGAATAAGAAATAAATTTCCAAACTGACACTTTGAGCCGCAAAAAATCATCGTCCCCTTGATGAGAATATAAAAAGGATACGTGCACGGTGGAAAACAAAAGAACAATAAATAGAAGCAATAAAATAAAAAGCACAATAAAAAAAATCATCACAGGCCATACTTCCTTTCATTTTCATTATGGTCTGGGTGAGAAAAAATAAACCTGTTTCGATTAACAAAAGGAATTCATAAAAGAAAGTAGAAGTTGATACTGTGACAGACACATTTCCACAGGAGGCCTTTACATGGCAGACGAACGCAGAAATTTATACTTGTTCTATAAACAGGAAGATGAAGTATTAAAAAAAGTGGACCCTTTACTTACTCTTGCTGAAAATTATGGATTTAAGATCGTGGATGACCATAAGCAATCCAATATCATCGCTTCTATTGGAGGGGATGGTGCCTTTTTACAAGCCGTAAGAAAAACAGGCTTTCGCGAAGATTGCTTGTATGTCGGTGTCAGTACGGGAGAACTCGGATTTTACTGCGACTTTAAAATAGATGATCACCAGGGAATGATCTCCGCTATGGACAAACACCAGGTGGAAGTACGAAAATATCCAACGTTGGCTGTAACGATGGACTATGATGATTCAACGTTTTTTTGCCTGAACGAATGCTCCATCCGCTCCTCCGTCATCAAGACGTTTGCGATGGATGTATTCATTGATGATCTGTACTTTGAAACTTTTAGAGGAGACGGAATGATCGTATCCACTCCCACCGGGAGCACGGCATACAATAAATCAGTCACCGGTGCGGTCGTCGATCCAAAGCTGCAGTGCTATCAGGTGAGCGAGATGGCATCATTAAACAATAACCTTTACCGGACGCTTGGTTCTTCCTTTCTATTAAGCAGTGAGAGAAAGCTGACTTTTAAGTTCGAACAGGACAATAACCAGTATCCGATCATCGGCATTGATAATGAAGCTTTAAGCATCAGGCACTCAGAAATCATTCGATTTGAGCTGTCCGATCGAAAAGTAAAAACAGTGAAACTTAAGGATAATTCATTTTGGCATAAGGTCAGGAGAAGTTTCCTGTAACCACAATCAGAACAGACAAAAAAGCCCGCAGTTTCTGCGGGCTTTCAGCTTGTAGACAAAG
>NZ_JBDPNU010000044.1:0-104934 GCF_050468105.1 Fictibacillus sp. NRS-1165
CCTTAGTTACCGAGGGAGTTGAATAGGCTATAACAATACTAAATTGAAGCTTTAACGCACGCGTTAGCATTCCTGAAGAGAGTTGATTATAGGCTGTGAAAAAAAGAGCTCGTCTTAATATTTTATAAAAAGAAACAGAGGGGCATTTAATTTTAAAAAAAGAAACACAATACTTATTTGCCCTTTTTTAACTTCCTCTCCATCAATTGTGCCATTTGTTGAGAGTTCCTATCCTTTTCTTCATAGAGTTTATTAACGATGTTATGATAGTCCTCTTCATTACGATTTTGACTTAGTTTATTGGCAGCTTGAATTTCTTGTACTTTAATCTTAAATCCGACAATACCTTTTAGTTGTTTTTCTAATAACTGAGGAGAAAGCTTATCCCATAACACTGGATTCTTACGGTGTATTTCGTATTTTTGTAGCAACATTGTTAGATCCTCTTTTAACTCTTCTTCGTGCAAAATGCTGGCTGTACCATAAACATGTACAGCTTGATAGTTCCATGTCGGGACATTTTCCTCTTCATACCAGGAAGAAGAGATATAAGCGTGTGGTCCTTGGAACATAACCAATACATCTTCACAGGTTTCGAATGTTCTCCATTGAGGGTTCCCATAAGCCATATGCCCCGTCATATAGTAAGAATCTCCTTCTTTAATTAACTTCAATGGCAAATGAGTGGCAATCGGCTTCCCTTGTTCTGTTGTGACAATCGTGCCAAAAGAGTTTTTTTGGACAAAATCCCAAATTTCATCAACATTTGTGACCTTAAAATATTTTGGGACATACATAATAATTCCACCTTTAAAAAAAGTTATATGAATGTTTTGGTCAATATAAAGTCCATTTGTTCTTCATCACCCATATAAAAAGAGTGGGCTCCGGTTTGAACAAACCCCATTTTTTTATAAAAGGCAATAGCATTTTCATTTTTTTCCCATACGCCCAGCCAGATCTTCTTTTTATTACGTTCCATCGCAATTTCCATAGCTTTATTTAGCAGATATTTACCAAGTCCATGTTTTTGAAATTTGTTCTTTATATAAATCCTCTCGATTTCAAGTGATTCATCACCCATTTCTTCAGACTGAGCGTCATTGGTATTTACCTTTAAATATCCAGCGCCTTCATTATTAAAAAAAACAAAAAAGAATTGTGAAGAATTTTCTAATTGTTTTAAGTTAAATGCCCTTTCCAAATAGGCATTCATATTTTCGGGTGAATTCTGATGCTTAAATGTCTCATTAAATGTTTCATAACTAATTTCTTGAAGTTTGCGAGAATCTTCAAGGGTACACTTTTTTATATTTATAGTCATTTAAATATGTCGCTCCTTTCTATCATCAATAATTTCTCTTGTTTCCTTTTTTTACAAATTCCCAGTCTATCTCTATATTTTTTCTTACTCTTTGAAGAAGATTGAAAAGGGTTTCTACTTCTCTTTCGGAAAATCCCTCTAATGCAACGATATTGGAATAATCATTTTCTCTTTTTATAAAAGGAAAAACATTTTTCCCTTTCTCTGTTGGAAAGAGTTTTTTAATTTTTTTGTTATGTTTATCTTCTTTCTTTTCAATAAAGCCATTGATTTCAAGTTTTTTTATAGCACGAGCTGCTGTTGTTCGATCTACTTTTATCATCTCAGCTAACTTTTCTTGAATGATTCCTGGGTTTTCACATATTCGCACAAGGTACAAATACTGCCCTTTTGTAAGGTCATATTCTTTAAATTCTATATTACTTATAGAATCTAATGCCCTTGCTATCATGCCAATTTCACGAAGAATCTCCTTCATAATTAACTCCTTAGTACATGTTTTATTGTAAGTGCAACAAAAATGATATATATTAAATTTATCCTAACTTTGTTGCATTTACAACAAAAAATAATGATGAAGAGGTCGAGTAAAGTGAAATATGTTTTTTATGTAGTAGGAATTTTAACATTAACCCTCGGTATTTCTTTCACTATACAATCAGATCTTGGAACTTCACCTTTTGATGCACTTTTGGTAGGACTGTCCATAAATGTGGGGCTTACTGTGGGAAGTTGGGAAATAATAATAGCTTTAATATTGATATGTTGTAATTCATTTTTAAAAAGACAAAGACCAGAAGTTTTGGGGTTGTTAACAGCATTTATCACGGGTATTGGTATTGATATGTGGCTTTTGTTGTTGCACCATTTGATAACACCTGAACTATGGTACAGCAAAGTTGTTTGTTTTGGAATCGGCTTAGTTGTGATTGGATTAGGAACTGCAACCTATTTACAGACAAATGTTGCACCGATTCCAGTTGACCGATTAACATTCATCATACAAGAATTAACCAGAACAAATATATTTTTTTTAGAGAACATTCATTTACCTCGTATTCTTGATAATGGCAATGATTTTAAACGGACCAATTGGCGTTGGAACTTTATTAACGGTTTGTTCAGGGGGGCTATTGCTAAATTACTTTATGCCATTTACTGAAGGAGTATTAGACCGGATATTAACACACTCCAGTACATCACCAAATTCTGATAAAGATAAAAACCATTCAATATAGAATGCTTTTTATTTTGCTTGTTCAACTAAAGCCGCGGGTTGATTCAAGAACAGCCTTCCTAACAGAAGCGAGAGCTGTGTTTGATCCTGCAATAATATACTATATGGCATTTAATTTTAAGATGTACATTTATGAGGATATCTTGAAAGGAGTGTTCCTCATGAATATTACATCTTTTATATTGTATTGTTTTATGGTTACTTTCACGCCAGGACCAACGAATATCGTCATATTATCCACAGTGCATAATTATGGGACAAAAAAAGCGATGGAATATACGTATGGAGCAACTATTGCTTTTGGTTTATTACTTGTTATTTCTGCTATGCTGAATACCATACTTGTAACGATCATACCCAAAATTCTAATGGTTATGCAGATCATAGGAAGCGTTTATATGCTGTATCTCGCTTATCAGGTTTACAAAATGGATACATCAGAACCCGCTGTAAACCAAACTGGTACGTTTATGTCAGGCTTCCTTATGCAGTTTTTAAATCCAAAGGTGGTATTGTTTACAATGACTGTAATTCCTACCTATATCATGCCCCACAATGCCTCAATGCCTGCTTTTACAATAAGTGTGATAGCTATAACGGTTATTGGGTTTTTAGCTTTTATAACATGGGCATTTTTTGGTGCCATCTTCAAGGGTTTTCTGCAGAAGCATAAAAAGATTGTTAATGTAATGATGGCAATGTTTCTTGTTTATGCTGCCATAATGATATGGATGTAGGTAAGCTAATTTAGAGGTGAATTTAATGGACAAATTTATCTATAAAAAATCGGCAGGCATGACTGCGCTGTCAGCAAGTATGACTGAATTTACGTATAAAAAGCATTCTCACAAGGAGTATGCCATAGGTGTAACACTGCGTGGCATTCAACAGTATACCTTGGATGGCAGTTTACAATTATCCTATCAAAATGGTGTTATGCTTTTTAATCCAGAACAGGCACATGACGGAATGGCACATGATGCGACAGGCCTTGATTATGTAATGCTATATATCGATCCGCAATTGCTTTTAGAGGTTATTGAGAAAAAGGATATCGTACGCTTTTCAAACCCTATTGTGTATGATCATGGCCTTGAACAAAGAGTATTGAATCTTTCGAATGCAATATTGAGCGGAAAAGATGAGGCTTTGTGCAGTGAATTACTTTTATCCCTCACAGATCGCCTTGTCCAAACTAATTTTTCTACAGACTATAAGAAAGATAACACACTAATTCGAAAAGCAAAGGATATGATTCATACCAACTTGGAAAATGTACTTAAACTTGACGATATATGTAAAGAGCTGGATATGTCAAAATTTAAGTTTATCAGATCATTTAAGGCCCATACTGGAATTTCACCATACCAATACTTTCTTAACTGCAAGCTAGAACGCGCAAAGCAGTTAATAGAAAAAAAACGGGATATTTATTCAGCAGTAGCTGAATGTGGCTTTGTTGATTTAACCCATTTAAATAAACACTTTAAAAGCGTATATGGAACAACAGCATTTGAATATATGTCACATTTAAATGAAGATAATTGGATGTAAAGAATAGGGGGGAATAAAATTGTCTCTAAAAGCAGGCGATATTCTTTCATTTGACCGGACTTTCACAGCAGGGCGATAGGGTCGATAAGGGCATTCTCATCGCCATCTTTGGAAACGATCACTAGTTTGCCTTCTAATACGGCTGTAATGATTTGTTCTGTATCAACGTTAATCCGGTCACTAAGGTTTGTTAAAAGTGCTTTTAATGAAGTAGACGAATCAGCCATTTGTTGAACATATGATTTCGACTTCGTTAAATCAACCAGCGTATTAAATCCAATAAGATAGATTGCTGTTTTATCGACTAGCTCTTCTTCGATGAAAAAATCGTCGTGATTGGAAAACTTGGATTCAATTTCCTATATTCTTCATTAATCTGCCCCTTAACAAATAGAAACTCTAAAAAATCATTTGCAGTATAAAGCGTTTTTATACGATGAAGGAATAACTGGTGCTGTATCCGGATCTGATGCACCGTGCCCTCTCGGCGACATGAAGAAAGCCGCCTACCGGATATAGAACCGGCAGGCGGCTTTCGTTTTACGCATACGGTACTGACGACTGAATCTAGACCACTCTCATCGGATTTCGAGGAGCCACCACCAGTCATTGTCGTCACGTCCACCAAAGCCGGTTACCTCCTGTTGGCCGGCCGTCCAGCGGGAATCGCTGTGCCCGCGGTGGGAGTGGAGCGTATGGTTGGTGTTCAGGTGGACAAGTCTCACTCGGCGCTGGGCGTTCCACTGACCCCCGCCTTCGACCTCGACCCGCCAGTTATCGTTGCTGTCTCCCTGACCTCCAGAGCCAAAGCAGGTCACCTCTTGCTGACCGGTCACGGGGGAAGGGTGTCCCGAATGGCTGTGCAGGTTGCGTTGCGTGAGCACATGCTCGAGCCGGATCACATCGCCATGTTGTACTACTTCATTGCTCCTGTGGTTCGCTTGCGTACCATCGGGTCCCTTGATCTTCCAGAGGTCATTGTCATCGGCCCCCCTGAAGCAGGTCACCTGTTGCTGACCTGAGCTTCGGCTGTGTCCGTAGTTCAGTGCGTGCGAATGGAGTGTCAGCCCTGTTATGAGATGACTTACCTTAATGGTCTGACCGTAACGGACTTGAGCCGTGTCCGCCGGCGGCTTCGTCGTGAACACAGGCGGGGTCTTATGCTGATAGTCGACTACAAAAAATCCCCTCCAAGGGTCGTTGATCTGGTTCGTCGCGTCAAAGTGGGGGTTGCCTGGTTCGGAGGACAAAACGACCTCCTTTCCAACCGTGTTGTTATCGTACACGAACACTTTCATAATGTTAGCCTTCGAGTGCCACTCATACCCATAGGCTAGAACCTGGTGATTCTCCGATCCAATCTGCACGAGGTTGGTTGCATCTACCAGCCCGAGGACGGCCGGCCGGCCTGAGTCGATGAGTGAACGCAGCTTTGGAAATTCTTCCTCCTTCGTCCAGCGGGTGACACCTTTTCCTCCAAGCAAGGTAGAATGATCGGATGCCACGGTCCAATGAACATACTTGATGGAGGAAGGTACAGCGAAGCTGTCCATAAGCCGACTGTAAATGTAATCCGCAAGCCAGTGTCCATCCGGGGGAACCTCTGCGTTGAACAGGTTACCGGTATATTTCGGAACAGGAATGCCCTTGAGGAAGTAGTCGAGCGCGGCAAAAGCCATTCCGCCACATCGTCCCTGTGTTTTTACCTGACCATGGCCCGGAATATTAGCTATACCATTGATGAACTTGTTTCGAAACAAAAACCCGTGAACGGCCGGGTCAAAATCAAGCTTTCGACGATGGCGCCATGTTCCTGAGTCCCAGAGCGCCTTTCCCTGGTTGGTATAGATCACCGCGTTCCCATCGTCCTGAATAATGAGGTATGCTCCGGCGTTCCCCGCGGTACCAGCAGAGTCCCAGACCGCCTCGTCATTCGCCTTGCAGACAACAAGGCTGCCATTATCCCGCATGACTGCTTTCACGCCGCCTCTACCATTGGTGCCGGAAGCCCAGACAGGGATGTGTTTACCCTTATGTACTTCATAGAGTACGAAGTTTCCATCGCCCTGCATAATCAGGAATGCTCTCCCATTGTTCGCGGTGATCTGCTGGTCTGCCAGGAGTTCTTGCCCGGGCTTAAGCTGGTTTGTCATCCTTTAGCCACTCCATTCTGAAAGGTTTTGCTGCCATTACCAATGGTTCCCGTCGCTATATCCAACAAAAGTAACAAAATCCTGATATTCACGTTTTACAAAACATCCATTCATGTTGACTACCTGGAAAAGCCACCTCCTGCCTGTAAGCGATCTAATAAAAAAAGGGATTTATTCCTTAAAATGGTTATGTTCGCATCACTCGTTGTATGCATATGCGGACAGCCCGTGAATGAATAATTTAGACTAAACCGTAAACAAAAATCCTACCTAGATACTAGGTAAAGGGTTCCTTTTTGAGGCGCTCTTCTAAAATTTTGTGCCGAAATGACAGTGGCTTTTGACATGGGTTTTTGCTTATAAAAACGTTTTCTGCATGAAGAAGTCGGTTTCATTGATCATTCAGGAAAAATTATAGGTTTTAGGTAAAAGTACTGAAGACGAGAATTTTGAAGGTGAGTTATATTCATTGTACCTATTACCGGAATGTAGAGGGTTAGGTGTGGGAAGACAGCTAATTTCATATGTTGCAAAATCTTTTAAAGAAAAAGGGATCCATTCAATGATGGTCTGGGTTATGAAACGGAATAAATCTGGTGTTGGTTTTTATGAGCGGATGAGAGGCATGGAATATATTCATAGGAAGAGTGAGTTTGGAGAAACGGCAGTAGATGATGTGGCTTATGGCTGGAATGATGTGTCAGTATTATGTATGAAGAATAAATTACCCTGTTGAACGAACGGGCAGGTTCGTTCAACAATCAAAATAAAACCATTCTATACGGAATGGTTTTTATCTGTATCATAATTAGGTGATCTATAAGTGTTTGTTGGCAGGCGGTCAAATACTTTTTCAGTAATCGTTACTATAAAAATTCCTATTAAATATACGGCATATTTCGCTTTATTCAACCTACTCCTCTTTATTTTGTTGATAATTCTTTTCGCATTACGATATGCGGGATTCCATCCTCCATAAATATATTAGAGGAAGCCCGATAACCCAATTTAGTATAAAATCCTTCTGCCTGAGTTTGTCCGTGTAATTTAACCGCGGACACTCCCTTTTCTTCTGCTATTTCTTCTAACGCATGAATCATTATTTTTCCAAGACCAAATTTACGATAAGGTTCTAAGATACAAATTCTCTCCAATTTACCAAAGCCATCTAGAACTCTTATCCTTCCGGTTCCGACTAGTTGTGCATTGAAATAGACTAATATGTGTTCACATTCTCCATCCAATGTGTCAAATTCATCAAATTCATCTTCTAGGGGTACACCTTGTTCACCAACAAATACTTCTTTTCTGATATAAAATGCTTTTTTCAGGTCATGATCCTCACTTATTTTTTTTACTTCCACTTATCTTCTTTCCTTTCTGGATTTATTTAGAGAATACACAATAAATTAATCATCACTGAAAGTATAGATGAAAATATTTTTGTTGTAAATACAACAAAATTTCAAATGTTTTTATGAAGGAAGTGGAAACAAGAGAAATTACTGATTCGTACTTAAAGGCACGGGCAGCTTTTCTTCAATAAGAATATGAATAATGGCTTCAACAAACGGGCGCTTTCCTTTGGTGAATTTAAGCAAGCGGAAGCGGAAGTAAAGTGCATTAAGGCGCATAAGGCGAAGGAAGAAGATAAAATGCCAGTTTACATGCTGGAATAGAGGCAAATAATAGCTAATAAAAAAAGAAAAAGAGCATTTCTGCTCTTTCTCTTTTTACCAATCACAACCACGATGCTTATGCTGCTTTTTCTTTTCGCGGCATAGGCATGCCCGTAAGGCAGCAGCCGCTGCCCGTGCAGCCTCTGCTTGTGCGGCAGCCTCTTCTCGCTCGTAACCGAGCCAATATTTCAGCTTGTTCTTCGGGTGGCAGCTGAGCCAATATGGCTCTTAACTCTGGGTCCGAAAGAGCTGCTTGGGCGGCTCGGTTTTGAACCATAGAATTTCGTTTTGCTGCAACCAACCTTCTATTTCCCATAACGCTCAACCTCCATTGCTTTTAGCTTAAGAAACTATAGCTCATGGTAGGGACCAATCAAGGAGGGGTGTTCCCTGATTGGTCTTACTATTAATGTATGAGGAAATCTATCAATGGTGTGGGAATATAGAGCGGATTCTCTGCACTCTATGAATTAAAAGGGGGAAGTAGAGTAGTGCCAAACAAAAAGACCGCCACTCAAAACAGGTATCATAAATTGGTTAACGATGACGATTGGAGGTGGGTTGAGAACATTTTCAACCGTTCTTCTAATCCGGTCTTCCAGTGGTTCCGGGTGACCGCTTACTAGTGGTTTTATTATTGTCGAGAAATTTAATCTTCTTGAGTAACGGGTGAGTTACTTTAAGAACCATCTCTGCCAAATCAGGCAGCTATTTTTAGTAAATGAACAGCGGTTTATTTAAGAAGGTAAAGGGGTTAGGATCATGTTACAATGGGTTGGATAATAGTGTTTGGGTTATAAAGGGACTCCAACCCGTTCATTACGAATGGCTGGATCATTGAATTTAATATCAAGAATAAGGCTGAGAATTCGAATTTTTGGCGGCAACAGCATAATATAAGGAGGAAGACATGGAAATTTTTTTAGAATATTTGTCAGGTATCGATAACCCCGGCCACCGCGATCGAACAGAGGAAATTTTGGCGTGGGTTGCTAGTAAGTTCCCAAATTTGGAACCGCAGATCAAGTGGAATACGCCAATGTTTTCCGATCACGGCACCTTTATCATCGGCTTTTCCACAGCGAAGCATCATTTGAGCGTTGCACCTGAAGAAGCAGGCATTGCGCACTTTGCCGATGACATTGCACAAGCTGGCTACAGCGCTACCAAAGGCTTGTTTCGAATTCCTTGGAAAGAGCCGGTAAATTACGAATTGCTTGAGAAAATGATTGAATATAATATTCAGGATAAAGCAGAATATACGAATTTTTGGCGGAAATAATACATCACGCCATATCAAAAAACGCATGACACGAAAAAATGTCATGCGTTTTTGCAACTCAATTAAGGCGTGAACAGCTCAATAGCAGCATATGCGAACGGCGGCTTTTCTTCATTTTTTATCTGTATAAAAACGCTAAGTTTCCAGGTTAGTAATTTTGCCGAAAAGTAGTGCATCATAATACTTATCCTCTATAAAATAGTGGTCTTTTAATCGTCCTTCTAGCTCATACCTGTTCTTTTCAAGTATCCGTGCAGAACCGATGTTGGCATCCACTACCATAGCATGGAGTTTATGAAGATGAAGTGATTTAAATGCAAAATCACTCATCAATGCAACAATCTCTGTGCCATACCCCTTACCCCAATGATGTTGATGCAACACATAACCAATTTCAGCTTTGCTTGCTCCTTGGTCAAAATTGAAAATCATGGCTGTCCCTATAATGGCTTGAGTTGATTTTTCAACAATGGAGGAATATAAATGAGTACCTGCCGACTCACGTTCTAACATTATTTCAATGTACTGACGAGTTTCCTCCAAAGTACTCATCAAATTCCAGCCAATAAATCGTGAAACTTCTTGATCTGACGCATAATGATGGATCTCTTGAACATCCTCTATCCTTAGTGCTTTGAAGTAGATTTTTTCACCCTCCAATGAATGAAATAACACAGCCTGCTTCTCCATTTTAACCTCCTCTAACTTCGCTTTGTATGAACCTCAGATGGCAGCGGAAATGTTCCCAATTAAGGTTAATGTCATCGCACTCATCTTAGTACATCCTTTCAAATCATTTATTTTCCATATATATGTTTCAACTGTTTCCTAAAGAAATAGTAAAATGCCGAACCTTCTCAGAATTCACAAACCTATATACAAGGGTGTGGTCCCATCCTCTCATTTTTTTTACAAGTCTTATAGCCGCGATCAATAAAATTATTTGTATGATCCATAAATATCACACCCTTCCCAGTGTGTAGGGCAGTAGTATATCATGGAAATCATTATGGCTGATAAACTCATTTTGCCATATTTTAAAATTATGAGTCGTAACCAATAGATCTCGTTATGTTTTTAGCCATCTGGCTGTTAATGGAATAACACTATGTTTAACAATAAACTGACCGACATCCTCTGTAAGGTTATATAGCTATATGTCTATCAAAATGCTTCTCACCAAAATTTTTTTATTCTTTTTTAAGTTACAAGAAAGTCTCCTATCAATAGGGATACGGGTTGTCATGTATAAATATAGGGTCTAGCTATTCCATCAAAGCAGGTGACAATCATGTCAGAACAAGATATTATGGAAAAAATAAAAAGAGAGGAAGAAACATTGCAATTACCTCTCGCTCTCCAGTCAGGCTTGTTAAGTCATTGCCATGGCTCAGCAAGAAGGAAAGAAGGTTGCAGCAGATATTACATTCAATGGAGTACAGTGAGGTTCATTTTATGGTGACAGGAACAGCTCAGTTAAATAATGAATGGCAATTTATGCAAATACAGAGCGAACATAATGGAGTAAATGGGGAGCATCGTTTTGAACAATCTCGTTTTGCAGCCTATGGAGAAGCTTTCCCTATAAAAATACAAGGAGTTGGATTAGCCGGGATCATTACTGTATCATGGATTGACACCTGAAGAAGCTCATGTTTTGTTATTTCCGCAATCCACTCCTTTTTACAATAAACAACATTGAAAATGCAGGGAATCGCAGGAAAAGTGGAAGTTAATTTAATCATTTTATATCAAACTTGAAAGGGTGAATCTATTATGGCAAAACAACAAATCGGTGTTATCGGTTTAGCAGTGATGGGAAAAAATTTAGCGCTAAACATTGAGAGCAGAGGCTATTCTGTTTCAGTTTATAATCGCTCTCCTGAAAAAACAGAAGAATTTCTAAAAACAGAAGCAGAAGGTAAAAATTTTGCAGGTACATACAATGTGGAAGAATTTATTAATTCTCTTGAAAAACCACGTAAAATTTTATTAATGGTTAAAGCTGGTGCCGCTACAGACGCAACAATTGATTCATTAAAACCATACTTAGCAAAAGGCGACATTTTAATCGACGGCGGAAATACATTCTTCCAAGATACAATCCGCCGAAACAAAGAGCTGGAAGAATTAGGTATCCATTTCATCGGTACAGGTGTATCTGGCGGAGAAGAAGGAGCATTAAAAGGCCCCTCAATCATGCCTGGCGGACAAAAAGAAGCATATGACCTTGTAGAACCAATCTTAACGGCTATTTCAGCGAAAATTGAAGGCGATGCCTGCAGCACATACATTGGACCAAATGGCGCCGGCCACTATGTGAAAATGGTTCACAATGGCATCGAGTATGGTGATATGCAGTTAATTGGTGAAGCTTATTTTATCATGAAGAATGTATTAGGTTTAGGTACTGATGAGTTACACGAAGTGTTCGCTGAATGGAATAAAGGTGAGCTGGACAGCTACTTAATTGAAATTACTGCTGATATCTTCACGAAAAAAGATGAAGAAACGGGCAAAGCGCTTGTAGACGTAATCTTAGATACTGCAGGACAAAAGGGTACGGGTAAATGGACAAGCCAAAGTGCACTTGATCTTGGTGTACCACTGCCAATTATTACGGAATCTGTATTCGCTCGTTTCATTTCTGCCATGAAAGACGAGCGCGTCAAAGCAAGTAAAGTATTAAGCGGTCCAAATGCTGCTGCATATGAAGGCGATAAAGCAGAGATAGTAGAAGCCATCCGTAAGGCATTGTACATGAGTAAAATCTGTTCATATGCGCAAGGGTTTGCTCAGATGAAAGCAGCTTCTGAAGAATATGACTGGAACTTACAGTACGGTGATATTGCTATGATCTTCCGGGGAGGTTGTATCATTCGCGCTCAATTCTTACAAAAAATTAAAGAAGCGTACGATCGCGATGCAGATCTAACAAACTTACTGCTGGACCCATACTTCAAGGATATTGTTGAAGGATATCAGTCAGCTCTTCGTGAAGTGATTTCAATTGCAGTTAAACAAGGTATTCCTGTACCAGGTTTCTCTAGTGCATTAGCATACTATGACAGCTACCGTACAGAAACTTTACCGGCAAACCTTTTACAAGCACAACGTGACTACTTTGGAGCCCACACTTATCAACGTGTTGATAAAGAGGGCGTATTCCATACAGAGTGGTTAAAATAAATGATATTCAAAAAAAGCGGCTGTGTGTACAGCTGCTTTTTTTTCTTATTATCATTGATTTCATGGAAACGAGGGAGGTGGAGGTAATAATAAGGAGTTTAAAAGTGAAGAACAAAAAGTAGAAATGCCTACGTTGATGCTCCACAGAAACCGCGAGAAGTTCAATCAGGCCATAAGTGAAGTTATGGCTTTCAACCCCCCTCCTGCAGATTCATTATTCAACAGTTAGAGAAAAGTACTCACATAATCCAGTGGTTAAGACTGATGAAAAGGTTCTGGTGCGAAATGGAATTCGCTTGTTTTTTCTATAGGAGTGGTGAAGGGTGCCATAGTTGATGAGCATAAACGATCTACTGAAAGATCCGTTACTGGCTTAAACCTTTGAGACATTTTATTTTTACGTCTAGCTACACAAAAAAATTTCGTATGATATTCGAAATCGTGCCGAAAATTTGCGAGTTGATGTTTAAGAAAAAATGAAGAGGGAACTTCTTTACTATAGCCAAGATCAAACTTGGTACTTTACAAAGGGAGATGAAATCACATGGCTACTAATAAAAGAGACGGTATGAGCAGGGAAGAAGCCGGAAGAAAAGGCGGAGAAGCTACATCTAAAAATCATGATAAAGAGTTTTACCAAGAAATTGGTGAAAAGGGCGGAGAAGCTACAGCCAAAAATCATGATAAAGAATTTTACCAGGAAATTGGTGAAAAGGGTGGAGAAGCTACATCCAAAAGTCATGACAAGGATTTTTACAGGGAAATTGGGAAAAAGGGCGGAGAGGCCCGTAATAATAACAACGAGTAACGGAGCGAGGAACAGCTCCAGGTACCATTTTCAGTTCAATTAGCAAAAAAACCTGATCTTTTATAAGAAGATCAGGTTTTTTGTTGCAGAACAATTGTAGATTACGATAATTAAGCTATAAATAGAGTGATTGGTCTGGGTGACTAACAATTCACTTCCAAAAACGGCTTAGACAGCAGCGCCACCTAGCCTGTAAAATTTCTGATTCCCTCAATATCGGGGTTATATTATAATAAATTAAAATTCCGTCAGTTTAGAGGTGGCAAAAGTGAATATAACGATGGTTTTATCTTATTTAGGTGTTGTAGTATTCCTTACTCTGATGCCAGGACCAGATATTTTATTTGTTATGGCTCAAAGTATTTCTCAAAACAAAAAGGCAGGGATTGCAACCGCACTCGGACTTTGTACAGGTCTGATCGTACATATAAGTGCGGCTACTTTGGGGATCTCTGCCATTATTTATCAATCTGCGATTGCGTTTGCTATAGTGAAATACGCTGGAGCGATGTATTTGTTATACTTAGCCATTCAATCATTTAGAGAAAAAGACACGGATCTCACTGGCACTAACGACAATAAATCAGTGTTGAACTATAAGTCATTGTACAAAAAAGGGATCTTAATGAATATTTTAAATCCTAAGGTTTCACTATTATTTTTAGCCTTATTGCCCCAATTCGTAGATAAATCAACGGGGAATGCAACAGGTCAAATATTTATTCTGGGAATCATTACAATGGTTCAGGCTCTGGTTATTTTTGTTGGGATCAGTATTTTATCCGACAGATTACGCTATTTTTTAAGCCATAACTCTTTTATCGCGAAAAGAATAAACATGATAAAAGGATCGGTATTGGGGGTTATAGGATTACAGATTGCGCTTAGTGAGAAATAATTCTTGCTGATGAATTTTCGTACTACAAAAAGACTGTTTCATAACATCCTGTGATTACATACTAAAAAGCAGCGGGTTTCTTTTATCAACCCGCTGCTTTTTCACATTTTTCGATGCTATAAATTTCTTCAATCAAGTCCCGCAATATGTCCTGTAACACTGCCCGTCGTCCGGAGGCGGGCTGGAGTACTCGGCCTGTTCAGCAGTGTGTGCGTAAGGGTTGGAAAGTACGCCAAGAAGCTTCTCCATCACGCTGTAATCCCCTTTGCTGACTGCAGCTTCCAGTGCCTCTTCCACCCGGTGGTTGCGGGGAATGACGGCAGGATTGCTGTCCTTCATCAACTGAACGGAATCAGCCGACGATCCAGCATGCTTCTCCCGCCTTGCCTGCCAGCGTTCGCGCCATCGGGCAAACTCCTCATCCTCAAATAAAGCATTCTTCTCGTCGCGATCGAAGGTGAGAGCGAGGAACGTATTCGTGTAGTCGACACGGTGCTTTTCCATCAGATGCAGCAGTTCACTTATCAATGCTTCATCCTGCTCCTCAGCACCGAACCATCCGAGCTTCGCCTTCATGCCGCTCTGCCAGTGGTTTTGAAACAGATCTTTAAACTGAGAGAGGGCTTTTTCAGCCAGCTCGATCGCCTTGTCCTGTTCCTCGTGCAAGAGGGGCAGGAGACTTTCCGCGAAACGGGAGAGGTTCCACACCGCGATCGGCGGCTGGTTGCCGTATGCATAACGCCCTTGAATGTCGATCGAGCTGAAGACCGTATCAGAACTGAAAGCATCCATAAAAGCACAAGGACCATAGTCGATCGTTTCTCCGCTGATCGTCATGTTGTCGGTGTTCATCACGCCATGGATGAAGCCGACAAGCTGCCATTGGGCGATCAGCTTGGCCTGGCGCTTGATCACTTCTTCTAGAAGGGTGAGGTAACGGTTTTCTTTTTTCTCAACGTCCGGATAATGACGCTTAAGGGAATAGTCCGCCAAGGCTTTAATGTCTTCGGTTGTGCCCCAGTGATACGCATACTCAAACGTTCCGACACGAAGATGGCTTGAGGCCACGCGGGTCATGACGGCACCCGTCAGCTCGGTCTCGCGATAGACCGGCTCACCGGTCGTTACGACGGCAAGGCTGCGGGTCGTCGGGATGCGCAGCCCATGCATGGCTTCACTGATGATGTACTCCCGCAGCATCGGCCCAAGTGCCGCACGTCCGTCTCCTCCACGGGAGTAGGGTGTTCTCCCCGAGCCTTTGAGCTGGATATCAAACCGTTCACCGCCCGGAGTCAGCTGCTCACCGACCAGCAGCGCGCGGCCGTCCCCAAGCCGGGTAAAGTTTCCGAACTGATGCCCGGCATACGCTTGGGCAAGAGGCGAAGAGCCTTCCGGAACACGGTTGCCCGCAAATACGTCAATCCCCTCGCCGGCCTGCAGGGCTTCAGAATCCAGTCCCAGTGTTTTTGCCAGCGGCTGATTCAGAATGACCAGCTGCGGCGAGCGGACGGGATTCGGTTCGATCACGGAAAAGAAGAGCTCCGGCAGACGGGCATAGCTGTTGTCTAAATTCCATCCTGCTTTTTCGTTCATCATTAAAAACTCCTTTTTAGGAAGTATTGCTTTAGATTAGTTTCTTGATCACATTAATTCTCTCCAGATGCATGCCCTCATGATACAGGCAGCAGCTTAAAAATTCTTCAACAGAGGAAAGATGCAACCCCATGGAGGTCGTATAGGGCTCTGTCTTTTCTTTTAGCCTATCCTTGAATGTGGATTCAATCCGGTCGATCTGGTTTTCCAATAAACGAACGATCTCTGAAAGCTCTACCGGCATCTTTTGCCCGTTTTCAGGCTTTGTGCCAGGGCTGAACAGGGAAGGGAAGGACTCGGGCATCACCCAATCTTCTTTTTCCTTTACGAATCGAAACGCATTACGCTCGTGGATGAAATAAATGTGGCCGAGATTCCATTTGATATGGTTGTTTAAAGGAACTGGAATGATCTCGGAACGTTCATCCTCCAGGCCGTCAACCAATTTCAGCGTGTTGGATCGGACAAAACGCAGTTGATCGAAAAGATAAGAACTCATACAGACGCCTCCTCATGGAACGAGTTTTTTTCTTTTAGTCTACCACCAAAAGCCGGAGGACCATAACGTTAGGACTTAAAAAAGTGCACCGCCATTGTTAGTGTGTCTAACAATGGCGGTGCACTTCATAACCGGTTTAACTATTATGCTTTATTATTTTGATTCGCCTTTTCTTCTTTCTCATCTGTACTTACTAAATCTTTGGCAGAGTTTTTAAATTCACGAAGGGTATTGCCGAACGCCCGTCCGATCTCTGGCAGTTTCGCCGGGCCAAAAATGATTAACGCGATCACCAGTATAATGATTAATCCAGGAATTCCTATGTTTTGCAGCATGAAAAGCCCTCCTTAGAAATTAAATCCTGTTATGGCAACAACCGATGGACGAGGCCTATTGCCCCCGCGCACCTGCGGCCAAGTACTCGTTGGGTGTAGCTTGTCTTTTGTTTCTTCTCCCGGGTGCTGCACGGATAAGAAGAGGGTGCGTTCGTCTGGTGTAAAACATGGGCCTGTTAATTCGGCCTGTACAGGTGCAGATGCGAATTGAAACGCGACCCCTTTATCGCGGCCTGCCGTTGGAATCATGAACATGCCGTTGTTTTTAAAGCTCGTCCACACAGCCGTATTAAGCTTGTCGGACGAGATATCCGTTACGGTCCAGAGATTGGCATTGCTGTCGAAGGTCAGGTTGTCCGGTGCGCTGAATCCGCTCTGTCTTCCACCCGCGGCAAAAATTTCAAAGTCAAACTCGGCTGCGCCATGGTCGCTGTCTTTTTCAAAGAAACGGGTAATGTGCCCGTGGATGTTTCCGTGTTTGTCATTATTGGTGTGGGCAATAAAAACCGTTTGGTCCAACGGTGAAATTTCCACATCCTCTGGACGGTCGGTTGGAGTCGCACCTAAAAGAATGGCTGCTTCGTGGCAGTTGGTCACGACATCGCCTTGGGTCTGAAACTTCTTCAGCACATCACTTTTCCCTTTTGCTGCGTTCTGTACCGCGTCAAGAGTCAAAGGCAGCCATTTCCCGTTTTTTAAATCCGCCGCATAAAGTGTTCCTTCTTCCAGCAATTTTGAATTTTTATTACCGAGACTTTCCTTGTACTTTCCGGCACTCACAAACTTATAGACGCACGCATCCTTCTTGTCGTCTCCCATATAGACAACGACCCTGCCGTCCTTTGCGATTCCCATGGAGGCATTTTCATGGTTGAATCGCCCAAGGGCAGTGTGCTTGCGCACTTGAAATTCCGGATCGAAAGGATCGACTTCAATGACCCATCCATAATGGGTGGCATCCAATTTTGCGTCAGCGGACGTGGTTTCATAGTTTTCTTCACAAGAGAGCACGGTATTCCATAACGTTCGGCCACCCGAGCAATTGGCAAACGTTCCTTGAACCATGCTTGCACCATTTACGGCACGGCTGCCTTTCGCCGGTCCTGTCAGGGCAAACGGCGTCAATCCGGTAATCCTTCGTGCCATAACGGAATCCTGAATCATGTTCCATGACCCTTTTCTCTTATCATAGATCACTTCAATAATGGATCCTCCCTGGTTATAGAGGAGCTTTTCAATTTGAGAAGAAGTGTATGTATCGTTTACTTTTTCTCCTTCGACGTATAAAGGATTGGTGTATTCATGGTTGACCCACAACAGTCCGTGGTTGGCGGAATCGTAAATAGGAAAATAAAGGGTGAAATCATTATTAAAACCGAACGTGTCGCCCTTTTTGTTGATCACATCTCCGTAGGAGGCGATGACATCGTATTTATAGCCTTTTGGGAGTACAAGATCATCCTTGGTTGAAGGCTCGATTGGCTGAAAATGATAGCCGTGCTTGCGCGGCCTGGTACGCAGCAGGCTGTTGCTTTGTGCATTCGCGGTTTCGCTTAAAACTCCCAGTCCTGTAGAAGCAGCGGCGAGCGCCGTAGCCCCTGTCCCTAAATAGGTCAAGAACGTTCGTCGATTCAATGGCTTATTCTCCACTCTAACCCCTCCAATAAAAGTAATGGTTCCATTTCACCATAGCGAAAGATTGTTAAGAAAATATAGAGGAAGGATGAACAATTTATAAAGGATGAGAAAAAAAGAAACGGCTGCGGTATACCGCAGCCGTTTCTTTAGAAAATTTTATTGGATCGTCTCTGGCAATCGTACTTTATTATAGGTCGATGTTCCGATTTCTTTAGCCCCTGCTTTTCCGTTCTCAACCACCCAGGAGGACATGGTAAATGGTTTTGCGTTCACATCGATGGCAGAAGGAACGGCACGGTAATCGCTCGTCCAGGCATCACGCGTTACATGACAGCGTACGTATCCGCGCAAGTCCCCATTAAAGAACTTAACGTGCGGGTTAACAGAGAGTGCTTGTTCCACCGCTCCCTTCCACCCGCATCCAGAGCTGATGGAGGTCCCGACAAATTCTGTTGCCAGGATTTCAGATTGGGGCTTGTTAAAGTCGTACTTTAAATCATTTACCCAGCCCGAGTGCCAGTCCCCGGCTAAAACAATCGGATTTGAAGGACGATTTTGCTGAATAAAATCTAAGATACGGGCACGCTCGCCGGCATAACCGTCCCACTGGTCATGATTGACACTTATGCCTGACCCGGTGTCATAATCGTACTGGGCCATCATCGTTTGCTGGGCGATCACATTCCAATGGGCACCAGACTTCTGAAGATTATTCAATAGCCACTTTTCTTGTGTGGAGCCCATCATTGTACGAGTTGGATTCCATGCTTCAGGGTCTTGAGGGGCGCCCGGAAAACCATCTTTTAACTGGTCATCACGATATTGCCTTGTATCTAGAACGCTAAATTCGGCCAGATCCCCAAAGTTAAAATGACGGTAAAGAATCATGTCGGAGCCATGTGGTTTCGCTCGAAGCCTCAATGGCAAATGCTCATAATAGGCTTGAAACGCAGCAGCACGAATGGCAAGAAAATGCTCATTCGATGCTTCACCATCAGGCTGTGAAACTTGATTGGCCCAGTTATTTTCCACTTCATGATCATCAAATGTACAGATAAAAGGGAACTTGGCGTGAGCAGCCTGCAAATCGGGTGAGCTCTTATAAAGAGCATGCAGATTTCGGAAATCGGCCAACGTTTCAGTGTCTTTCTTTTCATAGATATAATCCCCAAGATGCATGACAAAATCCAGGTCTTGCTGTGCCATATCCTTGTATGCTGCATAGCGCCCTCCAGCCCATGACTGGCAGGAAGCAAAGGCAAATGAGAGACGGTTTAATCGAGAACCTGTTACCGGTGCCGTTTTTGTTCTTCCTACGGGACTTACCTCATTTCCAGATTGAAACCGATAATAATATTCTCTTCCCGGTTTCAAGCCGAACACTTCTGCATGTACAGAATGCGCAAGTTCAGGCATGGCTACTTCCTTTCCATGCCGTACAACTTTATTAAACTTCTCGTCCTCGGCAATCTCCCAATTGATGATAATATTACTATCGCTCATACCTCCCAATCCGTCTGGAGACGCAGGATTGGGAGCTAATCGTGTCCATAAAACAACACTGTCGGGCAGCGGGTCACCCGATGCAACGCCAAGAGTAAATGGATAGCTGTCAAATGTAAAGGCAGCCTCCACACCCTTGTTTCCCAATGAAACGGGGACAGCTAGCCCCAGTGTTGTCGCTAGCGCTGCTTTACCAGATGACCCCAAAAACGTCCGCCGGTTTAATTTTTTCGAGCTTAAATCCTTCAGCCATTCCTCATAACCCATCATTTACCACTCCCAGATTAGTAATTTACGATTTAGACAATCGTCAGAATAGCATGGGCCAATTTAAAAATGGTGAGATTTACGAAAAACATAAAATAAGCTTACATACCACATGAAAATTTTAGAAAAGAGGGAAAAATAGAGATGGACATCCTCAGCCGCCTTAACTAGATTCTAGACCGGAATGAATAGGAAATATATATCGGGACATAGGTGCGTTTTCATGTCGAATTTTCAAGGTTCACTGCGGATATTTCCCGGGAAAAATACTAAAGATTTGTCGTTACACGTCGATAAAAGGTATGAGGTTCTATGAATTTTGAAAAAATGAACAGGAGAAAAAGAGATGGCAGACGAAATCGGATTTTTTAAAGGATGCATGTGGGGATTAGGATTATCACTTCCGTTATGGGCTTTAATCATCATGGTTGCGATATTCATTAATCATGCAGTGAACACACATCATTAACGAATCATAGAGTTTTGGTGAAAAATTTATATCGTCACCCGATATATACATTATCAACATTGATGTAAGGTATGATCGATAGGAAGCGCTGCATCATTTCAAACGGTGAGAAAGAAGCAGCAGCGAGGGGTCGGTCTCTGTCATATGCATTACAAAAGGTGGGCGGGGCACGGAAATCCGGCAATCACAAAAGTAATAAAGGAATGGCAGATGGAAGGCTGCGAAATACCTCACATTAGTAAGGAATGCTGTGAACGGCATTACCGGAGAATGCGCAGGCAGATTTTAAAGCAAACCGCACAATGAAATAAAAAAAGAAGGTGCGGCCAGGCACCTTCTCTAATTCGATCGTATGATGTACGTTAGTAGATGGATAGCTAGAATGATATTATTTCCACTTCTTTAATTTCATTTTTAATAGATCTCTAATTTCTTCTGTTTCTGCATCGGGTTGCTTACGTATGGTTTTGGTTTTTAATTTTTTTATGATTTTTGTTTCTAGGTTTTTAGTTTCCGATACTGAAATGTCGGGATTTTTCACAGTGCTGCAAGGGGTTGGAGGACTTTGCCGGCCCGTCAATTTTTGTCGAAGCGGTCTGTCAAAACGATGGAACACAAAAATGTTGTGGGCATAGCCGCCCTTGTTCCGGATCGTGTGATGGATGGAAAGGACGCCAAACTTTCTTGCTTTGCGCAGCATGCGTTCAACCGTGGAACGGGAAATGCCGCCTTTTTCATGACACGCAGAAACAAGCGTACCGATTCTTGCATTGCATACGCCAATGACTTTGACACTATATCGTGTGAGCTGGTGAAAGGCGATCAACTCCCCCTTCGTAAACTTCTCCCCATGTACCTCCAAAAAGTGTTTGTTTGATTCATTGAACTCTTTTACCGTTTGAAACTCACTCAGCTCTTTAAAATTCGTAATCTTTCCAGGCACCATGTGGCTCTTCCTCTCTATAAAAAGGTCTTCACTCTTTAAATAGAGAAAAAAGATGAAAAAGAGGCATCACTTTGTATTATAAGAGCGTCTATAGGTGTCAAAAGCCCTAGGTAACTACATAAAGGTTGGTAAAAAGGATAGAGTTAAAGGTTTAACAGAATAAGGTAAAATATGATGGTGATTATCTTTTATAGGGATTTGTACGGTAAAGATCTAAGGGCGAAAGGAGGATGGCCGGTATGCTTGGGTTTTTGGACGGAGTGCGTGTGCAAAGGCAGATTGAAACGATTAATCGGGATATACACCAAATTAAAGAGATTCAGCAAGGCCTTGTTACCTTGCAAAAAGAGACAAATACGCTTTCTCAGAATATTGCTCGTGATGTGACGCAGGAAACACGGGAAGACACCTGGAAGGGAAAGAAGCAGCAGGAATATAAGGACATGTATGAGTCGCTGGATAAGACCCTTTCAAGCTTTAAGGATGACATTGGACAGCAAGTCTATTACATGGATTACTGGATTTCTTATTTGGAGGGCGAACGATCCAAGTTAATGGTGTCCCTTTACGAAATTAAAGAAGCACTGAAGAAGCAGGAATCAACCAAATAAGGCAGGAGGGACTTCATGGAAATCAAAATAGAACCTAATCGGCTGGCAAGCCTGTCCAAACGGATGCTTGAACATCAAAACCGGGCGAAGAACCTTCAGCACAGCCTGGAAAGAGAGACTGAAAAAGCCAGTTCCATACTCTCACATTCTGAATTCCCGCCTCCGTTTTCAGGGCAGATTTCCGCCACAAATGGTAGTATAAAAGAAACGGGCCAAACGATCGTACATACTCTCGAATACCAGGCGGCCTGGCTCTCCTATTTTACCCACAAGGCCTCCGGTGCCGATAACGTTCCGCTTTCGCTCACTCTGGCCACAGCCATCCTTGCAAAGTACGACGACCGGTTCAAGGATCCCGGCAAGACAGATGGCATCAACGCAGGCCAGCTGGCAAAAGACGCTGCCGGAGAATTAACAGGAGTATACGATGCCCAGCGTGCAGCCACCGGCATTGACCCAGCCACCGGAGAAAAAATCTCTGGATGGGGCAGGGTTTTGGCTGGAGGATTGTTTGTCTTTGGACTTACCCCAATTGGGAAGGGTGTTAAGGCATTCAAGGTAGTAAGAACCGCTGATAAAGTGATTGGAGTGGCTAAGGAGGGGCAGGCTGCGAGGAGAGTTGTTGGGTCGGCGGATGTTGTTAGGGGTTCCGATGATATAATTAGAGATGGAAGCCATATTGGCAAAAATGGTATATTAAAACCGAATGTAAAATACCAAACTGGTGAATATGATTATCATTACAAAACAGATCAACTGGGAAGACTAAATGATTTTAAAGCAGAAGATTTAAAATTAACAGAACGTAATAGCAGATTGCCACACAAGACTAATACACCTGGTAAAAAGCCTGGAGACCACGCAGGGCACTTAGCTGCAGATAGATTTGGAGGATCTCCGGATTTAGATAATCTTGTGTCCCAATCAAGTAGTGTGAATTTGAGTAAGTATAAAAAGTTAGAGAATCAATGGGCTGCAGCTATAAACGAAGGAAAAAAGGTTTCTGTAAATGTAAAAGTAAATTATGATGAATCTGGTTTAAGGCCGGCGAGCTTTGAAATAAAATATGTTATTGATGGTGTTATTAAGAAAAGGATTCTGAAAAATTAGAGGTGAAAAAAGTGAGTAAAGTATTTGAAGATTATTTTTCTGAACTACAGACAGATATGGTAGCTATCTGTCTAGAGTACGTTGAAAATAAGGCTGAAGACATCTATATCTATTGTTCATATGAACCAGAAATGTATGCATTTGACGTATTTTATAGAATTAATGGTCAAGTTTTACTTAAAAACAATGTAAATACTGCAATCAATGAAGCCGATAGTGCTTTTTCTTATGATACATCAGAAGAAAGACAAGAAGCAGTTTTAGATATTGGGCTTAAAGATTTAGAAGAAATACATGCTAAATGTAAAGAATATGGAAGAGATATGCCGACTGAAATAAAAATGCATTATAATGTAGAGCAAAACAGTCTAAAAGCACAGTATAAATATGATTTGATCTATTCAGAAGACGAAGAGTTATTACCTGATGACATCTTTGATTTATGGTTCGAAGAAATAAAAAAGAGTAGCTGAAATTTGACCTTGAATGGCATTATGCTTTTCAAGGTTTCTTCAATTATTTTGTTGAAAAATGAGACTGAAAATTGATTCTATTTCAAATATATTTAATTATGTATGAATTATTAGACAGAATAATGGAGCAAGTATTCAAGATATTAAAAGAAATATGTGGTACATGAATGTGATTATTTTGATACAGACCAATTAAAAAGACTTAAAAGAAAGAATGGATGCTTTAATAAGTAACAGAGCTACAATACATTTGTTTCACGATAATAGAGAGGTTCAAATTCATTATATAAATAACCTTATTAGTTCCTAAGAAAAAATTGCTGAAGACAGAAAAAAGCTAGATGATAGAATTTTAGGTAATCATTAAGAGGCAACCAGTGCTTTTTCTTGACACAGAAGGAGAACGGTAGACGAGTAAAATGCAATTAAAATACTTCCAGATGGTCCGGTTAGTAAATATATAGTACCTATAAGAAAATCAACAGGTTTAGGAATTACCGATATAAAGAATAAAATTGAAAATAAAGGACTGTTTGCTGAAACAGATGCAGACAATATTGACGAGATGCAAAATTTAAAAGGCTTAATCGATATTCTTATAAAATTTGGTGCTAATGTAAAGATATTTGATAGTGATCAATATGGCCAGGGAACTTTTGATTTCGCGAAGAATTTAAAAATGATATTGGTCGATTGAAACAATTAATGGAAGAATTTCAGGATTATGTCGATGTAGAATCTTATGAAAATTAATTTGTTACTGATACAAAAAAACGATTTAAAAAGAAATTCAATACTTTAAAGTGTGAGAACCTTGAAAGCAGCCTAGCTCTCAAGGTTTCTTTATTATAAACAGAAGTGAGGAAATAAAATGGATGAAAAAGAATTAATGGATTTTATGCGAGAATACATGGAATCAGATGACTTTACAGGCGGGGTAAATGAAAGACAAATTGCAGTTGTTGAAGCTGGGCTTGGGGTGCAGCTGCCAGAAAGTTATAAGTGGTTTTTAACATCCTATGGCTCTGGTGGATTGTTTGGTGTTGATATGTCAAATATTGCTTCAGTAGTTATTAAACCGAAAAATTTAGAGCGCTGGGTTTGAGATTCAGATCCTGTAAAGAATCCATACATTCAATCATTCGCAGATGGTGTAGATTTTCTTAATCTTGGATTTGAACCAGTTCAGTGGCTTAAACGAGTAATCGAACAAATAAGAGATGCTGTTAAAAGGTGATGAGGAAGCTTGGATTGGTGATATGTCTTTCGAGCTTTTTTACATTTTCCCTTTATTTAAGAAGACTACAAATTCACTAAATGATTCCCTCGATAATGACTTTTAAGGAGGATATAAATATGTCAGTAATACTTTTAGTACTAGAACAAGATGAAAATCCAATGAAATATATATCCACAATAAGGAAAAATACGAATTTAGGACTATTTGAGATAAAAAAAGAATAGGCAATGGTGGTCCAATAATGGAGTGTGATCTATTTAAAGATGAGGAAGACGATGCAAAACTAAAAAAATTAATTAATGAATTGATAAATATTGATGCAAATATAAAACTGTTTGATGGTGAAGTTGCTAAAAATAAGGAAGTATCGATTGAATACTTGATGAATAGAATTGATAGATTCAAAGAAATTCAACGACAAAATCAAGCGTTAGATGATTTAATGTATGGTGAAGATTAATTTCTAGGAATGTTATGCATATTTTTAGAGTGTGAAATTATTATTTATTATGGTTGAAGAAGGACAGAAAGATTATCAAACAGTGGCCTTCAAGCGGGGCTGCTGATTTTTTGTATATTGTACAGGGAATGATTGCATCATAAAAATTTATACTTGCAGAGAGGGTTATATGATTCAAAGTGACTTTGTTCTCGTAGAAAAAGCTCCTCAAAGTGTTATTGAAAAATATAAGAATAACATCCCAAAGCAAATGATTGAGTTATGGACTCAGTACGGCTTTGGTACAATAAAAAATGGGTATTTAAGAATCATTAATCCAAATAATTATCCGGAATTATTAGATGAAACATATATCAGTGAAGAGAAAGCGATACCTCTATTTACAACAGCTAGGGGGGACATTGGGAAGACGACTATTTAATGTTGCTAAATTATAGAAAGAATTTAGTGGAAGTAGTCGGAGGTAATTTTGATATTTTTATTAAAAATTTGAGTGAGAGACATTTTTAAATGAGGCTCTTGACTGGATGCCATATCCAGAGGCCGTTCAAAAATATGGAGAACCCGCTTTTGACGAATGTTTTGGCTATGTTCCGCTTTTAAGTTTAGGTGGTCCAGAGGTGGCGGAAAATTTACAAAAGGTTAAGCTCAGAGAGCATCTCAATTTAATTACACAATTTTCAGGCCCTGTTGAATGATGTGAAGAGAGAACATATTCCAAGTTAAAAAACTTCTGCTTATATAAAATGAGTAGAAGTTTTTTAATAATCTCATGGAGGTTCTAAGAATGTTGAAGGTATTTTAACAAAAGATTATATTTTACAAAACGGTGTGGAGTTTGAAGAACATCTGGATTACGGTGGTCCTTATGATTTAGGAATAGTAGAGTATACGGCTGCGGCAAAGAGAGGTTGTTTACCGGATTAGCGTATGATCTTTATGAAAATGGAAATTAGAGAGTTATTTCTTTGTGGAAAACGGTGTAAAACAAGGAAGATATGTTGAGTTTTATTCGAATGGTAATATTAAAAGAATAGGGAATATGAATAAAAATTCGGCAGAAGGATATCAAGTTGAGTTTTATGAGAATCAGAATAAAAAATATGAATCCGAATGTATTGCAGGACTAGAGATGACATTTACAAAGTATGATGAGAACGGAAATGTTATTGAACAAAAAACAGAACCAAGTGAATCAGATTTATTGTATGCTAAAAAATTTGGCAGTGAAACAAATGGATAATGCTTTAGAAGCGAGCAACCAAAACATCATCCAGTTAGCCTGGGGTGGGGATGATTTAGAGATTTGGCATCTTGCTTATTTACACAAAAGACATTCAAATAATCCTGAGAGGCTATTAGCAAAGGTTGCTGAAGTCTACGCGAATTTCAATTATTCAAAAGACATGGACAGCTTTATTCATTATCTGCCACCAGACGATTTAATCCCTTCCTCATACTCAAAAGAAGAGAATGTTAGCAGATTAATAAACAGGTTTAATGATTTTTTAAACGTCAAATGCAAATATTTGAAGGGATCTTATGATTATGTAGCAGCAGATTCATTACTTTTAATTAGTAATGTCTGTAGAAAGGTAAACTAATAATTAGAGATCTAAAAAACCACCCTATTCTTTAATAAATAGGGTGGTTTACTGCAGGACGTGCTATCGGTTTTCCCATGGCGTTTTCAATAATGCTTAATAACTTTTCTTCTCTTTTTTCAAAGAAACTGTCGAAATCATTCAACCGTAAGGATTCTGGATCAATGACGTGGGAATGGAGAATTTCATCCATTCGCTCTTTTGTAATTCCAGTATTCTTTTGTATGCGCTCTAGGTAGGAACCAGGGGCATTGCCGCCAATCATACGGTTAGTCTTAGCGGATAAAGGCGTTTTATTAACAATGCTGTCACATCGGCCTCGTTCAATGCTTTTCGTTGTGCAATAAGCCGATGGAAAAATATGATGGATGTCAATTTGGTCATCGAAATACATTTGAACAGTAACTGTTTCTCCACTTCGAAAATCCTGACCGCCTTCCCTCAACAGTAGGGTGGAAATACCTTTGTAAGCTGCACTGTTTCTTGTGCGGAGGGTGTATAGCCTGGTAGGAGAGAAATTGGCATCCTGAACAGTAGAAGGAGGGTTTCCTCCATTTATCCACTCTAGCACCTCTTGAACATCTTTGGCGAACCGAGTCTCAATCGTACTGCCGTATAATTCTCCAAGTACTCCGCACCAGAACCACTGGGCAATTTTTTTACGAATGCTATCATTGTGTACTTTATCTCCTAGAATGGCATAGATTGCTGCCAAAGGCACTAATTGCGTTCGATAGGGAAGGTCTCTTTCTGAAAAAATATTTTGGCTGAACAGAAACTTAGCTCCTGTTTCATATCCTGCAGTGGCTGGTTCTGCCCACTTTTGATACTCCTGCAAGCTTAGTTTAAGTACATCTTTTCGTTTGCAGCTGATTGGCACATCAGCGTTTTCTCTTTTACGGTCATAGGTCGCCAATAAGCTGATGGTTTGCAGAAAATCTGTACTTTGATTAGATTTAAGCACTTTCTGTTGAAATAACCTCGTTTTACGAGCTTCCCAATCCTTTCTTAAATTGAAGTCATCTGCTGCAAAAGTAGCGGTAAGTAGCTCAAAAGCTGTAAGAGGAACTCCGCCTGTATTTACTTTCTCAAACACCTGACAGACTGCCTCTTTTGGTGTTTCTTTCCTTAATATAATCAATGGGATCTGATATTGCTGAAAGCGTTGGATGATATCTGAAAATTGGTTCCAAGTCTGCAATTTCTCTTGTATTTCCTCGGGATTCATCTGTAAAAACTTCATTTGCCATTCCGTTATCTTGGCTGTATCAAAAATTCGAGTGAAGGGAAACAACCCTGCTTCACATTCCTTCTCTAAGGTAGAATAGTCGTGGATGACCTGTCCGCGGAAATTTTTTATTACTTTTTCTTCCGGTAAGGCAATGATTGATTCTTCCCGATCATAGAAAGGATCTAATGCTTTATGAATGTCTATGTAGTACCATCGTTTTATTGTCTTTCCTCTAATATCCCTGGTTACCACCGGCTGTTCCAAGTAGAAGGATTGTGTAAGAGAAGTAAGCCGTTGCTGGCCGTCCAAAATCAATCGTTCAGGTTCTTGTGTTTGCAGTAAGGTTACCCCTTCCACTGGTTTTGGCTTGAAGTTTACCTCGCTATTTCCGGTTTGCAGCATCATAACAGCTCCAATAGGATAGGACAATGATACACTGGCAATCAAGCTTTTAATATGGTTATCATCCCAAACCCAACCCCGCTGAAAATCAGGAAGTTGAGTTTTCCCAGAGCTTATACTCTTTAACAGATCTTGCAGGGATTCCTTTGTGCTGTCAAAGTTTGTTACAGAGGTCATGTTTTACACGCTCCTTTTTAAACAGTTTAAAATGGATGGTATCACTGTGAAATAATTTTGAATACATCTCTTACGATTTCCATTCCCCAAGTTGTTTATAGTTGAACACTCTATTTATCGGGAACTTATATTATGGGTATGTGCAAGCGGAAAGAGGTAATAGGTTATAAAAATGAAAGGCGGTTCTAAGTTTGAACAGAAGGAGAACGGTAGATGAGGGTAAAATGGCAATTAAGATACTTGCTAATGGTCCCGTTGGTAAATATAGAATAATGAGTTTTTTGCTGAAACGGATGCAGACGATATTGGTGAGATGGAAGGTTTAAAGGCTTAGTCGAAAGTCTTATTAAATGAGGCGCAAATGTAAAAAAATTTGATAGTGATGAATTTGGCCAAGGGACTTTTAATTACTTACGAAGAGTTTAAAAATAATATTGGTCGATTGCAAGAAATTATGGAAGCTCCCTATAATGTAATAACGAGCACAATCCAACATTTAGAATTGCGCCCTATATCGCATATACAATTATTCCCGCTCCTTTGGCCAAGAGCCTTGTTGTTTACGAATTAATACAATTTGTCCTATATGGTATACGTTGTGTAAAATTTGACGAGACAGGCCCCCAACAAGTTCCTCATCCAGCTGACTGTCATTAACTTGTGCTAGGGCTTTACGCAAGTTTTCACAAATTAGGCGTGTTTCTGCCAAGACAGCCTTCCATTTTTCAGAGTCTGATGGATCCCCGATATCCCCAAAGGTATTCTCTGCCAAGACTGCCTGCCATTTAGAATTGGGTGGTTCCCCAATATCTCCAAATGAAGGCTTGTTATTAGATGCCTTTTTTCTGGGCGTTGTGTCATTGATTTGTCTAACAAGTAGGGCGTTGTAATAATTTAGATGGTTTACCGTTTGCCAAATGGTATTCCCTCCTCCAGGAGGCTGCCAGCTTGCATCTATGGAATTTAAACCCTCAAGAGCAGATTCTAAAGGTAAAAACCAGGTCTCAGTATCCCAACTAAAGTCAAATTCCATGCGAAAAATATCCATCAGTTCCAGGCTCATTTGCTTTCTCCCCTCACCTCAAGTTATTTAATATCAACATTTTTATTTAACAGAGCCTTTCAATTAAGAATAAATCACTCTCATTAAAATATCTTGTGGATAATCACCTAATTGATTTCCAAACAGGTTGATCCCCCCAATGTTCGGAGCATCGGATTTAATACCGATTCTGAAATTCAGATGTTTTTGTTTATCGACAAGTACATCTTTTAACGAAGTTTGAGAAACCAGTATTTCATCTAAAAAGCTTCCCTCCTCGTTAATTTTCCAGGTTTTTAAAAGACCATACTGCGTGTGCCCCTCCGTTGGGAACCATACAGGGTTTAATTTCCCTTTCCTTTCACCAAAATCCCCGGGACATGTCCACGTACAGATTTCTGTATCATTCATCCATATCGTAATATCGGAAGGCCAATTATGGTCATAGTGCGGTGCCTCTGAACAGAGCTCCATTGAAAATTGAACAGACTGAATCTTTGCATTAGGCGGTAATTGCAATGGGAATCGATAGTCGATATACCCCTTGCGAAACCAGATCAGTTGGGCATTCATTCTTTCCGGATGGTAAAATAATGCAGGTTCATCCAAGGGATCGAGTACCCCATTCTTCGTAATGATTCCGCAGGTTGGCGAAATATTAGCATCAAAATAATGACCAATCGGCATTTCCAGCTGATACATGTTTTCTTTATGGCCATAACCAGTACTCATCTTTAAATCCATATGGATATCTTCAAAAACCCGCGAACAAACCTTCATTGTCCCCCTCGTTGCAGGAAGCAGTTCAGTATAAATGATCCCAGCAGTCTCTAGAACCCGTATGTTTAAAGCAATTGTAGAAACGGGCAGATTTAATTGTTCCGCCATTTCATTGATGTTCATTTTTTTCGTATTTAATAATTTTAGAATATCGATTCTTACCTTTGACGAGAGCGCGTGAGCGACCTTAATCAAAGCGTCTGATTCATCAATTGTTAGTTCAAGCAAGAAAATGCAACCCCTATCTTATTTTTATGAGGAGAACCATATGGCTCCATAATAAAGGAATATCTGGAAATGTAAAAAGATATTGACTTATCAATATGAAAGCGTTATCTTAACAATTAATACAATAATACTGTTTCAAACATAATATTTGCATTAAATACTACAGTATTAGTTATGAAAAAAACAGGATTTTTATTAGCGGCATCGGGGATTAGTAACATAAATTTTCAGAATGTTTAAACTTTTAGTCGGGAAAGGGGAACTATCGGTTTAAAGTGATCAAGCAGGTCATAGTTTTCTGTTTTTCCAACGGCCTTAACTAATTAACGAGGGGGAGATTCAAGATGCATAAGAAAATCAAAGTAATGATCAGCTGTATGATCATCGTTATTTTTATTCTTTCCTTAGGGGCGTGCAGTCAAAGTTCATCGTCTGATAAGGTAGGAAAAAATGAAATTGTGTTTTGGAATCCGTTTGTAGGTCCAGATGGCAAAAACATGCAGATGATGGTCGATGCCTATAACAAAACGAATCCGAAGTTTAAAGTGAGAAATATCTCACTAAAAGAAGCCGATATGTACGCAAAGATCCCTACCGTTGTCAATTCGGGCAGAAACATCCCTGATTTAAACATTGTTCATGCTGAGCGGATCAAACAATTTGTGGACAAGGATATGCTGATTCCAATGGATGATTCCCTTGCAAAATATCCTGAAATCAAAGCTGAAAATTATGTGAAAGCGGGCTGGGATATTGGCGGCCTGGACAATAAGCGATATAGCGTTCCTTTGGATGTGCATAGCTTTGTTATGTACTACAACAAAGATCTGGCTGCCAAATATGCGCCTCATGCCCTTGATGATCATATCGTTACATTTGATGAAATAAAGGAAGCAGGATTAAAAGCGAAAAAAGATGGCATTATAGCGGCGCCTGTTACTTGGATGAAGCCTGCCTTCTTGTCGGTGTACAGCCAAATGGGTGGAAGCATTACGAGTGATGGCACGAAGCCGACGTTAAACACGGAACAAGCCGTAGATACGTTAAAACTCTACAATGGTTTTGTAAAGTCAGGCATCACCAATAAAGATGGCCAGGATGCGGGTCAAGTCTTTAAATCTGGAAAAGCGATCTTCTACCCGGAAGGAATCTGGATGCAAAATGATATTAAGAAGACAAAGAATTTAAATTGGGGAATGACAAACTTCCCTCAGCTAAGTGATGACAAGAACAAAATGGTGAACTGGAGTTCTTCCCACCAATTTGTACTTCTTAAAAATCCTGAAAGAAACAAGAAGAAAACAGAGGGCGTCATAAAGTTTATTAACTGGGTAAGGGATAACTCCCTTCCATGGGCAGAAGCGGGGCAAAACCCGGCAGCATTGGCTACATTGGATAATCCCAAATATCACGAGATGCCTCAATCGTTCTTGATTAAAGATGCAACAGAGCAAAAATCGTTAAAAATCTTTGACTACAAATACAACGGCTATATCTCTGAACAACTGGACAAGATCGGCAACGATACGGTATTTGGAAAGCTGGATATTAAAAAGGCTCTAAAGGATTCCCAAAAAACCGTGGAGGATAAGATCGCTCAGGATAAGTAAGAGGAACCAGGTCTCCAGCAGAATGGATAGAAGGCAATGGAAGGATTTCTTCTATTGCCTTCTACTAAAAGAGAAGGAGAAAAAATATGGATCTTAAGCTGACAGAAAAAAAGAGAATAGACGTGCTTTCACCAGCCATGGGTAAGCCGCATCGGAAAGGAATCAATTTTTCGCCCATGATTTTTATCGGGCCGCATCTTTTGTTGTTTGCTTTATTTTTTCTTATCCCTATATTTTTTGGTGTGTACATTTCTTTTACGAACTGGGATTTGGTCAATACCCCCGGGTTTGTTGGGCTGGATAACTATAAGGAAATTTTATTAAATAAAGAATCAACGTTCTACACCCAGCTGCATACCGGACTGGGAAATACCTTTAAATTTGTGGCTTTTACGGTTCCTGCGTGCATCATTATCCCCTTGCTTTTAGCTGCTGCACTCCATGTGAAACCAAAAGGGATGAAGATCTTTCAAGCGATTTTCTACTTGCCCGTATTGTTTTCCATTTCAGCTGTCATGATCATCTGGTCCATGATGTTTAACGTTTCGTTTGGACCTATCAACCATTACTTCACTTCCTCACCCAACTGGCTGGGCACACAGCCTTACGCATGGATCGCACTCGTCGTTGTAACCGTCTGGTGGGGGATCGGCGGGAACATGATCATTTACCAGGCAGCATTAAACGGAGTATCCAAAGAATACTATGAAGCTGCGTCACTGGACGGGGCAGGCAGGCTGCAAAAGTTTTTCCACATCACTCTTCCAAGTATAAAGAATCAGCTGCTGTTCACGATCGTCATTACCACCATCGCCCAGTTTAATATCTATGGACAGGCGCTCATGCTCACAAAGGGGGGTCCTTCCAGTTCAACGACCGTGCTACTTATGTATATCCAGCAGAATGCCTTTGGATCGGGTCAATCCATCGCAGGAATTGCGTCGGCCATGGCGGTTATCCTTGGTCTGTGCATCATGGCTGTCTCGGTTATTCAATTTTTCTTATTAAGAGAGAGGAAGTAGGAGGCGGGTACCATTGAAAAAAGTAAACATCTCCACCTTGATTTCATTCATTTTTCTGCTATGTATGACTTTAATCTGGATATTCCCTCTCGCCTGGTCACTTTTCACATCCTTTAAAAATGAGATCGATATCCAAACCTTTGGTTTTACGATGCTGCCCATCCACTGGGTCATCGCCAATTACCAGGACGTTCTTTTTAATAACACAAGTGCTCCTGTAGCCAAGTGGTTTATGAATTCCATGATCATTTCTGTCACACAGACCATTCTTGTATTGGTTGTTGTTTCAATGGCAGCCTATGGATATACCCGGCTGCGATTTAAGGGAAGGGACTGGCTTTTTTCCTTCTTGCTGGCAACCATGATGTTCCCTGCTGTTGTAAACCTGATCCCGTTGTATAAAATTGTTGATACCCTCGGTTGGGTCAATAGTTATTGGGCGGCGATCGTTCCAGGAGCTGCAGCGGTGTTTAATGTTTTTTTAGTAAGACAGTTCATGATCGGGATTCCGATTGAACTGGATGAATCAGCGCGGATCGACGGAGCCAACGATTTTCAAATTTATACGAAGGTTACACTCCCCCTCATCAAACCCGTATTAACTGTTGTGGCGTTATTTACTTTTACGAGTTCATGGAATGACTTTTTGTGGCCTTCGATCGTTTTCAATGATATTGATAAAATGCCGATCACACCAGGGCTGCAGCTTCTGCAAGGAATGTATGTCACAGATATCGGACATGCGATGGCTGCTGCTATTATTGCGATCGTCCCAACCTTTATTTTGTATTTGTTTACTCAGCGTTATTTCTTACAATCGATGTCTTTATCTTCTGGAGTAAAAGGATAGGGGGGAAACGCTTTGAATAGAAAACTGGAAAGAAAACTGATCATCATCGGATCGGCATGGCAGATGCTTTCGGGTCTGCTTACCATCTTTATCTATGGATCTTATATCAAATCAAAAAGTAACGGAATTCATGAAACGCAGTTTGCGCAAATGAAAGCTGTGGAATCCTTGTTTGGCAGTTTGTATAGCTTTGCGGTAACATTCGGCCTCTTTTTTGTAGCTTTAGGGTTATTGAATCTTTATCTCGCAAGAAACTTTAAAGATGACAAAGTGGAAGTAAAACTCTCATTCTGGTTTATTTTATTAGGTGTTGCATCCTACTTTTTTATGGATTTCTTGAGTACTGTTCTTTTTCTTTCGGGCGGAATATTGGCCTTGGCAAAAAATAAAACGATTTCGAAGTTACATAGCCAGATAGAGCAAACCAACTAATTTATCAAGGAGCTGTTGATCATGGAAGTGAACATTCGCAAGGAATATCCCAGACCGCAATTTGAGAGAAAAGAATGGTTGAATCTTAATGGAGAATGGGATTTTCAGTTCGATCAGACGAATGTCGGTGAAGAAGAGCAGTGGTACAAACAAACAACATTAAATCAAAAAATTATCGTTCCCTTTACGTATGAAACGAAGGCCAGCGGAATACATGAGGAAACCTTTTGCCCCTATATTTGGTATCAAAGGTTAGTAACTGTGCCCGAAGAGTATTCCCATAAAAAAACCATTCTCTATTTCCAGGCAGCCGATTATGTGACCAAACTATGGGTGAATGGTATTTTTGCCGGCCAGCATAAAGGGGGATATACGGCATTTTCCTTTGACATTACCAACTATATAAATGCAGGAAAAGAAAATAACGTAGTAGTCAAAATTGAGGATAGCCATAACGAACATCAACCAAGAGGAAAGCAAAGATGGATCGATAAGAACTTTGGCTGCTGGTATGTACAAACCACCGGTATATGGCAAACCGTATGGCTGGAGTTTTTAAATCAAACGAGTATACAATCGGTTAAAATCACTCCAGATCTGGATACGGATTCCGTAGAGTTCGACTATAAATTGGCGAATGTTCAACAAGATCAAAAGGAGCTTTCGTTAAGAACATCGATTACATTTGATGGCCAGCCTGTGAAGGAATTTAGTTTGAAGGTAGACCGTGAAAATGCAAGGATGAAAGTAAATCTGGCCAGTGAGATCCACGAGTGGAAAGTCATGCATTGGAGTCCGCAGCATCCTCATTTGTACGATGTGGAATTCACCCTTTACCATGGGGAACAAGAAATGGATCGGGTACACTCCTATTTCGGCATGCGAAAAGTATCGATAAAGAATGGCAATATTTTATTGAATAATGTGCCGATTTATCAAAAACTGCTGTTAGATCAAGGATATTGGGAAGATTCCCATCTTACACCACCTTCAGAAGAGGCGATCATTTTAGATATCGAGAAGACATTCGAAATGGGCTTTAACGGGGTAAGGAAACATATGAAAGTAGAAGATCAGCGTTTTCTGTATTGGGCGGATAAGAAAGGCCTGTTAGTTTTGTCTGAAATGGCCGCAGCCTATCAGTTTTCGGATGAGGCGATCCAAAATTTCACGGAGGAATGGATGACCGTTGTCCAGCAGCACTATAATCACCCAAGTATTATCACGTGGACACCATTCAATGAATCCTGGGGAGTAAAGAATATTTACACGAATGAACAGCAGCAAAAATTTACGGAAGGCATCTATCATCTGACAAAATCAATGGATCCTATGAGGCCTGTCATCGTAAACGACGGTTGGGAGCATACCGTTTCGGATATCATTACGCTTCATGACTATGTGGAATATGGTGACGAATTCCTAAGCCGCTATAAGGAAAAAGAAAAAATCGTGGATAATGAGATTGCCTTTAATAACTTTAAACATGCCATGGCCCAAGGATACGAGTATAAAGGCCAGCCGATTATTATAAGTGAATACGGAGGCATTGCCTTTAATTCTGAAGAAGGCTGGGGATATGGGAACCAAGTAAAAGACGAGCAGGAATTTTTAGATCGTTATGCATCCATTACGAAGGCGATCATGAGCCTGGACTACATTTGTGGTTTTTGTTATACCCAAATTACCGATGTTCAGCAAGAAGTCAACGGATTGTTAACCGAAAGCAGAAAACCTAAAGTGAAACTATCTAAAATTAAACAAATTAATGATAACTATTGATTAAATGACAGTTAAGAAAAAAAGGTGCTTATGGGAATTGTTTGCATAGCGGTCTCGTTGCTGGTTTAAATATCAGCAAATCGCACGGCAGAAATACTACGCAGCTACCTTACAAGGAATTAATTATGAATGCTCGATGTAACAAAAGCAAAAAGCCGAGCCAGCACTATGCTGACCCGGTTTTTTGTATTATCTATTAATTCTTCTTTACCGAAGCATAAACGCCTCGGTGAACATGGAATCAACAGCGTGTGTACTCTTTCCGAGGACGTAACCCTTGATCCCGGACCACGTACACAAAAGATTAAAGCCTCTGGTGCAAAACGAGGACTTTCTCATCACTTAAACGCTGGCGGTGGTGTTGGAGCTGAGTTCATCCATTCTATCCATACAAGGTTTATATTCAACGCCTTCATGACGGCAGATTGCCCGCACGACACACTCATACATTCCATGACGGTATTCCTTGTCTTTGATTTTCTCAGAGTTTGCGCCGTCTACAAAATCATATTCCACGATGGTCATGGCCACTGCACCAGTATCCCGATGCATGAAATAGTAGTCACGTCCTTTTGTTTTTTCGGACGGTCTGCAGAAGATACGGCGAACTGGATAACCCGCTTTTTCAAATTCATCTTTGAGCATATGTTCAAACTTCCCATCACCAAGCCGGAACCAAAAAGCCGGAACCAGTGAAAAAACAATCAAGCGTGAAAAAACCTCAAAAGCCAGCTGACGGCAATTATCGGGTAATCGCTGGCTCTTTCAAAGATAAAGCAAATGCTGAGAATCATGTTAAAGCATTGAAGAAAAAAGGCATCGAGGCTTTTATTGATGTTGTGAGATAAGACAAACACCCTTGCTCCTATTTGGAGTGAGGGTATTTTTTTGCGCTTTTATTACAAATAATGGTAAGAATGTAGTCCAAATGTTTACAGTATTTAGGAAAAAACGCACATGTAACCACATGAAATGATATGTACCATTACTATTGTGTTAAAAATTAGGAGGTGCATTATGAAAAAGAGAGGGAAATTTGGTATTTTGGTGTTCACTCTTACGCTTTTGTTTTCCATGCTGTTTAGTCCTACTGCCAGTTATGCCAAGGATACATACACCAAGAAAGACGTTGAGAATGCTACGTTAAAAACGATGAAATTAGGGAATGACTTCATTAAGTATGTAAAGACAAATAAAGCCAACATTGACGAGAAAACCATTCAAAAATTCTTTAAAGCATCATCTAAGAATAAACTAACTGGTAAAGAAGTGAAAATCCTTAATGATGCTGATAAAAAGGATACAGCCGACAAAAAAGCGAAGAAGTACACTCAGGAAAAAATAGCTGATTCTAAAATATTGGCAGAATTAACGTACAACGGAAGACAAATAACAATTTTAAAGAATGGTACGTTTGCAGTCGAAGAACCAGATACTACAATGAGCACCATGGCATCAGGTACAAAATGGGGGACAGCCAAACGATCCTATTATTCCTGGGTGGGACTGAAGCTGTTTACTGTCTCAGTTACATCGAAATTTAGATATACTGGTTCAAAAGCTTATTACCACAGTGGCTATGACGCGTATAATAAAAGAGGAAGTCTTTCTTTGTGGCAGGTGACAGGATGGAAAGAATGGAAAGAACGTTCTGGCACATCCTATAATGCTTATGCTTCCGGAAATTTTCACGTTGGTTTTGAAGTTTACGGCATCGGTCTAATCCTTCAAGAATTTTATATCAAACATACAGTTCAATGCACCAAAAAGGGAACAATAAAGAGATATTATAAGAAGAGTTGAGGAGGTGTTAACCTTTGTCTTTTTTCAGAGGATTTAAAAAGGTTGATTACATTGTATTTTTTCTATTATCCTTCGTCCTGTTCACGATGAACGTATTCGGTCCGATGACAGCCGGATTGATGATTAGCGTTATTGTCACTTCACTTGTCACTTCTTTAGTTCTCGGCACGATCACGAATATCATACGAAAACTTTTTCGGGTAGCTAGACAGTAAAAAGGAGACGAATCGGTCTCCTTTTTCATTTGTTTATTCATCATTAAGGCTTTTAGCTGCTAAAACACATAAATAAATAATGAAGAAAGTAGTATAATGAAGAAACCGCCAAGATATAACCATTTATCTAACACTGAAAAATTCTCGGTTTTTCCCACTGGCATCCTCCAAATAGGAGCAATAACGCCCAGTACGATAGAAAAAATGATAAATATTATCCCCTCTATAACCCCATCTGGTTTACCGATATGAGATAAGGTTAATTTAATAACATTTATTTTTTCCTCATGAGGTTCTATCTCTTGTTTTAATTGTTTTGCTTCCTTTATAAGTTTATTTGGAGAATTTTCATGGTTATGTAGCACAAAGGTACTTATCTCACATGGTAGCCATGATTTTCGTAAAGCCCGGCAAACGAAATGCCATTACTGTCGTCTCTGGCCAAAGTGTTGAACAAAGATAGTTGCATAGCGGCCTTATTGTTTCAAGGCCGTTTAATGATGCCAGCAAGAAAGGCGATCGGGATAAAGACTAGACCTACGGACTTTTGCACATAAAAAGAGCAAGCTCCCTTGAAGAAACCAGCTCTACTAATCTTCTACTCCATCACCATAAGATAAAACTTTAAAATCCTGCATGTAATTAATGTTGATCAGCATTTTGTTATCTTTATCTTCCTTACAGTATCCGTATACCACTATTGAACCGGTGGAAGAATCTAGAAAGTCATAACCTGTTACCACAAACGTTTTCCCTCGTTCCTCCATAAAGTCTTTAGCTACCACCGCCGCTGTTTGCTTGATATCCTCTTCTTCCATGCCGTTCTCCTTTTTGCATCCTGCCATTAATAAGATACTCACAATTATTAACGCATACAGTATTTTTTTCATGTTGTCTCTCCATTTAATTGGAAAATTTTATATGATATAAATTATAATCTACTTTAGTGAGGTGCGACAATGGGAGATAGAGTAAGAGACGAAGTTTATAACACATTAAGCGACGCAACCTATTCGAAAAATGGTCTGAAAGAATACATAGTTATGGAAAGTCATTTCTAAAGAAAAATATATTCAACATGATGAACGCTGCGCCAAGGCGACCATATCATCCTCCGCGAGCCGCGGGCGATCGCGCTCCGCACCTTCGGATTAAGCCACATGGTCCACCACCGGGCGCAGCTAGGAATTATACTTGCGGCTTCTTGATATTCCGGTGCCGGGCATCTACGGCCCCTCTGCCGACGAGGGAGCTCGATGACTAAGTTTCTCGATCCGATACGTGCCAAACAGTCGCAGGGCACTGGTAGAAAGAAAACCAAAGTAAATTATGAGGATATTACAGGGTATAGGGTATAGCTGAAGGGGTAGAAGAAAATAAAATATCAGAACAGTTAAGCAAAAAAAAGAGCCTTATATAGGCACTTATTTAATGAAACTGTAGAGAAGTCTCCTCCATTTTCCTTTTGGTTTTCGCATCGCATTTTCTAAGCGTACGTTAAAATCATTTTGTGAACGCCATGCCTTTCTCTGTTCTTCCGACATAATTTGTAATTCTTTTTGTAAGAATTCGCTTTTTTGTTTTTCCTGCTGCAGCAATGCTTCGAAATGGATCTTTTGCTGTTGAGTTATATTTTCAAGTTTAGCATGCGTTTTTTGAGCGGAATTCCCAATGCTGGAACTTATGACATGATGGTCTTGCTGCAGCCGGGAAACCGTTGTTTTAAGCTGAGACACCTCATTGGTCAGATGGGCATTCATTTCACGTGTAGCTGTAAGTTCGTTCGCTAAAAACAGTAACATTTCCCTCAGTGGTTTGGCATCGTGGGGTAAATCCTCATATGTATCGCGTATCGCCATGTCTGTTTCATTGGAACCTTGTAATCTTTCTTTTTGTTGATTCACAACGTCTTTCGCTGTATCGTCCAGGGGTTTCTCCGTATCGCGTAACGCTATGAGTGCTTCGATATCGGATTGAACAAAGATACGCCGATCACCATCTTTAAAAAACTCATATCCGTTTCGCTCCAGAATTTGGCCGTACTTTCGAACAGTGGGGGTGGCTATCGCTACGACTTCTGCCACTTCCTTGGAAGAGAAAGCTCGTTCATTCGGTTGTATATCGCTTCGCATATCGGGTCTCCTTTCCTTTAGAGTAATAAAGAATTTTTTGATGAATCGTATATCACCTCGCGATATGTTGATGGAGCCGGGAAACCGAGGCTTTACGCTGAGACACATCCAGTAAAATTCCCGTATGTATCGCGTATCGCAATCTCAGTTTCATTGAACCTTGTAATCATTCGTTTTGTTGATATATAAGGTCTTTCGCTGAATCGTCTGGGGGCTTGTCCGTATCGCGTACGCTATATGCTCTTCGGTAGTTATTCTTCCATTAGAAATTATTTTTAATAAATGCAAAAAAGGCGACTTTTCCTGGGGAAAATCGCCTTTGATTCGTGGATGTGGGGGGTTATGTTTTAGTTATACAGAAGCAGGCTCAGCCTTTGCCAGCAGACTTGGTTTGCCGTCTTCGACCACAAATGATGCCCGCGTTTCGATTGGAGCACCCGGCCTTGTGACATATGGCAACACCAGATAATCCGTTTGCCATGTCTGCTGGGTTAGTTTGCAGCGCACATAACCGCGCTGGTTGCTGAAAAACTTAATATGGGGATTCTCCTCAAGTGTTTGTGCTGTGTCAGGCCGTACATCAGCACCGTCTCCGCCGGATGTAATGGATGTTCCGACAAATTCAACTGCCACATTCTTTGAGTTCACATCGTCGAAATTGGCTTTCACTTCATTCGCCCAGCTCGAGTGGACATCTCCGGTTAAAACGACCGGGTTGGAAATGTTTTTCTCCGCTAAAAAGTTCAGAATCCTTTGGCGTGCTCCAGGATAGCCATCCCAAGCATCCATACTGAAGGATTGTTGATCCGGACCAAAAGCTCCATCTCGTCTGGCGAAAAACACTTGCTGCGCAAGAACCTTCCATTTTGCCCGAGAGGCAGCCAGCCCATCCAATAACCAGCGTTCTTGTTTCTCACCCAGCAGGGTACGCGACGCATCCATGGACTCTGGTGTAGGGCTGTCCCACCCGTCACCGTTGGCTTGATCATCTCTGTACTGACGTGTATCCAGTAAACTAAAATCGACTAAATTTCCAAAAGAAAGACGCCGGTAGATTTGCATGCTGCTTCCGTTCGGGTAGGACGTGCGGCGGAGCGGCATGTGTTCATAATACGCTTGAAACGCAATCGCTCTGCGTTTTAAGAAAGCCTCCCTTGATTGTTTATCAGGATCCTGCGGCACATCCCCTGCCCAGTTATTATCCACTTCATGGTCATCATTGGTTACAAGCCATGGAAAATTGGCATGGGCGGCTTGAAGGTCACTGTCTAATTTATATAAGGCGTAGCGGTTGCGATAATCGTCAATGGTATAGATTTCAGGATATTCTTTGTTAATCGGCCGAACGCCGGTCGAATTATGTGTGCCTTCATAAATGTAATCCCCTAAATGAATGACCAGATCCAGGTCATCCTTGGCCATATGCTGATAGGCGGTGTAATAGCCTGCTGGCCAATTTTGACAGGAAGCAAACGCAAATGTCAGATGATCAACCTGGCTATGCAGCGCAGGAGCCGTCTTTGTCCGCCCTACAGGACTGATCTCTGTACCTGCTTTAAAGCGATAATAGTACCACTCAGAAGGTTGTAAGCCATTGACTTCGACATGAACAGAATGGCCGAGCTCCGGTTTTGAAATCTCTGTTCCTCGCTGTACAATTTTTTTAAAGGCTGAATCCAGTGAAATTTCCCATTGCACCGGGAGGGGAGTGGGTTTCATGCCGCCGCCGTTCAGCGGGTCTGGTGCTAGCCTTGTCCATAAAACCACACCATCTGGCAATGGATCACCAGATGCCACGCCAAGTGTAAATGGATAAGATAGAGAGTTCGGCGCTGCTGATGCGAAATTCACTGGTAATGTATTGGCAATGGAAACACCGAGAGCAATTCCCGCTCCTTGTCCGGCTTTCTTTAAAAAACTTCTTCGATTCAGCTTTTCTGAATGATTGGAATCGTTCATTTTTAGTCCTCCTTGGAAGATTAATAGTGAAGTGTCAGGTCAGCTATAACTGGATAATGGTCGCTCGGATATTGACCGTTTTTTTGATAATTTAATATTTCTATGCTTTTCGCTTTTGCCTTATCATTGGATAGGATCCAATCGATTTTATTAGCGGAGCCTCCCCCCATAGGATCGCGAAAACCGTTAAATGTACCGAGGTGTTCATTCTTCTTTATTTCTGCAGAATCCCATAGATCTGTAAAAGGTCCTTCGTTCGTCAGCGTTTGGTGAGGCTGGCTATCAGGGCCGGTATTAAAGTCTCCGGTTAACAAGACAGGAAGCTCGGGATTAAATTCTTTTATTTTTTCTACAATTAATGCCGCACTTTTCTCTCTAGCTTCTACGGACCGATGATCAAAGTGTGTGTTCACAAAGTAGAATTGCTTATTGGTTTTCCTATCAAGAAACTTGACCCATGTAACCATGCGCGGAATGGTATTTCCCCATGACATGGATCCGACCTCATCCGGAGTATCAGAAAGCCAATAATGATCGTACTCTAAGGGAGAAAAGCGTGTTTTGTTAAAGTAGATGGCCATGAATTCGCCCTTACTGCCACCTTCCCGGCCCAAACCGATCCAATCATATTCCGGTAAGTCCTCATCAACATCCTTAACCTGTTGATACACAGCTTCTTGCGTCCCGAAGATATCCGGCTGTTCATTGAGGATCAGCTGGCGGACGGTCGGACGCCTTTCTGCCCAAGTATGCGGTGATGCATCCTTAGTATTCAAATACCTGAGATTGTAGGTCATCACCCTTAACTCCCGGACAGAGTCTTCTTGAGCTGCTGCATGTGACGAAACAGGCAGCAATCCTCCTAAAAGTAAAAACGCAAACGCAAACAAAAGAAAAGATTTCATTGCTCTTTTCACCCAAAACCCTCCTGTGAATGTAGTTTTTTACAGGATTATGATAACGAAGCTATGTAAATTTCTTACGACAGGAATGTATAAATACTTCTGTCATTTCGTGAAATTTGTAAAGGTTCGTCGAAATCGATGGGAAAAATACGAAATACCTCAACAGATGCTTTTGCAAGGATGATAGTTTCTAGCGATAGAATTTTTGAAAATGATGTGTTTTGCGAGTAATAGTGTCAGAACGGTGAGTAAAGTCCGAATTTCCGTGAGTAAAGGTGCTAAAATGGTGAGTAAAATCTGAAGTTTCGTGAGTAATGGCATAAAAAACCAACTGGAAAGATATGATAGTCACAATGATAGTGGTGAAGCAGGAATTAATGAAGAACGATGTAGAACAAATTTGGCCGCTTGAGTGCCGTACTTGGTTTGCTCGGTGTTCGCTCTATAGTAACAGGAGTAAGGCCTGAGGTTGCCCGGAGTGTGGTTCAGCTCGGAATGGATCTATCCTTAATACAAATCTATGGAACGGTACAGCAAGCATTGCGTGAATTTGGTGTAAAAAAATAGATTCGAAGGTTTTCAAATAATCAAGTGACAGCGCCAGCTTTTGTAGATGACTACAAAAGCTGGCTTTTTTAATCTCGTTTTAAATGATATAAAAATTATCTTGCAATTCAGATAAATGCAGTTATACTAAATGTAACCGATTTCATTATGAGTTGAATGTAAACTTTGTAGTATAGGGGATGCACCAATGGTAAAGATGAGCGATGTTGCAGAAAAGGCGAATGTTTCGAAGGCTACCGTCTCAAGAGTACTGAGAAACCCGGAAGCTGTGAAAAAGGATACGCGGGATAAGGTACTGGCGATCATTGAGCAGATGAATTACCAGCCGAATATATTGGCGAGGCATTTCAGAAGAAGCCAGACGAATACGATCCTGGTGGTTGTTCCAAACATCATGAATACCGTGTTTTCCCATATTCTTGGCGGAATCGAGCATGCAGCGGGTGAGAATGGATACCGTGTGCTGCTCGCAAACACGAATAAGCAGGTGGAAAAGGAATATGAGTACCTCGACCATCTGAAACAGCGGCAAGTCGATGGAATGATACTTTTGTCTGCAAGAATGGATAAAAATGTGTTAGCTGAAGTGATGGAACAGTTCCCGGTCGTTCTTACCGCTGACTATCTGGAGGGAGTTGCCATTCCAACGGTAACCATCGACAATGTGAGCAGCGCCCGAACGGCGACTGAGCATCTTATCAACATGGGCCATTCCCGCATCGCTCATATTACCGGTCCGCTTCATCTTTTAGTCAGTCAGGACCGCCTGAAGGGATATCGCCAAGCGTTGCTGCAGAACGGCCTGGCGTTTGACAACATTTTAATTCAGGAAGGTGATTTTTCCCATGAATCCGGTTATAACCAGATGACCAAGCTGATGGCGCTTGAAAAGCCGCCAACCGCCGTGTTTTCGGCGAACGATGAAATGGCTACTGGTGTAATAAAGGCTGCGAAAGAAAATGGACTTTCCGTCCCCGGGGATCTTGCTGTCGTTGGATTTGATAACATCAAGCTATCAGCGATTTACGATCCTGGAATCACTACGATTGCACAGCCAACGTTTGAGATGGGGAAAAAAGCGATGGAACTGCTGCTTGAGCAGATAAACGGCATTGAGATGGGAAAGAGGCAGCATGTGCTCGAGAACGAATTAATCATTCGGGAGTCCTGCGGCGCAAATTTTCAAAAAAACGGTTAGTTATGTAATGGGTTACATTTTAGTACAGGCAATAACCTTTAAATTTAAAGGTTTATCGTGACTCAAAAATGTAACCGATTACATTTTAAAAATATAAGTTTAAAAGGAGAGGTTTTTCATGTCAAATCGCATACCCGTTGCACTGCAGATGTACACGTTAAGAAACGAAACAGAAAAAGATTTCATCGGAACATTGAAAAAGGTCGCGGATATTGGGTACGAAGGCGTAGAGTTTGCGGGTTATGGCGGCCTCCAGGCTTCAGAGCTGAAAAAGGTGCTGGATGATCTCGGGCTAAAGGCGGCATCCAGTCATGTGCCGTTGACTACACTGGAATCCGAGTTGAACTCAGTCATCGAGTATCAGCACATCCTTGGAAACAAACATATCGTATGTCCTTACCTTCCGCCGGAACGACGCACTGAACAGGATTACCGCCAGCTTGTATCCATTCTAAATTCTGTCGGGGAAACGTGCCATAAAGAAGGACTAACATTCGCATACCATAACCACGATTTTGAACTTCAACCAATGTCTGATGGCCGAAAGCCGCTTGAGCTGCTGCTTGAAGAAACCCATCCTGACTGGGTGAAAGCGGAGTTTGATGTGTACTGGCTTACAAAAGCGGGAGAAGACCCGGTCAAGTGGCTTGAGAAATACGAGGGAAGAACACCGCTTGTCCATTTAAAGGACATGACAGCCGACGGCGAACAGTTCTTTGCTGAACTCGGTACAGGCGGCGTAGATTTAACGCCGATTTTAAACAAAGGAGAATCATCCAGCGTCAACTGGTGGATCGTTGAGCAGGACCAAAGCCGCCGCTCACCGCTTGAAAGCATCGAGATCAGTTTTCAATACCTCAACAAGAACTACATAACGGCGTGACCATCATTAAATGAGAGAAGAGGGGATAGCTGTGAAAAAAGCAGGGTTGATGCTGACCATTGTCTGTGTTCTATTGTTAACAGCATGCGGGTTGAACGGAGGAGGTTCAAAGGAATCAGCTTCCAGCAGCGGTTCAGGTTCCAAAGGCGGTAAAAAGACGCTGGAGTTCTGGCAGATTGATCCGGGTGAAAAGGAAAAAGTGTATCAGGAAGCTGTGGCACGTTTTGAGAAGAAGCATCCGGATGTGAACGTGAAATTCTTGACGATTCCAAACGATGCCTACAAACAGAAGCTTTCTGTTGCCATGTCGGGCAACCGTGCTCCGGACGTATTTGTCAGCTGGGGCGGAGGCTGGCTCAAGAACTTTGCGGACCAAGGCAAGGTACTGGATATTACGGCTGATACGGACAAAGAACATTTCAACAAACTGGCTCTCGACAATTCCACGTTTGATAACAAAGTGTACGGATTGCCGCTCGGCTTATCCATTGACGTAGTGTTCTACAACAAAGATATCTTCAAAAAATATGGGTTAACGCCTCCAAAGACCTATGATGAGTGGCTCAAGATCAATGATACGCTCAAGAAAAACGACATTATTCCCCTTGCGTTGGCCAACAAGACCAAATGGCCTGGCGCGTACTATTTAATGAACTTCGCCAGCCGTGTAGGCGGAACGGAATTGTTTGACAGTGCGTTCCATCGTACCGGTAAAGGCTTTGACGATCAGGCATATGTGAAAGCAGGAGAACTCATTCAGGAAATGGTGAAGAAGAAAGCGTTCAACTCCGGCTTTAATGGTATTCCTTATGATGAAGGACAAGGCCGTCAGCTCATGTATTCCGGTAAAGCTGCGATGATGGATATGACCATTTCGTTCGTAAACAACATGAAGGAAGAAGCACCTGACTTTGCGAGCAAGCTTGATTTCTTCGTATTCCCGACCGTTAAAGGCGGCAAAGGCGACCAAACGAACTTGGGTGCGTCAGCGAGCCCGGTATGGTCGGTTGCAAAAAACAGCAAAAACCAGAAGCTGGCCACTGAGCTTGCCAAGGAGCTGACCAGTACAGAAACGGCTCAGGCGTATGTAGACCGCACCGGTTCATTAAGTTCGGTGGATAATGTGGTTCCAAAAGATGAAATGACCAAACGTTTTTATGATGTCGTGAAAAATGCGACACACCTCCAGATGCCATATGACCAAACGCTTCCTCCGGAACTTGCAGAGCTTCACAAAGATACGACACAAGCGGTGTTCGGTCTGGATATGACGCCGCAGGAAGCAGCGAAAAAGATGGAGCAAAAAGCGAAGGAAGATTTGAAGAAGGAATAAATGTTGAGGAATCAAAGGGGCATGCTGCCCCTTTGATTCCTTACATGGCAAGACGCTGAGGAGGGATGATGTGGAAACGCAATTAAAAGGAGTACGAACGGCCAATACAGCGGTGCAGCCGGCTGTACGGCCCAAAAGGAAATCAGTGAACAAGTTTGTAACCATCAGTCTGTTTCTGGCACCAGCCATCATCGTGTACGTGTTTTATGTGCTATACCCGATCTTCTCGACCCTGCTCTACAGCTTTTACAAGTGGGACGGTGTGGATGCCGGTACGTATGTTGGACTGCAGAACTATGTCAACCTGTTAAAAGACAACGTGTTTTGGACATCGCTGACGAATAACACGTGGGTCATCCTGACCTCGATATTTGTACAGATTCCGCTGGGGCTGATCATGGCACTTATGCTTCTCGCGCCGATCCGGGGCATTCGGCTGTTCAGCGGGGTTTATTTCTTCCCGTTCTTAATTTCCACGGTAGCCGTTGGATTGCTGTGGGTACTCATGCTCGATCCTTTGAACGGCATCATCAACAAGCTCGTAAGTGTGTTCGGTTTTGAAAATGTCGAGTGGCTCAGCCAGTCCCATACGGCCATGTTTGCAGTATTGCTGGTCATCGTCTGGCAGTTCTCGCCATTTTATATGATTCTGTTTAAAGCGGCGATCGTCGGCATCCCTGAAGAGCTGTATGAAGCGGCAGAGATTGACGGGGCGAATGCGTTCACAAAGTTTTTCCGGATCACCTTGCCGTTGTTAATGCCTACCATCGTGAGTTCATCCATCCTGGCCATCGTCGGATCGCTGAAGGCGTTTGATATTTTCTATGTGATGACGGGCGGCGGGCCAAACCATGGAACCGAGCTGCTTGGGACGTACATGTTCAAGCAGGCGTTCGTGAACTTTAACATGGGCTATGCCAGCGCCATTGCATTCGTTATGTTTTTCCTAGCGATGATCGTGACCATCCTCATTCAGGCACTTGATTTTTACCGGAAAAAGAAAGGAGCCTACGCATGAATTTAGCGATAAAAAAAGTCCCTCTGTATGTGATTGCCCTTATCCTGCTTGTGTTCACAGGCTATCCCTTTCTTTATATGATTTCCACCAGCTTAAAGAGCCGGACCGAGTTCTTCGAAAAGCCGTATTCTCTTTTTTCTTCCTTTACACTTGAAAACTTTAAGAGTGTGTTCGAGATGGGATTGTCCCGTTATTTCCTGAACAGCATCCTCGTATCGGTCATCGCTGTGTTTGCGGTTATGCTCATCGCTGCATTGGCGAGCTATCCGTTAAGCCGAATGAAGTTTAAGCTGAACCGCGTCGTGTTCCTGCTGTTTATTGCGGGAATGATGCTGCCCATTCATGCGACCTTGATTCCCGTCTTCAAACTCTCACAAAGCATGGGGCTGTATGATACGGTCTGGGCGCTTCTCGGGCCATATATCGCGTCCAGTCTGCCGATCTCCATCTTTATCCTGACTCAGTTCATGCAAGAAATTCCGGCCTCATTGGAGGAAGCGGCAAAGATTGACGGGTGCAGCCACTTCGGCATTTTCTGGCGCGTCATCTTGCCGATGCTGACGCCTGCATTAATGACCGTACTCATCTATAACTTTATTCATCTTTGGAACGAATTTATTTTTGCCCTCGTCCTGATCTCGAGTCCTGAAAATATGACCCTGCCGCTCGGACTGCAGGATTTTAAAGGAGAATTTTCAGTGAACATACCGGGCTTGATGGCGGCCCTCACCCTCGCCAGCTTGCCGATCCTGGTTGTCTACCTTTTCTCACAGGAAAAAGTCGTCAAGGGCTTGGCTGGAGGAGCAGTGAAAGAGTAAGGAAAAGGAGAGAGACATCTTGAAAAAGATCAAGGTTGGACTGATTGGCTGTGGCGTCATCAGTGATATTTATTTGAAGAACTGTCGCAGTTTTGAGCATTTGGAGGTGGTCGCCGTTGCCGATCTGGAGCAGGTGCGGGCAGAACAGAAGTCGAAGGAGTATGGCATTCCTTTTGTTCTCTCTGTCGATGAACTGATTCACCATGAAGAAATTGATATTGTCCTGAACCTGACCCCTCCTGGCGGCCATTACGCTCTGTGTTTACAGGCACTTAATGCCGGTAAGCATGTGTATGTGGAAAAGCCGCTGAGTGTTTCGCTTGAAGAGGGAAAGGCATTGATCGAGACGGCCAGTAAGAAGGGTCTGTTGATTGGTGCAGCACCTGATACGTTGCTTGGAGCCGGGCTGCAGACGTGCAGAGCGCTCATAGAAGAAGGTGCAATCGGACAGCCGGTTTCGGCTACAGCCTTTATGCTGAAGCGCGGGCCGGAGCATTGGCATCCGAATCCTGCGTTCTTTTACGAGGCGGGCGGAGGTCCGATGTACGATATGGGGCCTTATTATTTAACGGCATTCATTAGCCTTATGGGTTCGGTGAAGCGGGTGACCGCATCCGCCGGCATTCCTTTTTTGGAACGAACCATCATGACTGGAGAGGATCAAGGAAAGAAAATTCCGGTGCATACACCGACCCATATTTCCGGCAATGTTGAATTTGAAAGCGGGGCGATCGGCACCATCATTACAAGCTTTGATGTGCAGGCGACCCAGACACCTTTTATCGAAATCTACGGTACGGAAGGAACGATCTCCGTTCCGGATCCCAACACCTTTGATGGCCCTGTGCTTTTGAATCGCAAGGGCTCTGATGAATGGGTGGAGCAGGAGCTCGTGTCAGATGCTGTGGAGAACCTGCGAGGACTTGGGATCACCGATATGGCGGACGCACTACTGAATGGCCGGCCGCACCTTGCGTCAGGAGATCTTGCTTATCATGTGCTGGAAATCATGCACGGGTTTCACGAATCGTCGTCTCTTGGCAAGCATTATGAGATGCATAGCTCGTACAGCAGGCCTGCAGTGGTCAAACAAACGTTAATTTCAGGAGGTAATGAGAGATGAGTACATTAAGAGTCGGAGTGATCGGCTGCGGCAGTATCGCAAGAAAACGCCACCTGCCAGAATATGAAGCCAATGAACACGTGGAAATTGCAGCGGTTTGTGATTTGATTCCTGAAAGAGTGGAGGAAACCGCCCAGCAGTATGGAGCTGCGAGCTATACGGAATATGAAGAACTGTTGAAAAATCCGGATATCGATGCCATCAGTGTGTGTCTGCCCAACTACCTGCATGCCCCCGTCACCATCGCGGCATTACAGGCAGGCAAGCATGTGCTCTGCGAAAAGCCGATGGCCACGTCCAAAGAAGAAGCAGAGGCCATGAACCAAGCGGCACAGGAAAGCGGCAAAACCTTGATGATTGCTCATAACCAGCGCTTTGTTGCCTCTCATGTCAAAGCGAAGCAGCTCATCGACAGCGGCGAGATCGGTAAAACCTACAGCTTCCGTACGACCTTCGGGCATCCCGGACCGGAACGATGGAGCATCGATGGCCGAAACAGCTGGTTCTTTGATAAGGAAAAAGCATTTATCGGCGCGATGGGTGACCTTGGCGTCCACAAAACCGACCTCATGCGCTACCTGCTCGGAGAGATCATCGAGGTGGGTTCCTTCATTGATACAAGTGCGAAGGAGAATACAGACGTAGATGACAACGCGGTTTGTATTTTAAAAACCGATAAGGGTGTGATCGGCACCCTGGCGGCCAGCTGGTCCTACGTGTCAGGCGGCGATAACTCCACGGTCATCTACGGCGAAAAAGGTATACTCCGCCTGGAGGATGATCCAAATTATTCGCTCGTCGTTCAATACCAGACCGGCGAAACCGTTAACTACGTACTGGAACGGATCCAGTCCAACGAAAAAGGCGGCCAAACCCAGTCGCATGTCATCGACCACTTTACCGATTGTGTTTTGAATGGCCAGCCCCCGTTGATTACCGGAGAAGAAGGGATGAAGTCTCTGGATGTCATCCTGGCTGCAATCGAGTCGAACGAGACGAAGCAGATTGTGAAGGTTGGGGTAAGTGAGGGGAAAGCGGCAGTTAAGTAAAATAATGATGTCCGGGCCTGCATGACAATGCAGGTCGTTTTTTATGTCTGGTGTTAATTTGCGTAATTGATATGTTTTGTGAGTAATTGAATAAAAACAGTGAGTAAAGTCTGAATTTCCGTGAGTAAAGGTGCTAAAACGGTGAGTAAAGTCATAATTTCCGTGAGTAATACAATTAAACTTTTATGAGTATGACGTGTTTTGCAAGTAAATCGTGTCGAATCGCAAGTAAAGTCCAAGTTTTTGAAAGTAACGCATGCAAAATTGTAAGTAATGAGGGGATTTCCGCAAGTAAAGCAAGCCAAATTGCAAGTAACGGCTGACCGAAGAATGATTTACTAGACTAATCACTATTAAAATCTCAAAATCACTACTAAATGGCTACGAGTTTACATAGGATTGAAAGAGAAAAGATTATTGGCAGAGTACGGAGGGATGTATGGGTAAAAGACAGCCTTTCATCATTTTCCTAGCAACGATCGTGACGGGTTTATATGTTGGTTTTCAAGTGAATGACGCGCTGAACGCAAAATACGCGCAATCGGCCTCGGTTTCAAAATACTTAGAACAAGAGGAGAAGCCCTATGATTCAGCCAGCCGGCATAGGGAAGCCAGGATCAAGATGAAAAAGGAGATTGAATCAGCGTTTGATACGTATATGTCCTACAATTTTGGGAGCGTAAACAGGTATCATGATGTTCTGGATACTGAGGCCATTATCGCGAAGGAAGAGAGGTTTTTTATCATCCAGTCCAAAAAAGCCGCCTATGATCAACAGGTGAAAAGCTTTTTTAACGTAAGCCTTGAGCACTTCAGGGGGACAGAAAGTGGCAGCCGGGTGAACCAGGTCTGGCTGGTCGACAGGGACTTCACGGTTCTTGAGAAGTATAGGGTGGACGATTGAAATACGGATACTGTCATTTTTGACAGCCTTTCTTATGGAGTTCTATACTTTTACTAATGATAGAAGAGGCAGGAGGGGTGTTCATGTTCATAAAGCAAGCGTTTGATGAATTTTTGGATCTGGAGTATGAAAGAGTGGACCGGAAAACAGTGAAGGTGCGCTTACCTGTAAAACCACTGTATCGCAATAGTGTGGGAGTCGTACATGGGGGCATTATCTCATCATTGGCGGATGTAGCCATGTGCAATACGATTGAACCGAATGAAAACAATCAGCAAAAGGTGGTAACGGTCGATCTTAATGTCTCCTTTTTAAAAGGAGGAACAGGGGATTATTTAGTTGCCCATGCCCAGGTTGTTAAAGAGGGCCGAACACTGACCCATGCTGAATGCCAAATCTTTAATGATCAAGATGTAATGGTTGCTAAAGCAAGTGCTGTGCTTTTTAATGTTCACGGGACATGACCATTCCCGGTTACCATCCTTTACCTTTATCCCTGTAAAGGATGGGGATTTCTGTTATAATAAACGTATGACGCTTTTTCAGATCAGCTGCATTGTGAATAAATTGGCTGACTACATAGTGCCAGACCCCCACACCGAGCAACGTTTGTGGAGGAGTCGGGCATTTTCTTATTCATCTGCCTATTTGGAAAGCAGGACTGTGTTTTTCAGGATTTTTCATCATGAAAGAAAGTTGCATCATGAATTTTGAGGAGGAAACCACGTGAGTTCAAAAAAACAAATGTTGCATGATCAAGCCGTTTCTAAGCCAGGATTATGGCTGCTCATCCTGGGCATTATATTTGCGGGTGCTAATCTAAGGGCACCTTTAACCTGTGTTGGTCCGATCATCGAAATCATTCGTAATCATACTGGAATGTCGAATACATTAGCGGGAATGCTGACTACGCTGCCCTTGCTTGCCTTTGCCCTGATCTCACCGATAGCCCCAAGACTGGCCCGCCGGTTTGGGTTGGAGCATACGCTTTTTGGAGCCTTGCTTTTATTAGGCGCGGGTATTCTTTTACGCTCAGTTCCTTATACAGATGCTTTGTTCAGCGGGACTGTTTTGCTTGGAGTTGCCATCGCGGTATGTAACGTATTATTGCCAAGCTTAATAAAAAGAGAGTTTCCTAACAAAGTGGGGTTGATGACAGGCACCTATTCCGTTTCCATGAATATGTGGGCTGCGATTGCTTCTGGTGTAAGTATTCCGATTACGAAAGGATTGGGGTACGGCTGGCGCTTTGCCCTCGTATGCTGGGCGCTTATCTCACTCGTATCCATTATTGTTTGGATCCCTCAGCTGCTTCAAAAACAGCATGTTCCCAATTCTTCTTCTTCAGGGACTGGCCTTTGGGGTTCCGGGCTTGCCTGGAAGGTGACCTTGTTTATGGGGCTGCAATCCACTGTGTTTTATGCCATTATTACGTGGCTTCCTGTCATTTTGCATCAACAGGGAATCAACCCGACAAAAGCGGGATGGCTTTTGTCATTAACTCAATTTGCAAGCCTTCCTCCTACGTTTATTGTGCCGATTTTAGCAGGCCGGAGTGCGAACCAGCGCAAATTAGTAACATTCACTGTCATCTTTTTGCTCTTGGGATATGCCGGCATCCTTAGTGGAGTGACTGTGCTGGCACCCATTTATGTCATACTGATTGGTATTGCCATTGGTTCCGGGTTCGGCCTTGCGACCATGTTTTTTGTTCTGCGGACGCACAATGCTCAACAAGCTGCAGAGCTTTCGGGTATGGCACAATCTGTCGGGTATCTGCTGGCTGCAGTGGGACCAGCTCTTTTTGGTTACCTGCATGATCAGACCCACAGCTGGAACATTCCACTGATCCTATTAGCCGTTGCGGCGGTCCTCCTTTATATTGTTGGGATGGGTGCAGGCAGCAACCGCTTTGTATCAGCGGAAAATGAAAATAACACCGCTCCCCTTGAACAGAAGGCCCTATAAGCAATATGAAAAAAGCCGTCTAGAACCCTTGCCTGGCAATGGTTTTAGACGGCTTTTTAAATACCGGTTATTTCTGTTCCAGATTGACCGCCGTATTGGCGTCGGTCATCCACACATTGCACGGGAACTTTACTCCTTTTAAACTCCCGGATAACTGTGAGGTCGAGGACGAAAAATTAGTACTGCTGGCGGATGCCGCTTCAACCGCTTACTGGAGTGTTGATCATGCCGGGGTCAAACCAGGAGACACGGTGATCGTCGTAGGATGCGGACCAGTCGGACTTCTGACGCAGAAGTTTGCATGGTACAAAGGCGCCAAAAGGGGCATTGCGGTCGATTATATCAACTACCGTTTGGCGCACGCAAAAAAGGCGAATAAAGTGGAGACCATCAACTTCGAGGATTATGAGAATGTTGGTGATCATTTAAAAGAGATTACCCAAGGGGGTGTAACGGCCTCCGTAATCACCGGTAACCTGAATGGTTCCCGCTTTACGTACCGCTTGGCATGCAATGAAGAAAACCTCCCAATGCACCGCCATGCAGCACGGTTTCCCATTAGGGGACATCTTCCAAAGAAACGTCGATATCAAAACGGGACAGGCACCTGTTATTCCGTATATGCCTTTTCTTTATAATCTTGTTACGGAAGGCAAGGTCGATATTGGGGACGTAGTTACCCATGTCCTCCCATTGGATCAAGCAAAGCACGGATACGAGGTTTTTGACACAAGGACAGAGGATTGCATTAAGGTTGTTCTTAAACCATAAGAAAGCTCATGAAGAAAGGCCGCCAAACTGGCCTTTTTTGCATTCATGAATCTGTATCTTCTCAACAAACCTGTTCTCTTATATACAAAACTTCTTTTTGCTCTTCCAGACAAAAACCAACTTACTCAAGTTGGTTTTTTATTACACTGAATTTAAGTAAAATACTTATAATATTAAAAGATTATAAGCGTTTTACTTGTTAAGTTTACGGGATGGTTTATCCTTAATAGGCAAGGGAGTGACATTATGGCGCAAAAACGGCGTTTGGAAAAAATTTTGGATTGGCTACAAGTACATCATGAAATTAATGCTGAAGACATAATCACTCAATTTAACGTTTCACGCGATACGGCAAGGCGGGATCTTGTAAAACTGGAGGAAGAAGGGAAAATTCTCCGAGTGAAGGGAGGAGCGGTTCTGGCATCGCAAAGTACAGCACTCTCTCCCTATCGTGACAGGGGAATGCCCAAATACAAAGAAGAAGAGATTGCCAGAAAAGCTGCTGCCTATGTAAGGGAACATGACCATATTTTTTTCGATACTTCAACCACTGTAGAACTGACGGCCCGTCTGATGGCGAATAAAGAAATCACCGCAGTAACCAATTCGATCGATATCTTCCAGATTCTTAGTGAGAGAGACGGGTATATAACCTACTTGACCGGCGGGAAATTCAATAAGTTTCACCGCAATTTCACTAGCTTCCATACGGCAGGGGAGGTTACAAAATATAAGACCGATGTTTTATTTCTCGGAGCTTGCGGTTTAGGCATGGAGGGACTCACTTCTCCCGATGAAGGGGAAGCCTATGTGAAAAAGAGCATGATCCAATCGGCAAAAAAAGTCATTCTGCTTGCCGATCACACAAAATTTAACAAGGAATTTCTTCATCAGGTTTGTGATTTATCCCAGATTGATCTTATTATTACAGATCAAACTCCACCTAAACAAATGGAGCAAAAATTAAGGTCACTTCATATCGAACTTATGGTCACTGAAAAAGAGAGAGGAAGATAGGAATGGATATAATGAAAACGGGTCTGATTGGTTACGGATTTTCTGGAGCTACATTTCATGCCCCTTTTTTACAAGCGTTAGAGCAGTATGAGATTGTTAAAGTAATGTCTTCAGATCCGGAAAAGGTTCAGAAAGACTTAGGGAATGTGGAAGTTGTGGATGAACTTGAAAGTATCATGGAAGATCCTGATATTGAATTAGTTGTCATTACCACACCGAATGTTCTGCATTATGAAATGGCAAAAAAAAGCCTTCAGCACAACAAGCATGTCATTGTGGAAAAACCGATGGTCATCGATCCTGACGAGGCAGAGGAGCTCATCGCGTTAGCCAGGGAAAATAACCGGATGCTGAGTGTCTATCAAAACAGAAGATGGGATAATGATTTTCTAACGATATGCAAGCTGCTTTCTGAGGACACGTTAGGTGAAATCGTAGAATATGAAGCCCATTTCGACCGTTACAGACCCGAAGTTCGTGATCGTTGGAGAGAGAAGCCTGGAAAAGGTGCGGGAATGCTGTATGATCTGGGCTCCCACTTAATTGATCAGGCCATTTTCTTATTCGGGGAGCCAGAATTCGTCACGGCTAATGTATTTGCTCAAAGAAAGAATTCCGCAACAGATGATTATTTCCACATTATCATGGGATACGAAAACCTGAGGGTCATTTTGCATTCAGGCTCCATTGTCGTCGATCAGGGGCCGCGTTATAAAGTACACGGAAGCAAGGGAAGCTTCATTAAATATGGAATAGACGGACAAGAAGACGCGCTAAAAGCAGGAAAAGTTCCTGGAAGCAACGAGTGGGGACGCGATAAAGAGGAATGGTTCGGAAAGTTGACATTAAGCCGCGAGGGGCAACAGGTGGAGGAGATTATAGAAACGGTACCAGGCAATTATGCCGCTTATTATGAACAGGTGTATGAGCACATCAAGGAAGGAAAGGCTTGTCCCGTAAGCGGGGAAGATGGTTTAAAAACGATTCGCGTCATACATGCCGCCCTTCAAAGCAGCCGTGAAAAGAAAACCGTTTTTTTCAACAGGAAGGGATTATTGGGATGAAAGTCAGCGAAAAACTAACGGAAACGCTAAATCAGGAACAAGAATTGCAATTTGATGAATTTACAAATGGTACAGCCCTAAAATTAGGCCTGAAACTCATCGAGCTTGCCAAACAAGGAAATAAGTCAATAGCCGTCGACATTATGAAAAATGGGCAACGATTATTTTATCATGCCATGGATGGCACAAGTCCGGACCAGGAGCATTGGATCCGAAGAAAATCGAATGTAGTCAACCGGCATTTTCATAGCTCTTTTTATGTAAAGTTATACAATGAATCTAAAAATCGTTCTTATTTTGATGCGTATTCCGTTAATCCTGAAGAGTATGCAGTGCACGGAGGATCCTTTCCGCTCATCATCAAAAACACTGGAGTGATTGGCACGATCACAGTTTCCGGATTGTCCCAAGAAGAAGATCATCAGCTGATCGTTGATGGCCTGCGGAGCATGCTGCACCTTTAAATTCTTTATCTGCATATTTCAGAGCTCACAAGCTATCCTATAAAAGGATATGAGCGGACAAATGGAAACATATGAAAGTCACTGTCCATTATACGCTTCGTCTTAAACCTTTGACCAACGATACTTCCGATAATGTAAAACAATACGTTCGATAGTCGTCTGTAAACTTTATCAGGATCCGCGTTTTAAGCCTCTTCTGCTAGGAAGGTGGCTTTTTTCATTAAATAGCATAAGAAAAAGCCGCCCGGATGGCAGCTTAAGATACAAAAGTTGCTTAGTAACCCTTTTCACCAAGGCAGACCGGTGCCAAAATCCTTTGCCAGGCTGCCGGTTTCCTTTCTTCTTCTCTTGCGGTTTTCTGCTCTCGCTGCTGCTGTATTAAACAACTGTTTTTCCACATCCGTTTCCGGGACCACCTGGGGAACGGGTGTGGGCTTTCCGTTTTCGTCGATGGCCACCATCGTTAAAAAGGAAAGGGCACATACATTTCGATCGCCTGTTAATAAATCCTCAGCGATCACCTTGACGAATACTTCCATCGAGGTCCGTCCGGTATACGTTACAAATGCCTCAAGGCAAACCGCACTCGCTTCTGAAATGGGATGGAGGAAATCGACAGAATCAGTCGAAGCGGTTACTATGTTTCTTCGTGAATGACGCATGGAAGAGATGGAGGCTATATCATCTATATATGCCATCAGCTTCCCTCCAAAAAGGGTTCCATTATTATTGGTATCTGAAGGCAAAACTTTACTGGTTTTTACAACAAATGAATCCCTGCATTTCTTTTCAGTTGTCATATTGACACACCCTTCTATTTTTCTTAACACCCTGGTCTTTCATGATTTTTCCCTGTTCATAGGTTTTTTTCAGCGATCACACATAGCTGCTCATCATCCATATGTAAATCAAGTTCATTCGGTTTGTCATTGCTTTCGTCTGGCAAACGTATCAACTCCTTTCTTCGTCACAAGTATTAACATTAGTTGGCTGATTCAATCAAAATGAATAATAATCCTAAACCGGTGCCAGGCACCGCAATTACACACATGTGTAATGCGGGTGCCTGGCACCGTATAAAAATCTTTTGACACATATATTAGGTATTGCTAATATGATGTGTAACCATACATTAGTTTTTACTAATATGAGTGGGGGGAATAGATGGAAACCGTTAATCTAGACACAAAGGTGAAATTTCTTCGTGGTTTCGCTGATAAAACAAGGATTCAAATATTAGAGACATTGATGGATCAGGAAAAAACGGTCTCTCAGATCGTAGAAGATATCAACGGGAATCAATCCAACATATCCCAGCACTTGGCCTGTTTGAAAGGGTGCGGCATTATCTCTGGGAGACAGCAAGGAAGGTACTGCTATTACAGCATCCGTAACGAACAGATACGTGAACTGCTCACGATGTTTAACGTACTTCTTGCCGACGTTCAAAATGATGTTGCCAGTTGTGACAGTCATATAGATTAGGAGTGATCCAGCATGTCAGAACAATGCTGCAGTACAGGTGAGAGCCAGGTGAAGAAGCAAGGTTATATGGCAGAGCCGATTTCTCTTAAGACCTACACGGTTGAAGGCATGGACTGCGGAAATTGTGCTAAAAGTATCGAAAATCATTTAAACCTGCATTCTTCTGTTCAACATGTACATGTCAATTTTTCAACGGGAAAAATGAAAATTGAACATACCAATCTTCCGGAAGAAATTGTTTCAGAAGTTTCCAAGATTGGGTTTAAAGCGACTTTGGATACAGGCCGTACATCCAGTCAGCCTGTACAAAAGAAAAATGATAACGGTTTGCTGCTTCTTTCGGGACTATTCATTGCATTTGGTTTTGCCGGTTCCTATACCGGTGTATCCGCACTGATGTCCTCGATGCTCTATGCTGCGGCCATGATTCTGAGCGGCTATAAACCAGTGAAAAGTGCATATTATTCGATTAGGAGCCGTTCCTTAGACATGAATGTACTCATGTCAGCGGCAGCGATTGGAGCAGCTTTCATCGGGGAGTGGCTGGAAGGGTCAACCGTCGTTTGGTTATTCTCTCTGGGCAACGTTTTACAGAATAAATCCACCGAGCAAACGAGAAAATCGATCAGGAACCTCATGGATTTAGCTCCTCCTAAAGCGTGGGTGCAAGAAGGGTCGGAGGTGGTAAAAAAGCCCGTCGAGGAAATTTCCATTGGCGAGGTCATCATAGTCAAGCCAGGTGATAAGATTCCCTTGGATGGAGACGTAATGCAGGGAGAATCCACCGTTAACCAGGCTCCAATTACGGGTGAGTCCATCCCTGTCGATAAACGGCCTGGGGACAGCGTATATGAAGGCACCATTAACGAACACGGGACGCTTGAAGTACAGGTGACCAAGCTCGTCGAAGATACGACGATTTCAAAAATCATTCACTTGGTTGAAGAAGCCCAGGAGAAGAAAGCACCCGCTGAAGCCTTTATTGATAAATTTGCAGGGATTTATACCCCGATCGTTTTTGGACTGGCGTTGCTTCTTATGGTCCTCCCGCCATTATTGGCGTTTGGATCGTGGGGTGAATGGTTTTATAAAGGGCTTGAATTATTGGTGATCGCTTGTCCGTGTGCGCTGGTGATTTCTACTCCAGTGGCCATTGTGTCGGCGATCGGGAATGCTGCAAAGAACGGAATCTTGATTAAAGGTGGAACGTTCTTGGAAAAAGCGGGTACCGTTACAGCGATTGCGTTTGATAAAACAGGAACCCTGACCGAGGGGAAACCAAAAGTATCGAAGGTTGAAGTGCTGGCCGGTACGGAAGAGGAACTGTTATCCATCGCCTTCACATTAGAGAATTATTCCACTCACCCCATAGCTAAAGCCATAGTGGACTATGCGAGGATACAAGGGATTCCTCCAAGAGACGGCGAGCTGTACAGGGCGATTGTTGGGAAAGGCGTTCAAGCCGCCATTAACGGGGTGAACTATTACGCAGGCAACCTGACGCTGTTTAGAGAAATGGCCGTGCCGCTGGATCCAATCACGCAAAATGTAGTGGAGCTGCAGAACCAAGGGAAAACCATTGTGATCATCGGTACGGAACAAAAGGTCCTCGGTTTGATCGCGGTGTCAGATATGCTGCGAGGATCCACCATCTCTGCTTTACAATCCTTAAAAGAAAAAGGAATACGCGAGACCGTCATGCTAACGGGAGATAATGAAGGCACCGCTAAGAAGATCGCGTCTGAAGCGAACGTGAGCCGTTGCTTTTCTCAATTATTGCCGGAAGATAAAGTGACCGCGATCAAGAAGCTGCAAAGCGAAGGCTACAAGGTGGCCATGGTCGGTGATGGCATTAATGATGCCCCTGCACTTGCCGCTGCCGATCTGGGGATCGCGATGGGCGGAGCGGGGACGGATACTGCCATGGAGACCGCAGATATTGTGTTAATGGCCGATAATCTTGAAAAGCTGCCGCATACGATGAGATTTAGTAAAAATGCGTTATCCATCATTAAGCAAAACATATGGTTCTCCATTATCATAAAAGCCATTGCCCTAGGATTGATCTTCCCCGGCTTGCTCACGCTGTGGATGGCCGTATTAAGCGATACAGGCGCCGCATTGATCGTTATTTTAAACGCTTTGAGGCTGTTGAAGGATGGGGATTGAATCTAAAACCGGTGCCAGGCACCTCGGATCATTGGCCATAACAAAAGTAAATGGCATGCTGGGTAAGGGAAGTGATTAATGGCAGCTGGGGCCCGAGTGAGTGCGGAATAATGGAGACAAGTGCTCGCTTCTGAAATCGTGGAAACCTATCAAAAAATGGTCAATGGCGTCGCTTTGGAAGTTTCTTAAAAAATGGATACCAATTTGAGCAATAGTTTTATAAGCTGAAGAGGGCTGCCGAAAAAGGCAGCCCTCTATTTATGGTAAAACAACTTCTCCATATGCTTCTGCTTAAAACGCTTAGGCGACTGTCCCGTAAACTTCTTAAACAGCATCGTGAAGTAGTTCGGGTTGTCATATCCGACCAGCTGGGCGACTTCTCTTATCTTCAGGTTCGTTGAAACAAGCAGCCGTTTCGCTTCGCCCATCCTTCTTGTGATGAGGTAGTGGATCGGCGAGAGGTTCTTTTCCTCTTTAAACACATGTGAAAGGTAGTAGGGACTGATAAAGAAGGCTTCTGCCAAGTCTTCTAAAGAAAGGCTCCTTGTATAGTGTTTATCGATATATTCTTTTATTCGGTGAGAGAGGGAGTCGTTCTTTTCTGTTGATGTGTCTTGATGATGCAGATGGATGATGCGGTGAATGACGGTTATGAGTGACGTGAGCAGGTGCTGGCAGATCATCTCGTCCCCTTCTGCTTGAAGGGCCGCCTCATCAAAAATCTCGGACAAGTATGTTTCAATTTTAGAAGAATATTTATTACGGCGAATGACCGGATTGATGCCGGAGGGTATGACATGCAGATCCTTTAAGCCTTCGATGGACAGGTTGGTGATGCCGCAAAAATACGTTTTTAGCGGATGATCAGGGTTAGACCATTCTTCGTGGAGGACGTCTTTATTGTAGACCAGAATGTCTCCTTTTGATGCTTCGTACGTTACTCCATCAATAATGAACGTCCCTTTTCCATCACAGATATAGACAATTTCACTGAGGTTATCATGCTTATGGCTTGAAAATTTCCAATGCGGATTATTGCTGATCTGCCCTGCATATAAAAGATGCGGGGCTTTTTGGATGTTTAAGGTTTCTGGGCCATCGGCACTCTGGTTCATGGAAAACTTCATTTGAAGACCCCCCGGTGGATTGATGCTCCTTTAAGTGTATAAGATTTACCGCCTGATCACCATAGTGGACAGCAAGATATGATAGTTTTTACTAAAAATAAGCAAGAAATTGATGGTGCATGAATGAAAACGCCATCAGCCGGGTTATTCACGGCCATTTTACGGAGCGAAACCACAAGATATCTTAGTTTTAGGAGAAGGACAGCAACATCGTTTATTGTATTGATTTGCTGTGAGCTCTAACATGGAACCAATCAAAGGTACTATAAAAGGAGGAAGTTATATGAACCAGAAGCTGAATAATATTCTTGAGATTGCTGTTCCGCTGAATGAGAGGAAAAATAATGAGCCGCTGCGTGTCTTGAGTGAGGAGGATTGGAAGTTCTGGAAGGAGAACGGCTATGTGATCATTCGTGATGCAGTTCCGAAAGACCATATATATCGACTGGCGAGGCTGATTTGGAAGAGAAGAATCCGGATGATTCCTCCACATGGTATACGGCGGCACGGCGCGAAATCCAGATGGAGGAATTGAAGAATACCGGCATGGTAGAGCTGTACAACCATCAATACTTATGGGACAACCGCATGTATCCAAAGGTGTACGATGCTTTCGTCGATATTTGGGGAACGGAAAAATTGTGGGCGAGCATTGACCGCTGCAACCTCAATCTCCCGATGAAGCCAGGGCACGAGTATAACAGCTTTATTCACTGGGACGTAGACACTTCGGTCGATCCGATTCCGGTAAACGTTCAGGGCGTTCTCTCACTCGTTGATACGGATGTGGATATGGGAGGATTCCAATGTATTCCTGAACTTTATCGTGACTTTGATGAATGGGTAAAAGATCAGCCGGCCGACCGCGATCCGCACAAGCCGGATACGGCGGGCTACACACCGACAAAAGTCGTGACCAAAGCGGGGGATTTACTTATCTTCAACAGCATGCAGCCGCATGGAATCCGTCCCAACTATTCAGATAAGCCGCGTCTCGCCCAATATATCTCCATGTTCCCGGCGCAAGAGGAGAATGAGCCGCTCATTGCTACGCGAGTAGAGTCATGGAAAGAGAGAATTCCTCCGAGTGGCAAAGCCTTTCCTGGCGATCCCCGCAACCTGGAGCATGAGAAGTATGAGACCGCTCAGCTGACAGAACTAGGGGAGAAGCTGTTGGGGTTGAAGAAGTGGTAGCTTGGTAGACTGCTCTTTTTTGAGGTGCCCTCTTTTAAATGCCACTTTGGGGGTGCCACGGTTTTACACACTTGTGTAATCGCGGTGCCTGGCACCCGCCAATATGTTCCTTTTTAATCCCGTTTAGCCTATAATGGTTAAAAATAGAAGGGGGCTATATTATGGGAGAGCTGCAGACCGAGAGATTATTGTTGAGGGCGTGGAAGGAGTCAGACGTCAAAGACTTGTACGAATACGCGAAAAGTGAGTTGGTGGGCCCGAATGCCGGCTGGAAACCTCATAAAGATGAGGAAGAAAGCAAAGAGATCATCCAAATGTTCATGGAAAGCAATGACGTGGTGTATGCCATTGAACTGCTCTCTGAAAACAAGGTCATCGGCAGTATTGGTCTGCATGATCGAAAGCCCGATGTAAGCCTTTCCCATTACAAGCAAAAGGAGATCGGATATGTGCTCAATCCAGCTTATTGGGGAAAAGGATATGTCCCTGAAGCCGTACACCGGGTGATTCAGCATGGTTTTGAAGATCTCGATCTAGATATTGTATGGTGCGGACATTTTGATTTTAATCATAATTCCAAGCGGGTCAATGAGAAATGCGGATTCAACTACCGTTTTAGTGAAAAAAAGAAATTGGACCGGTTGGATGGGCGTGAAGTCACCAGCTTGTATTATAATATTTTGAAGTCTGAGTATGAGGATCGCTTAAATTTAAAGGCATCAAACACCGTTTAAAGAGTGTGATAGAAAAACACCGTGACAACGGTGTTTTTTATTTGGCGAAAGTGCTGGGAGTGATGTACTGCCAATTGATTTTATGAAAATGATGTGTTCTGTGAGTAATGGCAGAGAAACCGTGAGTAAAGTCAAAGTTTCCGTGAGTATATCGTGTCGAACCGCGAGTAAATAGAGCATTTCTGCAAGAAAGGCATGTCGAATCGAAAGTAATCACAGTCAAATGCAACACCCTTTTCCGGCAATTAATTTTGCATCATATGAAGGAAAAACTAGCATACAGTTCGAATGTTTACCTAGTAAACAAGGGAGTTGATCGATATTGATTGTAAAACAACGAAAAGTACCTATTGTCATACGCAAACTGGAAGCTTTACTGAGAAGGCTGCCTCCAGAGCACCCGAAACGGCCGATAATTTCTGATCATCTGGCAAGACGTATGGCTGGTTACAAAGGCGAGCTTGCTCTTGACTATCACCTTAAGTTTCTCCACAAGAAAAACTGCCACATTCTGCATGACCTTCGGCTTAAAGATGGCGATTACTTTTTCCAGATTGATACCCTCATCCTTTCCCCTAGCTACATTCTCATTTTAGAAGTGAAAAATATCTCAGGAACACTTGTCTTTGATCCCAATTTTACACAGCTCATTCGTGTGTCGGGTGAAAAAGAAGAAGGCTTTCCTGACCCGATATTGCAGGTTGAACGGCAAGGTACACAACTCCAGGAATGGCTTTCTAATCACAAACTCCCCAAGGTTCCCATAGAAAGGCTTGTAATCATCAGTAACCCCAACACTGTCATTAAAAACACTCTTTTAAAGCTGGATCCCGCCACGGCTAAGCACGTCATCCACAGTGCAAATCTCCCCTCAAAAATAAAAAGGTATGAAAAAAAGCATGCCATCGAGCAGTTAAACCCCCAGCAATTAAAAAAGCTCTCCCGTAAACTCGTCAACAGCCACATTCCAGATGATCCTCAAATTCTCCAGAAATTCCAGCTTTCTTCAAAAGAAATTTTAACTGGTGTCGTATGCCCGGAATGTTTTATGCTCCCCATGCACCGAATGAATGCTAAGTGGGTATGTACAAAATGCGGATCGTTCTCAAAAGATGCTCACGTGGCAGCCATCATGGATTATAAACTTCTTTTTGGACTTTTAATTACCAACTGCCAGCTCAGATCCTTCCTGCATTTGCCCTCAATTTCTGTTTCCACTCGCATTCTCCAATCCATGAATCTCGCATCCACTGGAACCTATCGAAATCGAACCTATGTGATGAAAATAGAAGATTGATGTTACTTGAGGTTGTGAAAATGATGTGTTCTGTGAGTAATGGCAGAGAAACCGCGAGTAAAGTCAAAGTTTCCGTTAGTAAATCGTGTCGAACCGCGAGTAATACTTCGGTTTCCGTGAGTAACGCCAAGAAACCTGCAAGTAATCTCCCAAACAGGTAACAAAAAACATGCAGGTCTCTTATCATGGCATAGGGAATCTATAAAACATACTGATTTTTGCTATGAGAGGAGTGCCTGCTGTGAAAATTGTTATTTTAGGATACGGCTTTATCGGAGACATTCACCTGAACGCCTACCGGCAGATGAACGATGTAGAAGTGGCGGGGATTTATTCGACGACCCGAACCGGCGATCTACAGGGAATTCCCTTTTATAACGATCTGGAGCGATGTCTGGAGATTGCGGATGTGGTTGATGTCTGCCTTCCTACTTTTATGCACCGGGATGTTTTTGAAAAAGCGGTGGAGAGGGGGAAGCATGTTTTTCTTGAAAAACCGATGGCGCATACGGATGAAGACTGCCAGCGCATGTTGGAGCTTGAAGAGCAGAGCAGCTCAAAAGTGATGGTCGGACAGGTGCTGCGCTATTTTCCAGAATACCGCAAGCTTAAGGAGAGCATTGATCCTGATAAGCCGGCTTCCACACTGCTTTCACGGCGCTCCCAATTGCCGGTGAGTGCAAAAAACTGGTCGCTTGACCGAAGGAATAGCGGCGGGGTTATCCTGGACCTCAGCCTTCATGATATTGACTTTGCACGATGGGCGTTCGGCCCGGTCACTCGGGTTTATGCCCAAACTGATCCCGATCATTATTATGCCCTCATCACGCTGCGTCACGAAAATGGTTCGATCAGCCGTATTGAAGGCAGCTGGCGGTATGATGGCGGATTTGCACAGGAAGCGGATATCGCACAGGAGAATGATTTGTTGACGTTTAACAGCCAAGAAATTCATCCGCTCATGGTTCACCGGAAGGTTTCCCTTAAAAAAGATTCCACTGAAGTTCCTCCTGTTCTGCTGCGGGATGATCCTTGGTATCTTGAACTGAGAGATTTTGTTGATAGTATCCGAAACGATGGGCCGGTTCCCGTTACGCTGCAGGATGCTTATGAAAGTACGAAAATTGCACTGCTTGCCTTGCAATCTGCTCATGAAAAACGACCGATTTCCTTAGCGAAGGAGCTGAACAAACGATGAGAATCTCCATTTTATCAGCCGCCCATGTCCATCTGGATACGTTCGCGTCTGCCGTGAAGCTTTGCCCGGGCACGGAGTTGGCGGGTATCTTTGACGATGATGCTCATCGCGGAAAGAAGAAAGCGGCAGAGCATTCCACCATTTGTTATGACAATTTGCGAGAGGCATTGGACGAGTGCGACGCGGTGATCGTCTGCTCGGAGAACACCAAGCATGAAGAACTGGTACTGGCGGCATTGGAAGAGTACAAGCACGTCCTTTGTGAAAAACCATTGGCTGTATCAACTAAAAGTGCCTTACTCATGGCTAAAAAGGCGGTCGAGCAGGATGCTGTTCTGGCCACTGCTTTTCCGTTGCGTTTTAATACGCCGGCCGTCCAAATGAAACGGATCATCGATCAAAAACAAATCGGTGACATTTTGGCTTTTCATGGGAAGAACCCGGGTCAGTGCCCGAAAGGCTGGTTTATCGATAAGAACTTGTCCGGCGGGGGTGCGCTGATGGATCACATTGTTCATCTCGCGGATCTGATGAGATGGCTGACTGGGGCCGAAGTGACACGGGTCTATGCGGAGGCCGATTCGTTCCTGGTTCCGTGCATTACTATAGATGATGTCGGCCACGTGCAGCTGGAGTTTGATAATGGAATCATCGCCGACATCGATCCGAGCTGGTCGCGGCCTGAGGGGTATCCGACGTGGGGAGGCATAGATCTGCGGGCCACAGGAACGGAAGGAGCGATCGACTTAAAGGCGTATGCCCAGAACATCATCCAGCATAACAGTACAAAAACGCTTCACCATAACTTTGGTGATTTTGAATACCTTCACATGCTGAATGCGTTTGTTGAGACGATCCATAAAAATCCGACGGAGCTGGCCGATGCCTGGGACGGGGTGGCGGCAACAAAGATCGTCGAAGCGGCGTATCTTTCGGCGAAGGAGCATGAAGCTGTAAAGATCTAATATAATATACTTTGGGTTGGCTGGAGGAGCAAAAATGCTCCTCCATTCTGCTGAAAAAAGCGATGACAGGTGAATGGCGAGGAGGATCTTTTATGAGCAAACTAAATGAACTATTCCGTAAAAGGCTCAACATTCCAGAAAGCGAAAATATTACGTTTGAAACGTTGGATCAAGTGCTTGAAAAAACGGCAACGGCCATACCTTTTGAAAACATATGCGTTATTGATAATAGAACACGTGACATTTCAAAAGAAAATCTAATAGAAAAAATTCTGGTGAAAAAAGAGGGAGGTCTTTGTTACGAGTTGAATTCGCTTTTTTATTTCTTCTTGATTGAAAATGGATTTCATGCAGTCCTCGCGCGGGGGGTCGTTTACGAAATTGCTGCTCAAGAGTACCAGACCCTTGGGAGGACTCATGTAACGATACTTATCACTCACGAAGAACGAACGTATTTAATCGATACGGGTTTTGGAGGCAATTTGCCTCTAAGGCCGGTCCCTTTAACCGGAGAAACGGTAACCTCCTATAATGGGGAATTTCGGATTAAAAAAATGAATAGTGAACATGGAGATTATGTGCTTGAGTTGAAATTGAGACATAAAGATAAAGATTGGCGAATTGGGTATGCCTTTGATTCCAAGAAAACGATAACCGACGTATCCGAATTTAATGAAATTCAAACCATTATTTCCGAACACAAGAACTCGCCCTTTAATAAACATCCATTAATGACCCGGCTGACCAATCAAGGGAACGTAACACTGACCCCAACCTCTTTTACTCAATGGGAGGATGGTAACGTCACAAAAGAAAAAGTGGATAAGGTAAGATTCAAAGAGCTGGCGATACGGCATTTTGGGATACACCCTGATTCATAATGACCTAATCAAAAAGGCTTTTTTAATAATTTCCGAATCCCTTGACCGATCCTTTTTACCCCATCGGCGATGAGTTTTTCATCTACTTGAGAAACGCTGAGCCTCAGAGTGTTTTCTTTTCTGAATTCAGGAAGGTACATCCTCTCGGTACTGTCGAGCAATAGCTGATCTTCTCTCAAACGTTCAATCAATTGAATCGCTTTGATGGGGGACGGAAGTTTAATTGGTTGCGCTTACATAAAAAGAATATTCTAAATTTACAATAAACTTGTTGACTTGGCATTTTGAAGCTGTTAATCTTAGTTTTAAAATTGAACACGAAAGTCGATGACGAGAACAGTAGGATAATATTTTTGTTGCACAGAGAGTCGGTGATGGTGGGAGCCGATGAACAACCATTATCTGAAGATCATCTCGGAGATACAAGGCTGAAAGGGGAAGTAAGCCTTGTCGGGTAATCCGTTATAGTGTCTTTTAGACTGGAGAGCCGGAGTTTTTTTGCTTCGGAACTAGGGTGGTAACGCGAGCTGACTCGTCCCTATTGGGGTGCGAGTTTTTTTTATTGAAAAAAACTTATTGAAGGAAGGAAGAGGATGATGGAACAGGTACAGCAACGTCAAAAAATGGTGCTCGTCGAAGATATCATGATCGCAAATCAACGAATCAAAGATGTGGTCCTCCATACGCCGCTGCAGTATAATCCGCTGCTGTCCGCACAGTATGACTGTAAACTCTATTTGAAGCGGGAGGACTTGCAGGTTGTTCGCTCCTTCAAGCTCCGTGGTGCATACAACCGGATCAAAAAGCTGAGCCAGAGGGAACTCGAGAACGGCATCACCTGCGCGAGTGCCGGGAACCATGCCCAAGGTGTCGCTTATTCCTGCCACCTGCTGAAAAGCAACGGCAAGATCTTCATGCCTACGACAACGCCAAAACAAAAGGTGAATCAGGTGAAATTTTTTGGCGGTGAACATGTGGAGATTGTTCTAGCTGGAGATACGTTTGACGATGCGTATGAAAAGGCGATTGCCTGCAGCGAGGCCGAAAAAAGGACGTTCATCCACCCGTATGACGACGTCGATGTGATTTCCGGACAAGGCACGGTGGCGGTGGAGATTTTAAATGACTGCGACGAAAACATTGATTATTTGTTTGTTCCGATCGGAGGCGGGGGCCTCGCTTCGGGTATAGGAACGTATTTAAAGAGCGTTTCTCCGCAAACGAATCTGATCGGTGCTGAACCGGCGGGTGCTCCGGCGATGAATGAATGCATGCTGCAGGGGAAACATGTTTGTCTTGACCACATCGACCCGTTCGTTGATGGGGCGGCAGTAAAAAACGTCGGGGCGCTTACGTACGAGATCTGCCAGGAACTCCTCGATGACATTGTTGTTGTACCAGAAGGAAAAGTATGTTCAACCCTGCTTTCGCTCTACAATCAAAACGCGATTGTCGCTGAACCGACCGGCTCTCTTTCCCTCGCTGCTCTGGATGAGTATGCTGATCAAATCAAAGGGAAAACGGTCGTCTGTATCGTGAGCGGCGGCAATAATGATATCGGCCGCATGCAGGAGATCAAGGAACGCTCCATGATCTACGAGGGCTTGCAGCATTATTTCATCGTTCATTTTCCGCAGCGTGCCGGTGCGCTTCGTGAGTTTTTGGATGAAGTGCTGGGACCGGATGATGATATCAACCGCTTCGAATATACGAAGAAAAATAACAAAGAAACCGGGCCGGTGCTGGTCGGCATCGAGCTCAAGCATAAAGAGGATTATCCGGAGCTGATCCAGCGAATGAACCGCAAAGGCTTTGCCTATCAAGAAGTGAATAAAGACAAGACGCTGTTTCAGCTGTTGATTTAGGAGGGAGATGACGTGCAGGACGCACGTCATCTTTTTTATTCAAAATTTCTGTGCGTCTAAGAAGTTTGTTCATGTGGAATAATTGCATTATCTAACGAGTAACGAGATAAGAGGTTATATCATGAATCCAAGCGTTCAGGATAAAAAGTTAAACAAAGCGGTATTCCATTTTATATTTCCTTTTTTGATCAAGCCGGATAATGAGCAAGCTCTGATGAATGAATTTGCTGGACGAAAACAATCAGCATTTTAATATAGAGGATAAACAGCTGGAACAAGCATTCTATGGGGAAAATCAACGGGTGTCCCACAGAAATATGGAGCATTATTATTTGCCTTTTACATCTAAAATCCTCTTCCCGCCCCGGAAGGAGGATAGGGGATTTCAGCGTTTTTCCAAATCAATCGACCAAAAAGTATCGGTAGTCGAGTATTTCACTCTTCCATTTCTTCTCCTCTCTGTCGATGTCATCATTTGTCCATTTGGATTGGGCTTTCTAAGCTTACGGACAGAACTCGCAAATAATGACTTAACGTATACTGAGGCTTTAGAATATGCGGCCAGATTTAGAGTGATGGAAGATCGTACAACCCTGGATAAAAAATCGCAAATTTCATACCAGGGCCGTACTTTTAATCAAGTTGAACATTTCATTTTTGAAACAGTAGCCCCCATGATCCTGCCGCATTTTGATAAGGAAGGAATCAAGGGTTCTCATTTTGAAACATTGCCCTATTTTATTGATGAATGGATGTATGTTCAAGGTTTTTTTTCATTTGAAGAGGGCGAATCCATTGATGAATCCGATATTTATCGAGCTGGGCAGCTGGATGGTATGGATGAAAAGGGGCAGCCATTTATCGGTGCAAGCAGCAAACGGTAATTGAAAGGGTATATTAAGGAACAAACCTACTGCCGCTGGGAACCGGATACTTACTATGTTACAGACCGGAATAGTTTTTGCTGTTTGACCAACCAACAAGGAGAAGTCCTGGACTCTCTGATCAGTCAAATGTATGGAGAATATTATTATAGTCTGCTGCTCAATTTATTTCAAAAGATTGTCCTATTAAAATTAGCGAATGAATATTCGCAGGTGAAACTTGAATCCGATCGGGAGAAAGTAGAAGACTTGATTCGATCCATTACCCGGTTTTCATCTGAATATTTCTTTTTGGAACTTGCATCTCAAACTCAGGGCAGAGAAATATTCGTTCAGTTGAGGAAGGTGTTTGGCACCCAAGAACTATATGATGATGTTAGAAACACGCTTTCGAGTTTATTTAAATATCAATCCAATTTTTCATCGGAACGAAACGGCTATCTGTTGTTAATCTTAACTCTCTATACCGTCGTAAGCGGGATTTATGGAATGAACCTAACCATTGAAGATCTCAAAGGCGATATAAACTGGGACAAGATGGCGGGATACTCATTGTTTGAATATATTGCCTTGATTACGGCGATGAGCGGATTAATCATTGGCATTCTGCTGGGAGCGACAAGCATATACAATTGGGTCCGAAAAAAACGGAGAGTAAAACAGGATTAGTTTTCTTCTCCGAATTTAGCATTTATGATTTCTTCTTTGCCATAAACGATGACACGATCGCCATCCTGAAGCTCCTTCTTATTCAGGTTTTCTCGTATGGGCCTGTTCTCACGAATTAGGGATAAGACATGCAGGTCTTCTCTGGGCTTGATCAAAGACTCTATTTTTTGCCCGACAAAAGGAGAATCGCCCTGTATATGTATGGAAGTAACATAATCATCGTCTTCAAAATAAAGAACTTCCTTTATGGGCAGCTCTGACAAAGGATACGTATCCTTCGTTTCTTCTTTCAATTTTTTTGAGAACGTTTGTTTTATGATAGGTAATTTTAATAGGAAAAGAAGGAGGATCAGGATGGAACAGATGACCGTTAACTCTGTTGTCTGAAAATTATCAGAAAGTATATTGCTGATGGAGGAGATAATCACGGCCAGTGAAAATGCGCCAAAGAGGATAAGGAAGGCGCTGATCTTCCTTCGTAGCGGGTGATCAATGATTAACTTTGATTCATCCGTAGTAAAACCCGTACCGGTCAGCATGGAGATGACCTGATATCTCGAAATTTCAGGTTCCAGTCCTGTATACACAAGCAATGTTGAAGCGATTTCAATGACAAGTGCAACAAATAAAAGATATAAAAAAATGAAGAAATAACCCATAATGCCTCCAAATGATATGTTATCTGTAATTATTCCAAGTACTCATGCATTTAACCATCATTAAGAGGCAGCGAGAGGGGAGTGAGATCCGTTGCTACTCCTCACCGTTTTCAGAATGGCAAAACACTAGCCATTCATTAACACTTGCAGACCATGAGATGATTTCCATCCGGGTCTTTAAAATTAAAATAGTGCCCATGTTCGATTTCAGTTGTTAACTGGACTTTCTTGCCTTTCATATATTCGTAGGCTTCCTCAATATTGTCCGTATTGAAATGGAATAAGGGTGTGTTCACAATCGTTTCTTCTGAAAAGATCTTGCTGTCCAATACAATCCCCGCACCCTTCATCGGCAGGATATAAAGATGGCCGAACAGTATTTCCCCATCTGCCGGTAAACCTAAAAGATCACAATACCAATCCCGAGCGTGTTCAATGTTGTTTACAGGAATAAAGACCGTTCCGATTTGATTTAAAATAGGACTGTTCAAAAAGAAACCTCCAAATCTTTTTTTTCGTTCATGTAGTACATTCCCCTTTTTTTCGGATCCTCCTTCTGGTTGAAGGAAAATGAAAAAAGGAGAAGGGGGTCCCTTCTCCTGGATTCTGCTTATTTGTAAACGGACAAAGGTATGTCCACGGCAGGAGTTCCAGCTGCATAAGGGGCAACCGAGTACTCGCCGAATTTCAAAGTAATACCATTAAAATTAAAGTAAAACTCCGCATCACGTTTAATATTTACATCACTTTGACGGGTGACATAAAAAGTATCTTTATGCTGTTTCATATAGTTATACGCATATTTCTGTACAGCTTTGTATTTCGCATCACTTGTAAGAATGCTCTCAGTTTAATTTCCTTGCCGTCGCTGACCGTAAAATTATATCCTTCGAGGGATGACATCCCGTGCGCACCGCCAGTATATTGATAGTCCTGGAAAAGAACACTCAGCTGCTTGCCATCATTATATTTAACGGAATAGCTGGATTGGTATTCATAGTTGCAGGAGGAAGGATACTCCTTGCATATTTTATCTCCCTGTGCCTCTTTTTCGTCTTTCAGCAACTGAAGGTATTCATTGTATGATGCTTTGGCATGGCTCAGCAGTACAGCGTTGATTTTATCCTGAGCTTTTTTGCTTTTTAGTCCGGCCACTTGAGGATAGGTTACAGCCTTCGTATTTTTATATAGATGTTTACTGATCGTTACACCTTTAAAAAATTTCAGATACTTGGTAGAGACATAGGCCTTCTTGCTTTTATAGCGGATCTCAGACCAGCCGGATTTGGTTTTTGAAATAAACGGACACCGTCGCACCGGATTTTAAAGAGCCGACGATTTTGGCATTTACGCTTGGAGCGTTTCGGACATTTAATGTTGTTTTAACACTAACAAACGCGGTCTGTACGGATGCGGCCTTTGCCTCGCTATTCACAAAAAATACGGAAGCAATCAAAGCAAGCGCGATTGCAAGCATGATGAAGCGGAAGATTGATTTTTTCATCATTACATGACACCCTTCATTTATTTTTTAACACTAGTTGATGACGCGTTTTGCGCTGATCACTTTTGTCTTCCAATAAGCGTCTTTTATGTTAATCGATTTAACACCCTTTGATGCTGCAGCGATGACTGGCTGCCTCCACTGTAGATTCCAGCAAAGGAAGGTTTCTTTTTGCTGTTGAGATCAAAGAATACTAAATCGCCTTTTTTTAGTTGAGATGAACAGCTGAACGGGATTAGCCTGTGCCTGGAATTGAGTTTTGGCTTGAGTTCCCGCGGCAGCCTGCGTCTCAAACCCTGCTGGCAGGATGAGTAATGCGGCTAATACAGAAACGACTAACCTTTTTTGATTACGTTCCTCCAATGAACCTTTTATGTAATCCAAAGGATCGATCGCTATATTACATTTATGTTACAAAGGTTACAGTGAAATTACAACAGGTATTTTAGACTATTTTTCCAAAAATGAGCCATACAGAATTTCTGGGCGAATCATCATAGTCATACGAAACTGAGGTTTCCGCCAGCACACGAGCGGGTAGAAATTTTTTAGGGAATGGCTCAAACTCCCGAATATTCCTAACTATACAAGGGACAATATGGAAGTATTTGTGTAATTGAGGCAGTAACTGAAAAAGGAGACTACATAATGAAGAAAACCGTTGCTGATCTATTGGTCGATTCGTTAAGACACGCTGGAATTGAGCGAATTTACGGGATTGTGGGCGATTCGTTGAATGCGGTGCTGGACTCCATTCGCCGGTCGGGAAAAATTGAATGGATCTCGGTCCGTCATGAAGAGGTCGCGGCCTTTGCTGCGGGCTCGGATGCCGTTTTAAGCAATAGTATCGCCGTCTGTGCGGGTAGCAGCGGTCCAGGGAACCTCCATCTGATCAACGGACTTTACGACTGCCATCGCAACCGGATCCCGGTGCTCGCTATTGCGGCGCACATTCCAAGCAATGAGCTTGGCGGAGATTATTTTCAGCAGACCCGTCCAGAAATGCTGTTCAGAGATTGCAGCCATTACTGCGAGGTGCTTACTCGTCCGGAACAGATGCCGCGCATGGTCACGATGGCGATGCAGCACGCGATCGGCAAAAAAGGCGTTTCAGTGATCATATTGCCGGGTGATGTGGCTTCCCTTCATGACGAACAGAAGGTGCCGGAACAAGTGATTCATGTAACAGAGCCGGTGATTCGTCCATCAGAAAACGAGCTGCAGAAGCTTGCGGATTACTTGAACAAAGGAAAGAAGGTAACGTTGTTATGCGGAGCGGGATGTGAAGGTGCGCATACTGAGGTGATGGCCTTATGTGACGCGCTGAAATCTCCAATGGTCATCGCGCTCAGAGGGAAGGAGCACCTCGAGTATGACAATCCTTATTCTGTCGGACTGACGGGGCTCATCGGGTATTCGTCCGGTTATCATGCGATGATGGACTGCGATGTGCTGCTCATGCTTGGGACTGATTTTCCGTATCGGCAGTTCTTCCCGGAAAAAGCCGTTATTTTACAGGTTGATATCCGGGCGGAGCACCTTGGACGAAGGGCTGCCTTAACGTATGGATTATGCGGGGATGTCAGGCATACAGTCGAGTCACTGCTCCCGTTAATAAAAGTGAAGAAAAGCACGAGTCACCTGGACAAGCATGTGAAGGACTATGCGAAAGTGCGCAAAGACTTGGACAAGCTGGCCACCGGGAAAAAAGGCAAAGCACCGATTCATCCGCAATATTTAACAAAAGTGGTCAGTGACCTCGCTGACGAGGATGCGGTTTTTACTTGTGATGTGGGGAGCCCAACCTTATGGGCGGCTCGTTACTTGGAGATGAACGGCAAACGCCGGCTGTTAGGATCGTTCAATCATGGCACGATGGCTAATGCCATGCCGCAAGCGATAGGGGCACAGGTCTCACAAAGAAAGAAGCAAGTCGTCGCTCTTTCCGGAGATGGCGGACTCTCCATGCTGATGGGTGATCTTTTGACGATCAAGCAGCATCAATTGCCGGTAAAAGTGGTGGTGTTCAACAATGAGTCACTGGCCTTTGTGGAGCTGGAAATGAAAGCGGCGGGATATTTGGAAACCGGTACAGGCCTTGGACAAACCAGCTATGCCGCCATCGCGGAAGGAATGGGGATCCACGGTATCCGTGTCGAGGATCCGGGTGACCTGGAGGGCGCCGTTAAACAAGCGTTTAAACATAAAGGCCCCGTCCTCCTTGATGTGGTCGTCAACCGCCAGGAGCTGGCGCTTCCGCCAAAAATTGAGTTCGAACAGGCGCATGGATTCACGCTCTGGATGCTCAAAACCGTGCTCAACGGCAAGGGAGACGAACTGATCGAACTGGCGAAGACGAATCTGTTTAGATAGCTTTTATGAACAAGTGACATGCAGAGTGAGCGCATGTCACTTTTTATTTGTATTTAAGAGTGCTTGTTAGACGTACTATTGCTTTGTAAGGAAAGCTGATAAGAGCAAATACTATGGCTTCGCATATTTGTGGTTACAGGATTTAACTCGGAGATGGCTGGAACTCTGATTTTATCTGTATTCACATGGCTTTTTCGCTCATTTACTATCGGAATTATTTCTAGTTTGAAACCTGTTCTAATGAAAACTTTCATTTACATGTAACTTCAAACGAACTAGCTGCTTCGTCTGGCAGCTTTCACCCAAATGAAAAGGCCCCATCAGAGGCCTTTTTCGTGTTTAAAATAGAATTGTTCTTACTTGATTAGTTCGAACCCGAGTTCCAAACGTGTTGTTTTGTACTTTTAGAAGTTTCATCGGCTGTTCATTCAAATTGGCCAACTGTGCTTCTTCCACAGCATGCCGTGCTTCAAAAGACGCGGAGATTTCTTCGTCCGTTGCATTGTAAAATCGCAGCACATAGCGATCTTCTTTTTCTGCTTTTTTCAGCGTGCTCAGCACGGCACCAGGCTGTACCTCGTTTAAGAAGCTGTAGCTGAGCGGAGTTTTTATTTCTGCATTGTTCAGCTTCATGGCGTTGAACGGGATCTTGTTATAGAAATGGATCGGTGTGAGATACTCTTTCGCCATTCGTGCCACATTTGCTTTCAGCGTAGAGTCTGAATGAATCAAAAGTGAGAAGTCCAAAGAAATCCTCCCAAGCAATTGTGAGTCAGGTGTCGGAAGTTTAATACCAGAAGGACGTCCTGGCCTTCTCAGCATATTTTCCTTTCCGAGAACACCCACACTTCTAAACAGTGTAACCGCAATGGTGTCATACTCCTCACCGACAATTTCATATTCCCGCGAGCTGTTTGTCAAAAGACTAACGCCATATTCCTTGTCCGATAAACCAGCATATGTCAGCATCGGATAAATGCTGTCAGGACGTTCGTCCCAGTCTTCCTCTTCCCAAATATCCATCGCTTCATCGATAACATGGCGCGTAATTGATCCAAATTGATTATCGGAAACAGAGAAGGAGGAAGCAATGCCCGTTGGAATCAGCGCTCTCAACCGATGATCTTTTGCATGGTTATCGATATCAAAAGCGACCTTAATGATCGGCTTATGATGAGCAACCGTTACAGTGATCTGAACATCAACAGAGCTGTTTGCCAACAGGTTCTTTCGATCGTCCAGGTTTTCCGGAACAGTCAGGCTGTATCGAATGGTAATAACAGCTTCAAATTGATTCTGTTTAATATTCACATCCGCTTTTGCTTTATCACTGTAGATCAGCTTTTCGTCTGGCAGGGGGGAGAAGTCGTACTCATCACCGTCATCTCCGCCATCCTCCAGCATCAGGATATTACTGAAACGCTTGTTTAGTTTTTTATCGAAAATATTTAGTGTTCCGTTCGGATTGACGGTGATTTTATAAAAGTCCGTTTCCACTTGATCGACTGCAGATTCAGAGCTTCTCACTTCCGTGTCACTTTCCGTCACAAAATATGTTTTATATCCCATGGCTGGAATACGGTCTTTCAATTGAATGGTGTACTTGATAAAAGGATCATAGTTTCCATAATGAACGATTTGGCGGTCGATTAAGCCCGGATCCATAATTTCCTGGTCCAGAACCTCAAATTCCAGCTCAGCATTATTTTCATCCACCAGTTTAAAGGAGCCCAGTTTAGAAATGACACTGGCAGTCATCACATCCTCGCGCTCATATGGCAGCAGGTTGAAAGCGCAAAGGCGGTCCTGTTCCGTTTCTGTAGCCATTGAATCCACAATCTTGCGTTTATAAAAGTGAATGAGCTGGTCGACTTTTTCCTCTGCAAGGAAAAAACGGTTGGATATTTCCTGATGCACCTTGTCCGAGCAGCAGCATCCGATACTGTCGTGAGCATGGTTCTTCATGATCTCTTTCCAGATCGGCTCGATCAGCCCGTGATGATACTCAAAGCCAAGACTGTATGCCAGGGAAGCGAGCGGTTCTAAAATATTGGTGATCTTGTTCTCAATCCTGGTATTGGCTGCCTTGATGTCCATGCGGGTAGAGTAGATGCTGCGGTGAACACGGGAATATTTTCCGTCCAGGAATTCGCCTGTTAACGTTGGAAGTTCTTGATTTCTTTCAAGCTCCGCAAAAATATTTTCATAGCGGCTTAAAAAGAATTCACGGTCTGGATATAGCTTTCGCAGTTTTTCCATAATCGTAAAGATATTCTTCTGAATCGGCATCTGGTCATGTCCGTTTGGCAGTATGATGTTCCCGGTTGTTGCTCCGCGATCCAGTACGGCGAAATATTTATTGATACGTTCCTGAAGCTTCTCCTCATCCTCAGGCAAATATTTACCGATGGCATAGCCCAGTGGAAACAACTGAACGAGGACCTTTGAACCTTCGTCTGTCTCCCAATAAAATTCTGTTTTGTCCGTACCGTGGCGCTCAGAAGTTCCCCGCCAGAAAATAGAGTACTTAATGTCAAAGCCGTTTAAGATCTGTGGCATTTGTGACGATTGTCCGAATGAATCGGGCAGATAGCCGATCATCATCGGACTCCCGAATTCTTCGCAATCCTTCAGTCCATAGAGGAGATTGCGCACGATGGATTCTCCACCTACCACCATTTCATCTGTTTGGGTATACCACGGTCCGATAATCAGCCTGCCTTCCTGAACAAGTTTTTTCACTCGATCTTTGTTCTCGGGTTTGATGGCGAAATAGTCTTCGAGTATGGCAGTCTGTCCGTCGAGAACATAGTGGGGATACTCAGGATTCGATTCGAGCATCTCCAGGATTTCTTCCATGTTGTTGACAAGCAATATTCGAGATTCCTCCGTTGAAAAATACCACTCTCTATCCCAATGCATATGGGGAACGATATGAACGTTTTTCATGATGTCCTCCAATTTTCTCTTTTGATTTCACATTAAGCCGCAGCTTGTGATGACTGTTTCTCTTTTCGCATTTTTCTTTGCCGGGTTGCGATCAATAAAACCATTGAGATGGCTCCTCCGATAAGAGCTGCTCCAAACCAGATGCCGCCAGCTGCAAGTAATGGCTGCCCTTTTAATAAAGCAAGAGAGAAGATGCCTGCGCCCGGTACATTTAATCCGATGTGGAAGTAGGAAACGATGGCTCCTGTAACGGCAGATCCAGCAATCAATGACGGAATGACGCGTAAAGGATCATTGATCATAAACGGAATGGCTCCTTCCGTAATCCCCGCTAAGCCGAGCAGCCAGGTTTGCTTTCCGATTTCCTGTTCGGCTTTTGTAAAATGTTTTTTTCCGAGAATGGTTGCCCCTGTTACCGAAAACGCGGAGACCATTTTGACAGAGGCGAACGTTGCATAAGGGACAATATTTCCGCTCGCCATCGCGCCAATACAGAACGTGTAAGCTGCTTTATTCACGGGTCCCCCCAGATCAAAGGAAACCATGGCACCGATGATGGCACCCATAATCAAGGCGTTTGTGCCAGACATGCCTTTCAGCCAGTCGATCAGACCTTCGTTGACGAAAGCCAATGGCTTGCCGATAACAAAAAGCATGATCGATCCAACGACGAGCGTTCCGACGACGGGATACAGCCAGAAGCTGATAAAACCAGCGAACGTCCCTTTAGGTTTGACCGTATTCTTCAGGGATTTTATGAAATAACCAGCCAAGATTCCGCCTAGCATACCTCCTAGAAAACCACTGCCGATCAAGTTGGCGGCAACCCCTGCAGCGAACCCGGGGCCCAGTGCAGGTTTATCGGAAATGGAATAGGCCATGTAGGCTGATAGAATGGGAACCATCATTGTTCCAAGCAATGTTCCCCCAAGCTGTCTTAACAGCCAGAGCCATGATCCTTCCTCGTTGAAGAGGCCCTGCAGATCAAAGGCCTGAGAAAACAGTACAGCTGCAGCGAGTGTCATTCCCCCGGCAACGATGACCGGAATAATGTAGGAGATACCAGTTAAGATGGAGTCCTTGATCTCTGTTTTAAAGCCCTTGCTGTCATTTTCTTTTGTTTCAAGAGAGAACTCTTTTCTGTTACCGCTTTCAGATTTAGCCAGCGCTTGATTGACAATATCCTTTGCCTTTTTAAGCGGGGCAGCAACAGAAGTTTTCACCTTTGGCAGGTGGCTGTACCGTATTTCATCTTTGACTGCTACATCCGTTGCAAAAATGACAGCATGGGCTTGCTGCAATTGAGCATGGGTGTGTTTGCCGTCAATACCGTTGGCGCCTTGCTTCTCAACGATCACGTTTACGCCAAGTTCGTTTCCGGCCTTGACCAGGGCTTCAGCAGCCATGTACGTATGTGCAATGCCTGCCGGGCAGGCGGTAACGGCAAGAATGGTCTTGCTGAGGCTTTGTCCTTGCTGATCCGCTGCTTTTGGCTCTCTTTGTGGATCGAGTTTTTGAAAGAGATCATGATTGGATGTGGAGTGAAGCAGCTCGTTCTTATACTCTTCATTCGATAAACGGGTCACGAGTTCAGCTAAAAGCGAAAGGTGAGTAGAGCCTGCCTCAGTTTCAGGAATCGCCAGTAAAAAGATCAATTCCACTTCATTGGACGGATCGATGCTCTCCCATGTTTTGATCGGCTCGTCCAGTGTAATAACAGCGAAGGCGGCTTCTTTTACAGCCGTTGATTTTCCGTGCGGAATGGCTAAACCGCCTTCAAATCCAGTAGGAGATAAAACCTCCCGGTCCATTACTGCCTGGTAAAATTCTTCTTTAGAATGGAGTTTGCCTTGCTCGTCCAACCTGTCAACCATATATTTGATCATTTCATCTTTGGAATGAAAGGCTTGTTTTGTACTGATTAAATCTGGAGAAGTAAGCCTCTGCAGCAACATAATGGAACCTCCCTTATCTTGGTTCTTTCGTAATGTGCCTTCATACTAGCATAAAAAAAATAAGAAGAATTTTTCTTCTTATTTGTACACTGGGTTTTTTAAAAATAGCGCTTTCATGTGTAATTATACACAGATGTCTTGTCGGTTTTGAACCTAGTTTTGATTAGCCTTCCAGTAAGTTTCTGACAGGGCCCTCAGTATGATCATAATTGGCATTCGGTCTGTAATGTTATAGCCGTTTAGCTCTTCTCTTGGAGCGTAGCAATATAAGTGAAGATGAGCTAACCTATGCAGAGAGGTCTGTTTGAAATGGGTGAGGGAAATAATTTTCACATTTCTTTCTCGGGCAAGCGCCGCCATCTCAAGTACTTGCGGCGTCTCACCGGATAAACTGATCAAAAACAGAACATCGTCTGTTTCCATCCGATTAATTTCATGCATGGTCTCATGGCGATGTATTTCAAAATCTGCTTTCTTTCCTGATACCTTCAGATTTTTCACCATCATCTCGCAAAAGGGTGCTGTATCGCCAACGCCGAAAAAGAGCACTCTTTTTGCTTCCTGCAGCCATTTAATGACTTGAACGAGTTTTTCTGAATCAATCAGGTCAATGGTCTTTTTCAGATTCACATGGGGTCCGTTTTCTTGTAGAGTTTCACTTTGTAATTCCTCTTTAAGGTTATTTTTCAGTTGGGAGTAGCCGTCATAACCCAGCTTTTTCGCAAAGCGAGTGATCGTATTGGGGACTGTGAACAGTTCGGCTGCTAATGCCTGTATGGATAAACTCACCACTTTGTTCTTATGATGTGAAATGTATTCTATGATTTGGTCGTCTGTGTCGCTTAGCTTGTATTCGTATTTATAAGCCCGTTCCTCAAAGCGCATGACGGATTCACCTACCATCCTGACTTTTTATATCTCATTATATCAAACGCGATCAACTCTCAATTCCATTTGGTATAATGGAGAAAAATATATAAAACACCCGAGGTCGCCAATGAAAAAATATATACGTATTCTAATGGTGTTTCTGATTCTTTTTCTCGTATTGGCAGGCACCTATAAATTAATGAACGCCCGCAATTTCCAGCTGTTGGCGGGTTGACAAGCCATGTGGAAACCAAGCAAAAAGTAGTTGCGATCACGTTTGATGACGGCCCGACAATGAATGTGGACAAGCTGCTGCCGATTCTCGAACGATACCACACCAAAGGGACCTTTTTTCTGATCGGAAATGAACTTGAGAAGAATATGGAAGAAGGGAAGAGGATTGCAAAAGCCGGCCATCAGATCGGCAATCACACCTATTCCCACAAGCGGATGGTGCTCAAGTCACCGTCCTTTATCAAGCAGGAGCTGAAGAAAACAAATGCGCTGATCCGCCAGACAGGGTACGAGGGGACGATCGACTTCCGGCCGCCCAACGGCAAGAAACTGATCGGACTGCCTTATTACACGAACAAACTCAATATGGATACGATCACATGGAACCTTGAACCGGATACATACTATACGGCCGTCTCTGATAAAGTCCGTTATGTCACCAAAAATGTGAAACCGGGCTCGATCATACTGTTCCATCCGATGTACGACAGATCCGGCAATGAGCAGGATCGATAGAGAAGACATTGGACGTGTTATCCAAAAAGGGCTACAAGTTCGTGACGGTGAACGAGCTCCAGAAGAACGGGTAAAAAGCAAAAGGCACAACCCGAGGGTTGTGCCTTTTGCTATTTAGTCCATTTTTCGGCAAGGCTTGCTGTTTGGATTGGATAGAATACGATGTGCCTTTTCAATATCTGACACGGCCATATATAAGGTGTTGTCTTCTCCGATGTAGATGGAATTAATACATACTCTGCACCACAGCAGATGGTAAATCGCACTAATCTGACCAGGTATGCCTGGTGTCAAAATAAATTGAATGATGGTTTTCTGCCTATAGCATACACTAAACTTTTTGAGGATCTTTTTCAGGTTCCAAAGATCCTCGCAGCTTTTATCTTCAGCACTTCCAGCGACCAGCCTCACTGTATTCAGGAAATTCCTGTTTCCCGCCGCACGTGTCTGTTCAAAAGCCGTGATGTTTCCGCCTAGGTCCTCAAGCTCTTTTAAAATACAAGCAATAGTTTCGTCACTGGCGACAAAAAGAAACTGTTCTCTTAATTTATAATTGAACATTCTGCTGTTCCCCCCTAGGATTCCTATAGTATATGCAGGCGTTCAGGACTTGTCCTAGGACAGAACAACCAAAAAAATCGGCCTCCGCGCCTGCGTGAGCCGATTTCTTAAAATCATTATACCTGTAATTCAAACTGTTTGGCGTACAGATGAGCATAGACACCATCTCGAGCAAGCAATGCCTCGTGTGTGCCTTCTTCCACAATGCCATCTTCAGTTAAGACGATGATCCGCTCTTCCTTGCGAATCGTGGACAGGCGATGTGCGATGACGATCGTTGTACGCCCTTTTGCTAAGTGTTCGAGTGAATCTTTAATGATGCTCTCACTCTCGTTATCCAGTGCGCTCGTTGCCTCATCTAATATGAGGACTGGCGGGTTTTTTAAGAACACACGGGCGATGCTCAATCGCTGTTTTTGGCCGCCGGAAAGCCTGACGCCGCGCTGCCCGATTTCGGAGTGATAGCCGTTGGGCAGGTTCATGATAAAGTCATGGGCATTGGCTCGCTTGGCTGCCGCCACAATTTCCTCGTCACTCGCCCCCGGTTTTCCATAGCGAATGTTATCCATCACTGCCCCCGAGAAAAGGTACACATCCTGCTGAACGATACCGATTTGATTTCGTAAGGACTTCAGGTCAATGTCACGGACATTCCACCCGTCTACAAGAACCTCACCCTCTGATACATCATAAAAGCGGGGGATGAGCGAGCATAGTGTCGTTTTTCCCGCACCCGACGGACCAACCAATGAGACGTATTCACCCGGGTGTACCCGCAGCGATAAATCGGCGAAGACAGGAGCGAAATCATCATCGTAACGGAAAGAAACATTCTTGAACGATATCTCGCCATTCACCCTATCAAGTTTCACGGCATCTCGCTTACTCTCGATCGCCGGATTCACATTCATGATTTCCATAAAGCGCTGGAAGCCGGTTATTCCTTCTTGTAGCTGGGTGCTCATATGGGTCAGCTTTTGAATCGGTTCGACCATATAGCCGATGTACAGCAGAAACGTGATGAGATCCGCCAGATCCAGCTTGTGATGAACAATACTGGCACTGCCGAACACAATCACCGTGATTGTAATCAGCTGAATGAGCGTTTCAATACCATCGTAGTAGATGGCTTCCGCTTTGTACGTACTTTTTCGGCTTTCGAAGAACCGCTGATTTTCCTGATTAAACTTCCTGATTTCTGCCTGCTCATTGGCGAAAGATTGTACGACCCGGATTCCGGAAAGGCTGTCCTCGACCTGTGCGTTCACGTCTGCAATCCGCTCTTTGTTTCTTTTATATGCCCGGTTGAGCCATTTATTAAGAACGAGGGAAAAGACACCGATGATCGGCAAGAAACAGAAGACAGCGAGCGTTAATGGTGCATTGATCATGAACAGGATCACGAAGGCTCCGATAAAACGGACGAGATACTTCAGGTAGTCCTCGGGACCGTGATGGTACAGCTCGGAAAGCAGCAGCAGGTCATTCGTGATTCGGGACATGAGCTGGCCGGTCTTCTCCTTATCGTAAAAGCTAAAGGAGAGCTTTTGCATATGCGCGAACAGCTCGCTGCGCAAGTCTCGTTCCATCCTTCCGCCGACTTCATGGCCTTTGTAGTCCACTACGTAGTTACCGATATTCTGAATGGCGACTAAAATGAGCATCAATCCGCCAATCCAGTACACTTTGCCCAGTGCAATGGACAAGTCTCCCTCAAGAACATCTTTTGTAATGTACCGTACGAGCAGCGGAATGACCAGGGTGACAGCGGATGCGATAAACGCACACGCCAGCACCGTAAGAAACAAACGTAAATATGGTCTGTAATACGAGAGAAATTTTTTTATTGGAAAATGCATGTTTTACCCCTTTGTGTTTTGAGCTAGGCACACATAAGGGGGTACACCGTTACCCTTTAAGAACGTGTTCCACCCTCATATGCTTGGAGTGATTGAGTTCTCGTGTTTTTCATTTAAATTCCTCCTTGTTTATTGTTATTTCCATTGTAAGCGATTTCCCCTTAAAAGTGTGACTGCATTTTTACAAAAAGTGATTCGAGATGGAAATTTTTAACAGGATGCTTCAGCATGAAAAGGGGAAAATCACGTATGCAACATTTTGGAGGACGATGGATACCCCCTGCTTTTTTCTTGTCGCCCGGCTCATGTCCTATATTCTGAAGATATAGTCAATTTTACATAAGGGGTGCAGAGGGATGGAGATGAAAAATTTAGAGGATACGATGCTGGGCGCGCTTGGGATTGAAATTGTGGAACTGTCAGATGAAAAAGCAGTAGCTACTATGCCGGTCCACGCCGCGACCCATCAGCCGTTCGGTCTGCTTCACGGCGCAGCGTCTGTCGCACTTGCGGAAACCATTGCAAGTGTTGGAACCTATCATTTTATTGATGAGGAAACGGAGATGGCGGTTGGCATGGAGATCAACGCGAACCATCTGCGCGGCAAGCGTGACGGGATCGTTACGGCCACAGCCATACCTCTCCATTAAGGCAGAACATCGATGATCTGGGATATCAAGATTACGGATGAGGAAGGAAAGCTCGTCTGTGTTTCCCGCTGCACGATGGCGATTATGGCAAAAAGATAAGGGGGGAGAGGGTGCCGCATTGCGATGTGACACCCTCTCGTATTGTAAAAGGCGGATTCTAGAGAAACAGCCAGAGTTTTAAATCTAATTTTGTTATCATCCTTTTTCATTAGTGATTGGGATATAATTTCCTTGAGGGGATACCATGAGAGATTTAGGAAAAGCAAAATTTCCTGCTGAATATTGGGAGGCCATCATAAATAATGATTCTGAATTTGATAACGTATTCTTTTTGGGATTTCCTGCTCATGGTTTTATGCATTCTTACACTTCCTTTAATAATATTTACTAATGAAATTCTATAAGTTAAAGGAAGTGAAATCTTTCTTAATCTTGCTTTCTCATACCCAGTTTGTGTGCTAATGTGGCCAATCATGATGTTTGATCCGATGAAAAGTCGGAAAATTTTCAAAAAGTATTGTACTTCAGCAGGGGGCATTGTACAATAAACCACATCGGAAATGTTAACGTTAACAAACCGATTGCTCCTTAACGGCGATTCTCGAAATACCCAGGAGAAACCGTTTCTTTTATCCGAAAAATGGTAGCGTTAACATTATTAAACAAGAAAGATGGTGAAATGATGGGAAAGTTTATGGACGAGGATTTTCTGCTTAAGAATGAGACAGCAAAGGTACTTTATCATGACTATGCAGGCAAGATGCCGATTATTGATTACCACTGCCATTTAAGTCCTAAGGAAATCTATGAAAATAAAACATTCAAGAATATTACGGATGTGTGGTTATCTGGTGATCATTATAAATGGCGTGTCATGAGGGCAAATGGTATATCCGAAGAGTACATTACGGGGACTGCTTCAGATTACGATAAGTTTATGGCGTGGGCCAAAACTGTTCCGATGACGATCGGGAATCCATTATACAACTGGACCCATTTGGAGCTGCAGCGTTTCTTTGGAATCCATGACATTGTAAATGAAAAGAGTGCCCCGGAGATCTGGGAGCGGACAAACGCCCTGTTAAGCGGTGGAGGGTTTGGAGCAAGAGAACTCATCACCCGTTCTAATGTAAAGGTGATCTGCACAACGGATGATCCGACAGATACACTCGAGTACCATGCCCTTTTAAAAGAGACTAAAGATTTTCCGGTCAGCATTCTGCCCGGCTTTCGGCCGGATAAGGGGCTTGAGATCAACCGCGATACGTTCCTTCCGTGGGTCGAAAAGCTTGCAGAAGCGGCTGGACATACGATCGAATCCTACGGCGATTTTCTGGAATCACTGGAATCGAGAGTTCACTATTTCCATTCACTTGGAGGAAGGGTTTCGGACCATGCGATAGATTCCATGATCTATGAAGAAACGACCCTAGCGGAAGTATCTGAAATCTTTAAAAGGCGATTGTCGGGAACACAGGTGACCCATGAGGAGGAGAAGAAATACAAGACCTATACGCTGCAGTTCCTAGGGAAGCTGTACGCGGAATTGGATTGGGCGATGCAGTTCCATATTAATGCACTCCGAAACAATAACACGAAGATGTTTAAGCTGCTTGGTCCTGACACGGGCTATGATGCCATGAATGATGGCGAAGTTGCGAAACCGCTCGTTCAGCTGCTGGATTCGCTGGACCGTGTCGGCAAACTGCCAAAAACCGTTCTCTATTCTCTGAACCCAAAGGACAACTATGTGATCGCCAGTATGATTAATAGTTTTCAGGATGGCATCACACCCGGAAAGATTCAGTATGGAACCGCCTGGTGGTTTAACGATACGAAGGATGGAATGCTGGATCAAATGAAAGCGCTGTCCAACGTTGGACTTTTCAGCCGGTTTATCGGGATGCTGACGGATTCCCGAAGTTTTCTATCGTATACGCGGCATGAGTATTTTAGAAGAATTGTCTGCAATCTGATTGGAGAATGGGTGGAAGATGGAGAGGTACCGGAAGATTTGGAGCTTTTGGGCTCCATCGTACAAGGGATTTCCTATGAAAATGCGAAGGAATATTTTCAGTTTCAAGACAAAGAGGCAGGCCGTCCTGCATCGGTGTGAAACCGTAAAAAGAAATGAGAATCTCTTGACTTAAAATCAAATAATAACAGGGGTGAAACATGAGTACTGCACCGGCAAAAGACGTTATGCCTGCTGAGGCAGCAAAGCCGCTTTCCCTTAAGGAAAAGGTCTCATATGGCTTTGGGCATCAAAAGGGATAACTCATTTTGAAAACGTGATCATCTACAGTTTGGGTATGGGGTACATCGTGATAGAATAGAAAAAACGGTTTTCCTAAGAGGATGCAAAAGGATGAAAAGACATGGTAACGATAAAAGACATCGCAAAATTGGCTAATGTTTCTCATACAACGGTTTCGAGAGCATTGAATAATAGCCCTTTAATTAAGGAACCGACAAAACGAAAAATACTTGAGATTGCCTCCCATCTGAACTATACGCCAAATTACAATGCGAAAAACCTGGTCATGCAAAAATCCCATACGATTGGGCTGTTTTTTACGAGCATCAGCAACGGAACCTCGCCGAGCTTTTTGGCAGACACAATCAAAGGCGTCAACAGTGTGATCAGCCAGGATTTTAACCTGTTCGTACGGGGAATCGACGATTATGATGATTTCACTTCCATCAATAACATGAGGTTCGACGGCATCATTCTAATGAGCCAGAGTGAGACCGACAATACGTTCATTTATCACGTCCTTCAAAAGAACATTCCGCTCGTTGTACTCAACCGCGAAATCCAGGGCCAAGATATCATCAACCTGCTGTCAGATGATCAAGAGGGTTCCCGTCAGGCGGTTGAATACCTGATCACCAATGGGCATAAAGATATCGCCATTATTGAAGGGAAGAAGGGTTTTAAATCTTCACAGGAACGGAAAGAAGGATACATGGCGGCTCTTATGGAATATAAGCTTCCGATACAAAAGGAATATATGGTAAAAGGCCATTATGACATGCAGAGCGGATACCGTGCGATGGAGGAGCTGATGGAACTGAGGCAGCCTCCTACTGCCGTGTTCTGTTCCAATGATGATATGGCGATCGGTGCCATGAATGCGGTGTTTGCCAAAGGATTAAAAGTTCCTGAAGATATTTCCATCATTGGGTTTGATGATATCGGTTTTGCGCAGTATACCACTCCAAGACTGACAACCGTTAAGCGTCCGGTAGAAAAAATCAGCATTAAAGGTGCGAAGCGTCTTCTTGCTGCCATCGGCGGCAGCAGTGCTGAGAGTGAAGTTCTTTACGAAAAAACATCCTTGATCCTCAGAGATTCGGTAAAAAGCTATAGTTAGAAATTCGGAGATTTTCACATGATCCTCGAAGGCTTGAAAAAACCCGTTGGGCTTTTTCAAAAACATTATTGTTAACGTGTGCATTAAAGGAGGGTTTTTTGTTGAAAGGATTAAACCGAGCATTTTCCGATTATCCGGTCTACCCTGAGAGGGTGCTTCAGTTCGGGGAAGGGAATTTTCTAAGAGGCTTTGCCGACTGGCAGATCCAGATGCTGAATGAAAAGGCTGGCTTTAACGGCAGCGCTGTCGTGGTCCAGCCGAGGGGTTCTGGCAAAATTGAACGATTAAACCAGCAGGACGGCCTTTTTACGCTTTACTTACAGGGGATCAAGGACGGGCAGACGACGAGCGCGCATGTTGTGGTTCATTCGGTCAGCCGCGGCATTGATCTGGCTGCAGATTATGGGAAGTTTGTAGGACTGGCTGAAAAAGAAGAGCTTCGTTTCATCATTTCCAATGCGACAGAAGCCGGTATTGCGTTCGAAGAGGATGCGAGGCTGGAGGAGCGGCCACAAAAAGGATTTCCGGCAAGATTAACGGCTTTTTTGTACCACCGGTATCAGGCCTTTCAAGGGGATGTCAATAAAGGATGCGTCATTATCCCGTGTGAATTGATTGAGGATAATGGACCGAAGCTGCAGCAGATCGTTCTGAAGTATGCGATGCATTGGAATCTGGAGGAGGCATTCATTGATTGGCTTCAATCGGCCAATACCTTTTGTTCGAGTTTGGTCGACCGAATTGTTCCCGGGTTTCCGAAGGACACGAGCGAAGAAAAGGAGGAAGAGCTGGGCTACAGGGATGAGCTTATGGTCGTTTCCGAACCCTATTATCTCTGGGTGATCCAGGGACCGGAATGGCTTAAACAAGAGCTTCCTTTTGAAGAGGCAGGTTTGAACAGCTTTATTGTGGACGACTTGGCGAAATACCGTGAACGAAAAGTGCGTATTTTAAACGGCGCCCATACGGCCATGCTTCCTGTTTGCTATTTATATGGGTTGCGTACAGTGGGTGAATCTGTCAGCGGTGAGGTAACAGGCCCTTTTATCAAGGATCTGATCACAGAAGAAATTATTCCGGCGATGGATGATCCCCAGAATGAGATGAAAGTCTATGCGGAGGAAGTGATGGAGCGTTTCATGAATCCTTACATTCATCATTTCTTAAGAAGCCTGGCGATGAATGCGATCTCCAAATTCAAAGCACGGAATGTTCCCTCCGTACTGGACTTTGTAAAACGAAAGGGAAAGCTGCCTTCCCGCCATGTATTTGCGCTCAGCGCCCTTCTTTACTTCTATAAAGGAAAAAGGGGAGAGCAGGAGATCCCGCTGGACGACAGTCCGGGAGTCGTAGAAGGATTCTGCAGTCTATGGAAAAGATTTGATGACAAAGAAATCACGATAGAAGAATTGGCTGGCGAGGTGTTGTCCAATGAACTGTGGTGGGGAACGAATCTTGCTGAAATACCTGATTTAACGGCAGTTGTTGCGTCTAACCTCACAGCCATTGAGGAACAAGGGATGAAGGCTGCTCTTCATGGATTAAACACTGCCATTTCAAGCAAAGGAGTTGTGAGATGAAGGATTACATGCAGATTCGAGAAAATGATAACGTGATTCTTGCCCTCCGTGACCTGGGGAGGAAACGATGATGAAAGGAATCGTTTGTGAAGAGCCGCATTCTTTTAAGCTAAAAGACTATGAAATACCTGTTCCAAAGGAAGGAGAAGCCCTCGTCCGCATACGCCGGGTTGGCATATGCGGCACGGATTTGCATGCCTTTACGGGGAATCAGCCTTATTTTACGTATCCTCGCATTCTCGGCCATGAGCTATCCGGTATTATTGAATCCATTGGCAGGAATGTGTATGGATTAGAGCGGGGAGATCAGGTGAGCGTCATTCCTTATATACAGTGCGGTTCATGCATAGTCTGCAGGAACGGTAAGACCAACTGCTGTACAGACATGAAGGTGTTGGGAGTCCATGCTGACGGCGGGATGAGACAATGGATGTGTGTACCTGCTGATCATCTGCTCAAAGCAGAAGGGCTTACCTTGGATCAGGCTGCCGTTATTGAACCGTTAAGCATCGGGGCACATGCTGTGCGGCGCTCACGGATAAAGGAGGGTGAAACAGCACTTGTTATAGGAGCAGGTCCGATCGGGTTTGGCGTCATGAGTTTTGCAAAAGCAGAGGCGCCAGAGTGATTGCGATGGATATCGATCAGGAGAGACTGGATTTTTGCCGACAGTGGCTGGATCATATTGAAACAGTAAGCGCGTTGGAAGACCCGATTCAGCGCATTAAGGAACTGACCAATGGAGAGATGCCGGCCGTTGTCTATGATGCAACTGGAAATGCCCGGTCAATGATGAATTCGTTTGAATATACAGCCCACGGAGGAACTCTGGTCTATGTCGGCCTGGTGAAAACGGATAGTACCTTTTCTGATCCTGATTTTCATAAAAAGGAACTCACATTGATGGGAAGCCGACACAGAAGAAGATTTCAAGCAAGTGTTAAAGGCTGTCCGAGATGGGGAAGTGGATGTTTTGCCTTATATTTCCCATCGGTCCAATTTAGAAAGGATGATTGCTGATTTTGGTGCATGGCTGCAGCCTGAATCCAAGGTTGTAAAGGCGATGGTCGAACTGTAATAAACAGAAATTTTAAAATTTGTAGAAAACAAGTATTGCAATTGTAAGGGTTTTCATTTAGAATTCAACTAAACCGGTTTACCAAACCGATTTAGTAGAATTCTTATTTTGTAAAATACCCTCCCATGGATGATTAGAAAAAGAAAGGGGTATGAATTTGTCAACGAATTTTGGAATCTTAACGCTCGGTGATGCGATGATCACCTTAAATCCGGCAACTACAGGACCTTTACGGTTTGTTTCGGCTTTTGAACGAAAAGTAGGAGGGGCAGAACTGAACTTTGCCATCGGCTGTGCCAGACTGGGCCTTCGGTCAAAATGGATCAGCCGGCTTGGGAAAGATGAGTTTGGAAGAGCGATATATACTTTTGTGAAAGGCGAAGGAGTCGATATGACGGATGTTGCCATGGTCGAAGGGTATCCCACTTCTTTAAATGTGAAGGAAATCCGTGAAGATGGATCTGGGAAAACCTTTTACTACCGCCATCAATCACCTGTATTGACCCTAGAGCCAGAAGAAATAAAGGCTGAGATGTTTGAAGGCATTGATGTTGTCCATCTGACCGGTGTCTTTTTAGCGATCCACCGCAAAAATATGGATATTGTTCAAAAGGTGATCTCTATCGCTAAAGAAAAAGGAATCATCATTTCCTTTGATCCAAACATACGGCTGAAGATGTGGAGCATAGAAGAAGCAAGAACAGCGTATCATACGCTATTTCCAGATATTGATATTTTACTGACAGGAAGAGATGAGATTAAGAGCATCATCGGAAGTGATGAAGAGAAGGAATTAACCTCACTGGCAGAGCGGTACTCGATCGGTCAGCTTGTCATTAAGGATGGTGCTGATGGTTCAGCGCTTTACGCTGACGGGCAGTGGCTGCATAAGGAGGCCTTCCCGGTGAAACCTGTCGATACGGTCGGGGCAGGCGATGGATTTGATGCCGGGTACTTGTATTCGCTTCTTCACGGGTATGGACCCGAACAACGATTGGAATTAGCCAATGCTGTTGGAGCGCTAGTGACCACCGTGTCCGGTGATAATGAAGGGCTGCCGCTATTGGAGGAAGTTTTGTCTTTTATCAATAAAGAAGCAGTTGTTGAACGCTAGGAGGCTATTAGTTATGGGAACGGTTAAAATCTCGGCAGAAGAAGCTAAGGAACTGGTCATACAGAAGCTGATTTCGGCAGGCTTGAATGGGGATGATGCGGACAAGGTGGCAGAGGTGCTCGTCCATGCTGATCTGCGGAATGTAAATTCACATGGTGTACTTCGTACGGAACATTATATGAACCGGCTCAAGGCGGGCGGAATTAATCCTGAAGCAAAACCGGTCTTTAAAGGGACAGGTCCTGTGACGGGAATCGTGGACGGCAAGGATGGATTCGGACACGTCATAGGCGATATCGCAATGGACCATGCGATCCAGATGGCGCAGGAAAATGGCGTCGGAATGGTGACGGCAGTCAACAGCAGTCATTGCGGAGCGTTAAGCTATTTCGTACAAAAGGCGGCCGATGCCAAGCTGATCGGTATTGCGATGAGCCACACGGATAAAATTGTGGTCCCTTTTGGGGGAAAGTCTTCGTTCTTGGGAACCAACCCGATTGCCTATGGAGTACCATCTAAATTGAAGAAGCCGTTTATCTTGGATATGGCAACTTCCAATGTGGCTTTCGGAAAAATTCTTCAGGCCCGGGAAGAAGGGAAAGAGATTCCTGAAGGATGGGGCGTGGACGAAAACGGCCGAGCCGTCACCGATCCGAACAAAGTCGTTTCGCTTTCTACATTCGGGGGGCCTAAAGGCTATGGGCTTTCCGTCATCGTTGATGTATTCTCCGGTCTGCTCGCTGGAGCAGCGTTTGGCCCTCACATTAACAGTATGTACGGCGACCTGGACAAAAAGCGAAAACTCGGCCATTACTTTTGTGCTATCAACCCTTCGTTCTTTACAGACAGGGACGTCTTCCTGGAGCAGATGGACAGAATGCTCGAAGAATTGCAGAACGCAGAGCCGGCTCCGGGATTCGAACGTGTATATGTGCCGGGAGAAATCGAACAGCTGCATGAGGAACGCAACCGGGTGGAAGGAATTACGATTGCAGAAAGTGTTTATGAATTCCTAAAAAGCAGGTGAGAAAAATGAAAGCGGTTAAAGTTAGGAAAGCATTTGACCTTGTGACCGAGGAAGTGGAGAAGCCATCTATCGTTAACGCGGATGATGTTCTTGTAAAAGTAAAGCGGGTCGGAATCTGCGGATCCGATCTGCACATCTATCATGGGACCAATCCGCTGGCCACTCTCCCAAGGGTGATCGGCCATGAAGTCACTGGAGAAGTAGAAGAGGTCGGCCCATACGTGCACCATCTCCGGGCTGGCGACCATGTTGTAGTAGAACCTATCCGTTATTGCGGCACATGTTATGCGTGCCGAAAGGGCCGTCCCAATGTTTGTTCTTCTCTTTCCGTTTTTGGGGTTCATGAGGATGGCGGTATGAGGGAATGGATTGTATTGCCGGAAAAACAGCTGCATGCGGTTGACGCAGCATTGCCATGGGAAGAGACCGTGATGGCAGAGCCCTACACGATCGGTGCCCAGGCGGTCTGGAGAGGCCAGGTTGAAAAAGGCGATACGGTTTTGATCCAGGGCGCAGGCCCGATCGGCATCTGTATTTTAAAGATGGCCAAACTGCTTGGGGCCGCTGTTTTGATTACTGATTTAAACGAAGAGCGATTGGCCTTCGCAAAGGAAAATGGCGCAGATCACGTTGTAAATCCACAGAAAGAGGATGTCATGCAGCAGGTGAAGGTTTGGACGGACGGTGAGGGTGCAAATGTCGTCATTGATGCCGTCTGTCTTCCATCGACCTTTGAACTTTCCATTGAAGCGGTATCCACGGCGGGGAATGTGGTCGTGCTCGGTTTTGATGAAAAAACGTCTACGATCTCCCAGCTGCCTATTACAAAAAAAGAAGTAACCGTAACAGGATCCAGGCTGCAAACGTACCAGTTTCCTAAAGTAGTAGATTTATTGAACAAAGGAAAATTAACGCATAGCGGCCTGGTGACTCATTCATTTTCACTTGCAGATGTGCAGGATGCTTTCCGGTTTGTAGAAGAACACCCTGATCAGGTTCGAAAAGCGGTTATAACATTTGATTAAAGGAGGAGAGAAGATGCTTCCGAAATACTCGGTTTTACACAAGCTCCTGGAATCACGGGTTGTGGCTGTGATCCGCGGCAAGGACAGTCATGAAGCAGCAGAAGTGTCCAAAGCAGCCGTCGAAGGGGGAATTACAGCGATAGAGCTGACTTATACAACCCCTCAGGTGGAGGATGTATTCAAGGAATTGAGGCAACTGAACGTTCTCTTGGGCGCAGGCTCGGTCATGGATTCAGAAACGGCCCGCCATGCGATTCTAGCCGGAGCAAAATTCATCGTCAGTTCCCATTTTGTAAAAGAGATTGCCGCACTCTGCAACCGGTATAGTGTCCCTTATCTGCCGGGCTGTATGAACATCAGCGATATGGCAATCGCGCTTGAGGCCGGGTGTGATGTACTGAAGCTGTTCCCGGCAAATACCTTTGATCCTTCATTTATCCGTTCTGTCAACGGTCCTCTGCCGAACGTGCGAATTATGCCTACGGGAGGAATCTCTTTGAACAACATGAACGAATGGCTAGCAGCAGGAGCTGTTGCTGTGGGTGTCGGAAGTGATCTTACGAAAACCTATCAAAAGGGCGGTTATGAAGAAGCTGTCTCGTTAAGCAGAAAATATATGAATACTTTGAATCAATATTCGGAGGTGTAAGATGAATATCACATTTCGATGGTACGGACGTGGAAACGATACCGTCACGCTGGATCACGTCAAACAAATTCCGGGAGTGAAGGGAATCGTTTGGGCGCTGCACGAAAAGCCGGTCGGAGAAGTATGGGAAAAGGAAGAAATAAAAGCTGAAGTGGAATACATTCAATCCAACGGCTTTCATGCAGAGGTCGTAGAAAGCGTGAACGTCCATGAAGCGATCAAGCTCGGCAATGAAGAACGCGGACATTATATCGAAAATTATAAGCAGACGATCCGCAATCTTTCCGAATTTGGCGTAAAGGTCATCTGCTACAACTTTATGCCGGTCTTTGACTGGACAAGAACAGATATGTTTCACCCATTGGAAGACGGTTCCACTGCTCTGTTTTTTGAAAAAGCCAAAGTGGAGAAACTCAATCCCCAAGAGCTGATCCGTACGGTGGCAGAAGCCTCTGACCTGACCCTGCCCGGCTGGGAGCCTGAAAAAATGGCGAGGATCAAGGAGCTTTTTGAGGCTTACAAGGAGGTCGACGAAGAGAAGCTTTGGGCGAACCTTCAAGTCTTTTTGGATGAAATCCTGCCCGTGGCAGAAGCGTGCGGCATCAAAATGGCCATCCATCCTGACGATCCGCCCTGGCCGATCTTCGGCTTGCCTCGCATCATAACAGGTGAGAAGAGCTACGAGAAATTGCGCGCGATCTCAAATTCACCGTCCAACAGCATTACGATGTGTACGGGTTCAATGGGTGCCAACCCTGCCAATGATATGGTGGAGATCGCGAGAAAATATGCAGGCAGCGCTCCGTTTTCCCATATCCGGAATGTCAAAATCTATGACAATGGTGACTTTGTAGAAACCTCCCACTTGACTCAGGATGGCTCGATTAATATCAAGGGTGTTGTAGAGGAGCTTCACAAACAGCAATACGAAGGATATGTGAGACCCGATCATGGGCGCCATATCTGGGGTGAACAGTGCCGCCCGGGATACGGGCTCTATGACCGTGCGCTTGGGATCATGTATTTGAACGGTCTATGGGATGCCTATCAGTCCATCGCAAAAAAGGAGTTGGCCTATGATTCCCGTGCATGAAAACTTAAACCGTAAAACAGCCGTCATCACCGGCGGCAGCGGGGTCCTTTGTTCCGAGATGGCCCGTGAGCTTGCCCGCCACGGGATGAAGGTGGCCGTTCTGAACCGAACCGCTGAAAAAGGGCAAAAGGTCGTCGATGAGATCCGGCAGTCTGGCGGCACCGCCCTTTCTGTTTCTACCGATGTATTAAACCGGAATTCGCTTGAAAAGGCAAAGGAGGAGATTTTGGAAACGTTCGGCTCCATTGATCTTTTGATCAACGGGGCTGGAGGTAACCATCCCGATGCGATCACCGATTTTGAGACGTACGACGCAGACGCTTCAGGAAAATCATTCTTTGATATGGATGAGAACGGATTTTCCACTGTGTTCTCTACCAACTTTACCGGCTCTTTTCTTGCGTCTCAAGTGTTCGGAAGGGCCTTGCTGGAGGCAGAATCACCAGCAATCATCAACATTTCATCCATGAGTGCCTATTCACCAATGACAAAGGTACCGGCTTACAGTGCGGCAAAAGCATCGATCAATAACTTTACCATGTGGATGGCCGTCCATTTTGCTGAAACCGGCTTGCGTGTGAATGCCATCGCTCCGGGGTTCTTTTTAACGACGCAAAACCGGGGATTGCTCTTGAAGAAGGATGGAAGTTATACCGATCGGTCCAAAAAGATAATTTCCGGCACCCCTATGAAGCGGTTTGGGAAGCCGGAGGATCTGCTCGGAACACTGCTCTGGCTAGCTGATGAATCCTGTTCAGGTTTCGTTACTGGCATCACGGTTCCTGTTGACGGAGGCTTCATGGCCTATTCCGGAGTATAGCAAAGTCCCCGATTGTAAAGCACTTTCAGGTATCTTATAATGTTTGAATGGAATGAATTGGACGGGGATGAAGCACATGAAAAACATTACGATAGCTGATGTAGCCAAACATGCAAAGGTTTCAAAAAGTACGGTATCTCAGTTTTTAAACAAGCGGTTTGATTATATGAGCGAAAAGACGAAGAAAAAAATAGAAGAAACCATCAAAGAACTGAATTACCAGCCAAATATTGTGGCCCGCAGCTTGAAGCAAAAAGCAACGTTTACGGTTGGAGTAGTGGTCGCCAATATTCTTCACACCTTTTCCACCCAGATTATAAGGGCAATGGAAGATGCGTTTCATGAACAAGGCTATCAGATTATTGTGTGCAATGCAGACGATGAGCCGGAAAAAGAAAAGAAGTATATTGAAATGCTGCTGGCCAAGCAGGTTGATGGAATCATGATTTTTCCGACGGGCTGTAACCTTGATCTTTATGAACGAATGAAGCGCCAGCAGTTTCCGGTCGTGTTTATTGACCGAACGATTAAGGACCTGAATATAGCCACCGTCATGCTGGACAACCAGATGGCAGCAAAACTGGCCGTTTCTCAGTTTGTAAAAAATGGCCGCAAACGGATTGCACTGATTACAACTTCGATCATCCGAAACATCAGCCCCCGGGTGGAACGCCTGGAAGGTTTTAAGAACGCTCTGGTCGATCATGGTCTGCCAGTTAATAAAGCTTACTTGAAGAGTGCATCTGCCGATCAGCTGCCGGCCGTGCTTGAGAAAATGTTTAACCTGCCGGCACCGCCGGATGCCCTATTGGCAGGGAATGATATTGTCCTTTATGAAGTGCTGAGATTCATGAAGAAACGGAATTTAACGATTCCTGGCGACGCAGCAGTGATCGGGATCGATGATGTGCCGTTTGCGAGCTTTTTTACTCCGCCGATTTCGACTGTTGCTCAGCCGGTGGTTGAAATGGCGGAAAAAGCTGTCGAGCTGCTGCTGTTCCAGATTAAAAACAAAGAAGATAGAGAGTTTGAGGACATCTTTCGCTATAAACCAAGTCTTATTGAAAGAGATTCAGATTAATACCGTGAAGCATGGGGGAGTATATGCAGCCTATTTTTATTACTTTAAATTCCTTTCAGTCAAAAGAAGTACAGGAGAAAGGCCAGGGGCATTTTTTTCCGCTTATTGCCCATGCCGGGGCACAGGGTGCAGAGATCAGAAGAGAGCTTTTTAGTGAGGAGGTAGGTTCTTTGCAAGATCTGCGCACCCAGTTGGAGGAAGCACATTTAACCTCCGTTTATTCGGCGCCTGTAGATTTGTTTAACGCTTTAGGATCATTAAATAAAGAGGCAGCTGCATTGACTGTTATGGAAGCGATTACACTTGGTGCTTCCCTTGTCAAGTTTTCACTCGGCCACTATAACATGCAGCGATCAAGCGTTACGGAATTAAAAGAATGGCTCGCTTCACTAAGCCTTAACGATCATAATTTGCAGATCACGATTGAAAATGACCAGACAAACCATGGCGGTTCCCTTGAAAAGATTCATCATTTCCTTAAGGAAGCCAAGGAGCAGCATGTACCTGTAAAGATGACGTTCGATATTGGAAATTGGTCATTTACCGGGGAAGACGTGTTCTCGGCGGCAAAAGTACTTTCAGAATATGTGGTTTATCTGCATTTCAAGCACATCGAACAACAGAACGGCAGGCTGGTCACCTTGCCTCTGCCTGCAGGTGAAACTTCCGAATGGAGGGAACTTGTTTCCCATTTTTCAAATGATATTCCGAGGGCTATTGAATTTCCCATATCCGACGGTAATGAAGCGTGCAGTTATACAGCGCTTCTTGCAAACGCGTAACATCACAAAATAAAGGAGTGGTTACTGTCATGAGGAACATTGATCCATTAGCAAGCAAAAAGCGCTGGATGATCTTGATTCCAATTGCTTTTATAACGTACAGCCTGGCGTATCTTGATCGTGCGAATTATGGTTTCGGTGTTGCCGGTGGAATGGGTGGAGACTTAAATATTACAGCATCTGTTTCTTCCCTACTGGCTTCTTTATTCTTTTTAGGTTATTTCTTTTTTCAGATTCCTGGAGCGATCTATGCTGAAAAGAAGAGTGCAAAGAAGCTCGTCTTCTGGTCATTAATTCTTTGGGGAGGACTTGCAACGGCTACCGGTTTTGCGACCAATGTCGCCTGGCTTTATCCGATTCGTTTTTTTCTTGGAGTTGTTGAAAGCGCTGTTATGCCCGCGATGCTCGTTTTCTTAAGCGGCTGGTTTTTAAAGACTGAGCGTTCCCGTGCGAACACTTTCCTTATTTTAGGGAACCCTGTAACGGTTCTATGGATGTCTATTTTATCTGGCTATCTGTTGAAGGCTTTCGATTGGCGCATGATGTTTATCCTTGAAGGGGCACCTGCCGTTCTATGGGCTTTTATCTGGTGGAAGCTTGTGAATGACCGTCCAAAAGAAGCAAAATGGCTGACTGATGAGCAGAAAATGAATCTCGAAACGGAAATGAAAAAAGAACAATCAGGGATGAGGCCTGTAAAAAATTATCGTGAAGCATTCAAATCCAAAAAGGTTATTTACCTTTGCTTTCAATACTTTTTCTGGAGTATTGGTGTATACGGTTTTGTCATGTGGCTTCCTTCCATTATTTCCAAGGCATCCAAAATGGACATCGTTGCCACAGGCTGGCTTTCTGCAGCGCCCTATGTCCTTGCGGTAATCGGAATGCTGCTCGTTTCCTATTACTCCGATAAAACACTCAATCGAAAAAGCTTTGTATGGGTTTCATTGCTGATCGGGGCCATTGCTTTTTATGGTTCCTATGCAGTGGGTACATCTGACTTTTGGGTATCGTTTGTTCTCTTAGTGATTGCAGGCGGGGCCATGTATGCACCTTACGGGCCGTTCTTTGCGATCATTCCGGAGATTCTGCCGCGGAATGTTGCAGGCGGAGCAATGGCATTAATCAACAGTATGGGCGCTTTAGGATCATTCGTCGGCTCCTATTTTGTAGGGTACCTGAACGGAGTGACCGGCGGACCTAGTGCATCCTATATCTTTATGGCTGGTTCCCTTTTGCTGTCCGTCATCTTTACATTGCTTGTGAATACAAAAGATGAGCATTCCGTTCAAAAAATGGAGGTTCAATCCCTGTGAATATTCAACTTGCTTTAGACCGGCTATCGATTGAAGAAGCGCTGTCCATTGCTGATCGAGTGGAGCCATACATTGACTGGATCGAAGTAGGGACTTCATTGATTAAGGAATTCGGCATGGAAAGCGTGCGCCTTTTAAAAGAAGCGTTTCCTCATATAATGATCGTGGCAGACTGTAAGACGTTTGATAACGCAGTGTATGAATTTGAGCTTTGTTTTTCGGCGGGTGCCGATGTGGCAACAGTGCTGGGAACTGCTCCTGCCGTATCCATTGAAGCTTGTATGGAGACCGCTAAAAAGCATGGCAAGCAAGTCATGGTTGATCTGCTGAATGCATCCGAAGAACAAATCCAAATGTGCAGCCAATTTGAAGAGGCGATTCTTTGTTCACATGTAAGTAAAGATGAGCAAGAAATGAGAGGGCAAAAAGGGCGCCTGCATATCCCTTCTTTTTCAAACAGGTTAGCCATGGCTGGGGGTATATCGATAGATTCCTTTTGTGAAATTAAAAAACACAGCCCATATGTTGCCATAATCGGGTCAAGCATTACAAAGGCGGATGATCCCGCGTTGGCTGCTAAAACCTTTTATGAGATGGCAAAACAGCAGAAGGAGAAGGCTTATGAATGATATGAACACCATTTTGCAGGAGATTCAGGGTGTTGTTGATCAGATTGATCCTGGTTTAGTAGAAGCTGTAACGGAACATGTGCAGTCGGGAAAACGGATCTTTGTCGTTGGTGAAGGCAGGTCTGGATTCATGGCGAAATCATTTGCCATGCGATTGATGCATTTGGGGGCAACTGTCTTCGTAGTAGGGGAAACCATTACTCCCGCCTTGAAATCTGGGGACGTGGTGGTAGCGGTGTCTGGTTCAGGAACGACAAAAAGTGTAGTGAATACGGCAAAAAAAGCCAGAGAGCTTGAATGCCGGGTCATTGCGATTACGACGAGGACGGATTCAAAGCTGGCAGATTACTCGACCCTAGTGGCACACCTTCCTGCAGCAACAAAATATAGAGGGGAAGACGAAGCAGCTAGCATTCAGCCATTGGGCTCCCTTTTTGATCAATGTGTACATGTCTTTTGTGACGCGGTGTGCTTGAGCTATGGTGCAAAGCAAACTGAAAATAATGAATCCGCTTTAATGCGTCACAGTAACCTGGAGTAGATCCAATTCTGCACTCCATTACTAAACCGGTTTATATCCGGGTTGCCTAAAAATATCAGAATATTTCAAATGTATAGGGAGGGTTTGCCATGTTTTCAAAAGATAAACTGCCAATTATTATCATGTTGTTTGTTGCGGGCGTTATCAACTATTTGGACCGTTCGGCACTTTCGATCGCAGCCCCATTTATTCAGGATGATTTAACATTATCTGCTACACAAATGGGTCTGATCTTCAGCAGCTTCTCCGTCGGCTATGCCATCTTTAACTTTTTGGGAGGAATGGCATCGGACCGCTATGGAGCGAAGTTAACATTGTTTGTCGCCATGGTTGTCTGGTCCTTATTCAGTGGTGCGATCGCACTCGCCGTAGGCTTTGTAAGCTTAATGGTCATTCGTGTATTGTTTGGAATGGGAGAAGGGCCTCTTTCAGCCACGATCAACAAAATGGTCAATAACTGGTTCCCGCCGACACAAAGAGCTTCAGCCATCGGAGTCACAAATAGCGGAACGCCATTAGGAGGAGCGATCTCGGGACCAATCGTCGGCATGATCGCAGTGGCGTTCAGCTGGAAGGTGTCCTTCATTCTGATCATGATTATCGGGTTGGTATGGGCAGTATGCTGGTTTAAATTTGTAAAAGAAAAACCGGCCAAACCAATGGGAGAGGCACCGGCAGTCAAAGTGGATGTTGCGCCTCAAGAGAAAATTCCACTGACGTTTTACTTGAAACAAAAAACGGTGCTGTTTACCGCCTTTGCCTTTTTTGCTTACAACTACATCTTGTTCTTCTTCCTGACGTGGTTCCCGAGCTATCTCGTAAAAGAACGCGGTTTGAGTGTGGAATCTATGAGCGTCATCACGGTCATTCCATGGATTTTGGGCTTTATCGGTCTTGCAGCCGGCGGCTTTGTTTCAGATTATGTATTTAAAAAGGCAGCCAAAAAAGGCGTACTGTTCTCACGTAAAGTAGTGCTTGTTACCTGCCTGCTTGCTTCTGCAATCTGCATAGGGGTTGCCGGACTGGTAACAACAACTGTAAGTGCGGTTATTCTCGTGGCATTATCCGTATTCTTCCTGTATCTAACGGGAGCCATCTATTGGGCCATTGTCCAGGACGTGGTCGATCAGAACAATGTAGGATCGGTTGGGGGATTCATGCATTTCCTGGCCAACACAGCGGGTATCATCGGGCCTGCGTTAACAGGTTTTATCGTCGATAAGACGGGGACGTTCTCAGGTGCCTTCCTTCTCGCGGGCGGTCTGGCCGTATTTGCTTCCCTCGCTGTCATCCGTTTCGTCCGTCCGATCATCAGCGGAACAAAAGATCGTTCAGTCAACGATTCTGTTTCTTTTTAAGGAAATGGAGAGATAAATCCCGAAGCCTTGTTGGCTTTGGGTTTTTTCTTTTATCTCCTCGGACCGAATGGCGTATGGCGGTTTAAAGATGGGGCATTAAAGCTTTGTGCATTATTTTTATTTAGTGCTGGGAGCGGGGGTCCTTTTTTTTTTATAAAAACATTATTCATTGGGCGAATAGGACAAATTTGGTACCGGAGAGACTGAAAATAAAGGAGGCGATGTTCAATGAACACATTCGAAGTCATCTCGTTGATGCTTAGTTTTGGAATGTTTGTGATCGCTGTTCTCGATTTTCATAACCATGACAAGAAGTCCTGAGTATATTTTAGATCAACAGAATTGGAAAGTTTACGCAGAACCTTTTTGAACAAATGATCAACATACCCTTTAGGCTGATAGGCCAGATCATCGATTTCCTTCTTCCATCGTTAACATATACGAAACAATTCGGTATGCTGCTTCCTTTAAACTGCAATCCCATTGCACTTTATAATCAAACAGTAAATCATGAAAGTAATTTTCTAGCTTAACAGGATACGGTTTTCCTTTAGGATCGTAAGGAAAATCAATAAATGAATAGTTGCTTGTTAAGCCTTTTTTTATTAACTCCGTACAATATGGAGTGGGATCTTGGCCTTTTAATTTCGCTAATTTTTTTATAAGTTGCCTTTCATAAGCAGTGAATGGAATCTTAACATCCTTCTTTTTATCACATCTTACCTTACGTCCTTCGGCTCTGGTTTTTGCTTTTTTACGAACATTGCCTGGTTTTTCTCCTTGTACACTAATGGGGGATTTTTTATCAAATAACGGGTTAATGGGTTTCATGGTTCCTCTCCCCTCTTCCTTTTTGAGGCTATTACCCTCTTTTATCTCAGTGTCATATTGTTAGATTGTTATATTGCTAGGATATTCTAAGAAATGAAGGACTAGAACGTATAATCTATTCTTTTTTAGGACAAGATAATAAAAAACGAATGATTAATACCGGAGGGTGAAAAACATATGGCATCTAAAAAGGACAAGATTTCAAAAGACCTGTTAAAAGAGTTTGGTAAATTAGCTAAAAAATCAAAAACAGTAACAAAATTAAAAGTGAGATAAGTAACCCGTTAGCAAAACAAAAAGAAGCAACCTCGTTGCTTCCTTTACTAATTATCTTTACTTGTCAAAATACATTCAGCCTAAAATGAAAAAACGGAGAATAAAAAAACAGGACCGGGAATGAACTGCACCCCAAATTT